>JAFAIN010000298.1 GCA_019236695.1 Acidobacteriota bacterium | reverse complement strand
GCGCGCATCTTCCAGGAGGAGATTTTCGGACCGGTCCTGGCGGTGACCAGGGCGCGCGACTTCCAGCACGCGCTCGAGCTGGCCAACGACACGCAGTACGGGCTGACCGGCGCGGTTTATTCGAACGATCCCGACCATCTGCGGCAGGCCAAAGAGCGCTTCCACGTGGGCAACCTGTACTTCAACCGCAAGTGCACGGGCGCCATGGTGGGGGCGCATCCCTTCGGCGGGTTCAACATGTCGGGAACCGATTCCAAGGCTGGCGGCCCCGATTACATGTATCTGTTCACGCAGGCCAAGAGCATCGGAGAAAAAATCGCCTGAAATTTCAAAGGCTCAGCATTTCCGGAGCCGGTATCCCTGCGTTGACATTGCTGAAATCGCTATCCGACAATGGTAGCCAGGTGGCACTCGGCTCTGCCGGTGGATATGTCAAAGATTCTGTGCGTTGATGATGAGCCTCACGTGGTGACGCTGAAATGCGCCATCCTGGAAGCCGCCGGGCACCAGGTTACGCCGGCCACCTCGGCCAAAGACGCAATCGAGAAGCTGCAGAACAATACCTACGACGCGGTGGTTACGGATTGGCGGCTCGGCGATGCCAACGGCCGCGCTGTGGTTCAGGCCGCCAAGTCCAATTCTTCCGTCCCGGTGGTCGTGGTTTCCGGATACGTGGCAGAAGCTTTTCAGGCAGCCGAACCGCTGGCTGACCTCTACCTCGAGAAGCCGGTAAATCCCGAGGAACTGGTCACCATTGTCAACGAGCTGCTCAAAACCAGCGAGAGCTCAGCCCCGCAATCACAGTGAAGTGCCCTGCGGCTGAAAGCTGAGAGCTGCTGGCTGGGAGATCCTCTGCCTGCCCTGAAGTTCTATATATACGTTGACCAGTGAGACGGCGGCCGGCGTTACGCCTGGAATGCTCGCTGCCTGGGCCAGCGTTACAGGCCGCACCCGTTCCAGCTTTTCCTTCATCTCACGCGAAAGGCCGCTTACGCTCGAATAGTCGAACCAGTCGGGAATGGCGCGCTGCTCTGCCTTCTTCAGCCGCTCGATAGCCCGCTTTTGCTGATCGAGGTACCCGGCATATTTGATCTCGGTTTCGATGGACTTCAGTTCATTCCGTACTTCAGCGGCCATCGCCGGCTGCCCTTCCGCCGGGCCGCCGATTTTCGAAAGCCGCTCACGGGCCCGAGTCAGCTCCTCATATAGGGAAGGCGCCGCGTCCAGCTCCGGCTGGTATTGCACCCTGAGTTCGCGGTTGAAAAACTCAGGCATGAGTTCCCGCAAGAGCGGCTCGAATTGCACAATGCCGGCTTCGGGCCGCTTCAGCAACTGGGCCGGCGTGCTGCCGGCGCTTCCCTCCGGCAGCCGGCAGCGGGCAATCGCCGCCTGCGTAATCCGCGCCTGCTCCATCAGCCCGGAAAGCCGCTGCATTCTTTCCCGCCGCGCCGCAAAATCGTTCCACACACCATCCTCGATCAGTCCCACTCGCCGCCCGTGCGGAGTGAGCCTGCGGTCGGCGTTGTCGATTCGCAAATGGAGGCGGAATTCAGCCCGCGAGGTGAACATGCGGTAAGGCTCGTTCGTGCCTTTCGAGATCAGGTCATCAATCAGAATTCCGATATAAGCTTCGCTGCGGTCGAGCGTCAGGGGATCTTCTTTCCGCAGCGCAAGCGCCGCGTTGATTCCGGCCATCAGACCCTGGCACGCTGCCTCTTCATATCCGGAGGTGCCATTGATTTGGCCGGCGAGGTACAGGCCGCGAATTTTTCTCGTCTCCAGCGTCCGCCGCAGCTCCGTGGGGTCAATGGCGTCGTACTCAATCGCGTAGCCCGGACGCACCATCGCGCAATTCTCCAGGCCGGGCACGGTTTTGAGCATGGCGTTTTGCACGTCTTCCGGCAGCGACGTGCTCATGCCATTGATATAGATTTCCAGGGTATCGAGCCCCTCAGGCTCGAGAAAGAGTTGATGGCTGTCCTTGCCGGCAAACTTGACGATTTTGTCTTCAATGGAAGGGCAATAGCGCGGGCCGACGCTCTGGATTTGCCCGCTGTACATGGGCGAGCGGTGCACATTCTCACGGATAATGCGGTGCGTCTCGGCCGTTGTGAACGTAAGGAAGCACGGTACCTGCCGCTGGGTGAGCGAACGGGTGCGGAAGCTGAACGGCGTGGGGTCTGAATCCCCCGGCTGTACGGCCAGGCCGTCCCAGTCAATGGTGCGGCCATCCAGGCGCGGAGGAGTGCCGGTCTTGAGGCGGCAGCCCCGCAGGCCCAGCCGTTTGAGAGCTTCACCCAGCATCTCGGAGGCCGGCTCGCCGCGGCGCCCGGCCGCGATCTTCTGCTCGCCGCAATGGATAAGTCCGTTCAGGAACGTTCCCGTCGTAACCACCACCGCCCGCGCGCCAAACCGGCGTCCGTCCTTGAGCATGACCCCCGTAACTGCCCGCCCGCCCCTGTTCTCCTCGGCGATTACGAGGCCAACCACTTCCCCTTCCACAATCTGCAGCCCGGCAGTGCGTGCCAGCAGTTCACGCATTCGCGTGCGGTAGAGCTTCTTGTCGCACTGCGCCCGGGGTGACCACACGGCAGGACCGCGCGAAGTGTTCAGCAGGCGAAATTGAATGCCGGCCGCATCCGTTACCTCGCCCATGATTCCGCCCAGCGCATCGATCTCCCGCACCAGGTGGCCTTTAGCAATGCCGCCCACCGCCGGATTGCACGACATTTGCGCAATCAGTGCCGAGTTCAACGTAAAAAGGCCGGCGTGTAGCCCCATGCGGGCGCATGCCACGGCCGCTTCGCAGCCGGCATGGCCGCCGCCCACCACAATCACCTCGAACTCGCTCAAACCTGGCATTCTCCTTCCTGATTGTAGCCGGTAGCCCCGGCCGGGAGAGTCATTCCGAGCCCGCTCTGGGGGCGAGGAATCTGGGAGCGCACTCTCCTTGCGCAGAGGGTAGTCGTCCTCTCCGCACGTGTGTCCAACTGCCTCCCCAGGGCCGCGCGCATTCCGGCAAGCGCACTCCGCCCTCCAGCCCTCCTTGCGGCTAACTGCATTTTCCTGCTATTGTTTATCTTTGTGTTCTCAGGGTGGGGTGTGTCCCCGCTTTGGCTCACAAGGTTTCGGCTGGCGTAGCTCAGCTGGCAGAGCATCTGATTTGTAATCAGAGGGTCGGGGGTTCAAATCCCTCCGCCAGCTCCAGCTTGCGACGAAGGCACACCTCGGCTCCGGAACGCAGAATTGCCTCCGGAGTGGAGTGACACTTCATAAAGAACTAAACTCCACATGAATTGAATGTGGTTCCAGCGGCACGCGTAAGGCTCGTGTGCGCGTCTGGCGCAGGATGCGCACAGGTGGGTGAGCGGTTAAAACCGACAGACTGTAAATCTGTTGCCCTTCAGGGCTACGGAGGTTCGAATCCTCCCCTGTGCACCAGAGTTTGAGTTTGTTGTGAAGCGATTATTGATTGCCATGTCGGTTTACGGAATGCTGGCGCTGGTGGCTGGCATGACGTTGACGGCAACAGTGGAAGTGGATGGGCGAGCGGTTCCGATTGTCTGGGTAGTCTGGGCAGTGCTGGGGATGTTCGCGTTCCGCACCTGGCTGCACCAGCAGCGGGAGCGTCTGGCAGCGGTGGGGGAATCCGAACACTCGAACTAGCGAAGGGCCGATGTAGCTCAGTTGGTAGAGCACTCCCTTGGTAAGGGAGAGGTCACCAGTTCAATCCTGGTCATCGGCTCCAGAGTTTATACGTTATGAAAGCACTCTTCGAACAAGCCGGTATCAAGGTCCAGAAGGAGCAGGAGTTCCAGGCGCTCAA
>JAFAIN010000148.1 GCA_019236695.1 Acidobacteriota bacterium | reverse complement strand
CGGAATGTTGTGCTATGGCAATCCGTGCGTGGCTGATCGGCGCTGCACTCTTCACTGCTTCTTTTCCAGGCCCGGCCGCCCCCCGCGTGACGGCAGATGCGCCGGTGCGTCTTGCCCCTCTGACCGCAAGGCGCGCGGACAATCATTCCGTCTCATTGCGCCCCGCCCGCCCAGGCCTCGCGCCCGCCCCGGCAACGGCTGTTAACCCAACCCTTCAAATAATGCCGGAGAAAAGCAAGACAGTACGTCCTGCATCGCCGCAGCCCATACGCCGCTTCTCGCCGCGGTTGCAACCGCCCAACGGCAAAACCGACGGCAAAATTTACCCTGCATGAGCTGCATCTGAATGTCGCCGCAACGTGGCGCAGAGAAATTGAGCGGTTGAGTGATCGGCCATTGGGTTATTGCAACTCAATTAGCCCAGCCCGTCTCCGTGCCTGCGTGGTAATCTTCGCCGATGAATCTCGGAACAATGTTGCGCTACTCCGCTGAGGCCTGCCCGCAGAAGCCTGCTGTCGTCTGCCGGGAACATGTGGTCAGCTACCAGGCTTTGGATCGTTCCAGCAATGCCCTCGCGCGCTGGCTCCTGCAGAAAGGGCTGCAGGCCGGTGACCGCGTGGCCATTCACTGGTGCAATTCTGTTGAAGTGGTGAACCTGTACTTTGCCTGCTTCAAGAGTGGAATGGTCGCAGTGCCGGTCAACAACCGCCTTAAACCTGCCGAGATCGCCTACATCCTGCAACACTCGAAAGCGAAGCTTTGTTTCAGCCAGCCCGAACTGTCGCCGATGGCCGAGGAGGCACGCGCGGAGTGTCCGGGCCTGCTGGGCTTCTGCACTGCGCTTCCGCTGCTTGACGAGGCGGAACTGGCGGGCGTTCCATTGCCCGAAGTTTCTCCCGAGAGCGTTGCCGCAATCCTGTACACCTCCGGCACAACCGCTCGGCCGAAGGGAGTGATGCACACGCACATCTCGCTCACCGGCGGCCCGCAACTGATGGCGTCACTCGGGCTCGATGAAAGCCACACGCTGCTCGCCGTCACCCAGATGCTGCACATCTCGGCGCTCAGTTGCGTGCTGCTGCCCGCCATCGCTTGCGGAGCAACCGTGGTTTTGCTTCCCGTTTTCGAAGCTGCCGAGGCGCTGGATGCCATTGCATGCTGGAGGTGTACCGCCATCCTGATTCTTCCGGCCATGCTGAGATTCATGGTGGAGGAGCAGGATCGAAATCCGCGTGACGTCAGTTCCGTGCGGTTATGCCTGGCTGGTGGCGACACTGTGCCCGCTACTCTGCAGGAACGCTTTCGGTCGCTCTTTGGCATTTCCGTCCGCGAACTCTATGGGATGACGGAATCGGTGCCGATTACCTGCATCCGTGAGGGCGCGCTCCGCACGGGATCAATTGGACCTGCGATGGACCTGCTCGAGACACGCGTCGTGACCCCCTCGGGCACTTTGGCGCGAGATGGTGAAGTGGGTGAACTGCAGGTCCAGAGCCCGGCCAACTGCGTGGGATATTGGGATGACCCCGCCGCCACGGCCGCGACGTTTGATGATGGCTGGCTGCGCACCGGCGATCTCGTTAGGCGCGACGCCGATGGGTACTTCTGGTTTGAAGGGCGGGCAAAACAGATCATCATCCGCGGCGGCTCGAACATATCCCCGCAGGAGGTGGAGGAGGCTCTGTATCACCATCCGGCCGTGCTGGAGGCCGGCGTAATCGGCGTGCCCGACCCGGTCCACGGCGAAAAGGTGGTTGCCTTCGTCGCACTCCGCGAAGGGCATACGGCGAACCAGCAGGAATTGCGGAATCTCGTACGCAGTCGAATCGCCGAGTATAAAACGCCAGAGTGCATTCTATTCCTGCCGGTTCTCCCCAAGGGGCTCACCGGCAAGGTGCAGCGGCGCGACCTGAAGTCGCTGTTTGAGCAGTCATCAGCGATGAGGGAAGCGGCCGGCCAATGATCCCTCAAAAAGACCGTGAGCGAATCATTTTCGGGTGTGGATATTTCGGGGGCATAGGAAGCTCGCCCGACCTGCTCGGTAAAGGAGAAGGCAGGGAACAGGCGCATCAATTGCTGAACCTGGCCCGCGAATTCGGGCTGGCGCGATTCGATACCGCCAATACCTATGGCGGCGGGCGCAGTGAAGAATATCTCGGAAGCTGGCTCTCCGAGCAGGGCTCCGCGTATCGGCAGAGTATCCAGATTGCCACCAAGGTGGGTAATCCGACTGGGACCCGGGCCGGTCATACCCCGCTCAGCCGGATCGAGATCACGACCCAGATCGAAGAGTCGCTCCGGCGCCTGAGAACCGATTATGTGGACGTTTACTACGTCCACGAAATCGATCCGTCCACTCCCCTCGTAGAAACAATCGAAGCCTTTGCCGAGGTCCTGGCCGGAGGTAAAGCGCAATTCCTTGGGCTTTCCAATGTCGATCTTCCATATGTGAAGGAATTCCTCGAACTGGCCGACGAAACCACCCGCAGAAGACTTTTGTATGTGCAGAACGAGTTCAACTTCCTTCAGCAGCGGGACCGCCGCGAGCTGATTCCTTTCCTGCAAACGCGATCGCTCCGTTACGCGGTATTCAGCCCTCTGGCCGGCGGGCTTCTTACCGGAAAGTATCAATGGAATTCCGGCTTTCCTCCGGGCAGCCGGCTCACGCTGAGGCCCGAGCCCTATCGTGCCTTCCTCAACCAGGAAGCCTTTGATCGGATTCAGGACTTGAAAACGCTTTCCGAAAAAAATGGCCGTTCACTCCCGGAAGAAGCCTTGCGCTTTGTTCTGGACACCCAGGGCGTTGACTCCGTTATCATCGGCCCGCGCTGCCGTGAGCACTTTGAGAGTTTGGGGTTTCGTATTTCCAATTCCTTAAAATCCGGCGTCCCATAGACCCTGGTTTATGTCGTCGAGCCCTTGCCAGCCAAGAGAAGCCAGCCAGAATCCGCCTGAGCTGCAGCGGAGATTGCGTGAGCGGCACCTGGTGATGATTGCCATTGGTGACGCCATCGGCGTGGGCCTGTTCCTCGGCAGCAGCGTGACCCTCAATCTGGCAGGTCCTGGCGTAATTCTGGCTTATGCCCTGTGCGCGGTCGTCGGGCTCATCCTTGCCTCTGCGGTAGCCGAGATGTCGGTCGTGCATCCGGTGGCAGGGTCGCTGGGGCTGTTTGCCGAGCGTTACATCAACCCGTGGGCCGGGTTTACGGTACGGGTGACCTACGGATTGCTTCAAATTGTTGCTGTGGGAGCGGAAATAACGGCAGCGGCCATCTACTTCCAATATTGGTTTCCGCAAACACCGCAGTGGCTTTGGGTTGCCGCCTTGTCGCTCGGAATTATGGCGGTGAATGCCGCGCCCATCAAAGGTTTTGGCGAGGTCGAATACTGGTTCTCGCTGCTCAAAACCGCTGCCATCGTGATTTTTATTGCGGTAGGCATCGCGCTCATCACCGGCCTCTCGCCGCGCCCGGCGATCGGATATGCAAATCTCACAGCTCACGGAGGCTTCCTGCCGCACGGCTGGTCCGGCGTATGGCTCTCGCTGACTCTCGTCCTCGCCAGTTACCTCGGAATCGAAGCCATTGCCATAAGCGCGGGAGAAGCCGAGCGCCCGGAAACAACCATCCCACGGGCCATGCGTAGGCTGATTCTGCTTCTCACCCTTCTTTATCTCTCCGCCATCTGCATCATGGCCACGATTTTTCCCTGGAACCAGGCTGGCGATGGGACCGTCGCCGGAAGTCCTTTTGTCCGGGCGTTCACGGCCGTCAGAGTGCCGTATGCCGCCTCAGTGATGAATCTGGTGGTGATAGTCGCCGCAGTTTCGGGGGCAAATACGCTGCTATACCTTTCGACGCGCATGCTGTTCTCCCTGGCCCGCGGCGATTATGCTCCCGCCGCGCTCGGTAAATTGAGCGCGCGCGGCGTGCCTTACCGGGCGCTTCTGGTGGCGAGCGCCGGAATGTTTATCGCCATTCTGCTGTCGGCCTGGGTGCCTCAGGAAGTATTCCTGTTCATGTATGGGGCGGCAGTCACCGGCATGTATCTCATCTGGGCGGTGGTACTCGCCGCGCATCTTCGTTTCCGGCGTTCGGCTGGTTCCCGCAGCGCGAGCGTGAAGATGAGGCTGAGGCTGTTTCCCGCTTCCAACCTTTTCGCGATTGCGATTCTCCTCGGCGTGGTGGCCAGCACTTTTTACGTGCGCGGTCTGCGCTACTCGCTCCCCATTGTCCTGGCCGTCGTAATAATGGTCAGCCTCTCTTACGCCGCCATTGGCCGCAAACACGGCGTGAAATAGTACCGCTTCCCGAATCGAAACGGCACGCCTCAAAAGCCGCCGGGTTCCAATCATTCAGCAAAAAAGCTATGTCATCCTGAGCCCGCCACGGCGGGCGAAGAGCCTGCCCTGAGCGAAGCGAACGGGACCCCCACAGTGCTTACACCGCGACATCGCACGCAGATCCAACCGCCGCGCCCCGCCCCTACAGCCCGGTGTTCAATTCGCCGTCTAGTTCCAGAGCAGGGCCCTCTATCGAAAGCACTTGCGAGTTGAGTTTCTGCCGGGCGAAGCGAGGGATCCGCATTTCATGCGGTGCGAAACGGGAGGCAGAACTCAAGCCTCTTCTGTTAAGTTTCTCCTTCCCTCAGGAGGGCTGAATGATTCGCCACCGCCTTACCGGCCTGCTGCTGCTGTTTTCGCTTGCCGCTTCGCCGCAGCCGAATCCTGAAAAAGCGGGTCCCTTCAATCTGCTGCTGATTCGGGGGGTCACCGTCATCGATGGTTCCGGTGCGCCCGCTTTCGGTCCCGTGGATGTGTACATCAAGGGCAACACCATCGACGCCATTGTCGCCACAGATGTCATTTCCCGCGGCACCGATTCCGTGCTGATGGGCGGCGGTCCCAGTTCGGGCCGGCCCGACCGCGTCATTGAAGGCAAAGGCATGTACCTCATGCCCGGTTTGATCGATGTGCACTCCCACATCAATTCCGGCAAGGATGTCCCCGCCGAATACATCTACAAGCTGTTCCTCGGGCACGGCGTCACTACTATCCGGGCTTTCAATGTAGGCGACGAAGACGTCAAGGGCATGCTGGCAGAGCAGGCCCGCAGCGCGCGAAACGAGATCATTGCGCCTCGTATTTACGTCTACCCTTATTGGCGCAGCGAGAACGATCCTCGCTTCAACGATCCGACGGGCGCGCGCCAGGTGGTTGATGAGTGGCATGCCATGGGCGTCGATGGAATCAAGATCGTCAGTAAGCCGGGCCTGTGGCCTGATGTTTTCCAGGCCATCGCCTCCCAGGCGCGCAAAGACGGTATGGGAGTGGCGGTGCACATTGGCCAGGATGGCGTCTACCCCATGAACGCGGTTCGCATTGCCCATGATGGCGCCACCACCATCGAACACCACTACGGATACCCCGAATCCGCCTATTCCGGCCATCGCATCCAGAACCTTCCGCCCGAATACAACTACTCCAATGAATCCGAACGCTTCCTTGAAACCGGCCGCTCCTGGCTGCAGGCCGATGTCTCCCGACTGCATGGCGCGGTCATTCAATCGTTGCTCGATTCCCAGGAGAAGAACGGCTTCATCATGGTGCCCACTTTTGGAATCTATGAAGCTAATCGTGATGTCACCCGCGCCCAGAATCTGCCCTGGTTGCGCGACTACGGTCTGCCCGCCGTGGTGCAATCCTTCTTTCCGAACCCTGAGCGCCACGCGGCCTATTTCTATGACTGGACTTCGAACAAGGAAGCCGACTGGCGGCGCGCATATCGCATCTGGATGGAATTTGTGAATGATTACAAGAATCAGGGTGGAACCGTTGCGGTGGGCTCCGATTCAGGCTACTTGTTCTCGCTTTGGGGATTCGGCACCATTCGCGAGCTGGAACTGCTGGAAGAGGCCGGCTTCTCCCCCCTGGAAGCGCTGAACGCCGCAACTGAAAATGGCGCCAAAGTCGTAAAGAACCCCCGCCTGGGGCTGCTGCGTCCGGGCTACCTCGCCGATATGGTGCTGGTCTCCGGGAACCCGCTCGCCGACGTTAAAGTGCTGTACGGCAGCGGCATCACGCGCGTCAGCCCGGAGCGCAAAGCCATGAAGGAACAGTGCGTGAAGTACACCATCAAGGGTGGCGTGGTGTTCGATTCACAGCAGCTTCTCAACGACGTCAAGGCACTGGTGCGCAACGCAACCCAACCAGTTCCCTAACATCACTCATCCGCATTCCTGAGCCTGCTCTTGCCAGCCCTGGCGCAGGGAGGATCTTCAACAGGGCAGGCCCGACATCCAGCCCGCGAACGCGGGCGAAAGAGCGTAGCCCACGGCGTAAGCCGTGGGATTGAGGGTCCCACACCCCAGCCCTCGAAGAGGGCGAAAGAAACCCCACGCTGGCGCGAGCCGCTCCAGGCGCCGGGAAAATTCGCCGGCGTTTTCGTCGTTATATATTCGGGGGGGAACGTATTTCGATCCCGCCCGTCTAAGCAAGCGAGGGAAGCTGCATGGATTTCGCCTCCATCTGGAATGACATTCGTTACGGTCTGCGTCTGCTGGCCAGGACGCCCGCCTTCACCGCCATTGCCGTCCTCACTCTAGCCCTTGGCATCGGCGCGAATACTGCCATCTTCAGCATCATTGACGCCATCATGCTGCGCTCACTGCCCGTGCAGGACGCCCAGCGCCTGGCCGTACTCCGCTGGACGGCTGACCAGCGCGCTTCCCACATCCACGGCATGAGCAGTTATGGCGATACCGAGGAAAACTACAGCGACATCAAGCCAACCAGCACATCATTTCCGCGCCTGTTCTACGAACAGGTCAAGGCCTCCGGCCAGTTCCAGGATGTTGCTGGTTTTGCCAATGGCGGAGGCATGTCGCTCAGCGGTAATGGTCCAGCAGAGAGCGTGCGTGGCCAGAGCGTCACCGGAAACTATTTCACCACGCTCGGAATCAACCCTGCCGCCGGGCGCCTGCTGACCCCGGCCGACGATGACCCTGCGGCCCCCCCGGCGCTCGTGCTCAACTACCAGTACTGGCAAAAGGCTTTCGGTGGCTCCGCTTCCGCGGTCGGGAAGGTCGTCAAGATCAATAACGTGCCCTTCACCATTGTGGGAGTGGCTGAGCCGCGTTTTCTGGCGCTGAGTTTCGGCAACAACTATGACCTGTGGATCCCGCTCAGCTTTCGGCCGGTCATCAATCCCCGGTTTGAAACTCGCCGCTACAGCGACCCCATGTCGTTCTGGCTGTTGATTATCGGCCGTGAAAAACCCGGTGTCGCGCTCGCGCAAACCCAGGCTGCGCTCAATGTCATGTTCCGGAACTATGTGGCGCATGCCGGCGACAAGCCGATGTTCCAGGAAGGGAACAATCCCACCCTGCTGGTGGTTCCCGCGCAGCAGGCCCTGGTTGGCGGTAGCGTTCGTTACCGCGATCCCTCACGCGTGCTCATGGCCGCCGTGGGTCTTGTTCTGCTGATTGCCTGCGCCAATGTGGCCGGCCTGGCGCTCACTCGCGCTAGCGCCCGCAGGCGCGAAATCGCAGTCCGGTTGGCGCTTGGCGCCAGGCGAACCCGCCTGCTTCGCCAGCTCATGACCGAAAGCGTGCTTGTGGCTGCTTTCGGCGGGATCCTCGGCATCCTTCTTGGCTTCTGGGGCTCCCAGGCCATCTTCAAGATGTTGAGCAGCACCGCTACGCGCTCCTTCGGTTTTTCTTCAGGCCTCGATTGGCGTGTGCTCGCGTTCACCGCCGCGGTGTCGCTCGTGACTGGCATTCTGTTCGGGCTCGCGCCGGCGCTGCGTTCCATCCGTCTCGACCTCACTCCTGCCCTCAAATCCGGATCGCAGGCTGCGGCCGGAAACAAGCCGGAATCGCGGCATCGCTGGCTGAGCGTAGGCAACGCCCTGGTCGCATTGCAGGCCGCTCTGGCCATCGTCGTCCTCATGGGTGCTGGGCTGCTCGTCCACACCCTCAGGAACCTGAAAAACATCAACCCCGGCTTTGACACTCGGAACCTGCTCACTTTCGAACTTCGGCCCGATCTCGCGGGATATAAGCAGACCCAAATCGATGACCTCTACCGCGACCTGCATGAGCGCATCTCCCACTTACCGGGCGTGCTTTCCGCCAGCTATTCCGGCGATGCATTGCTGGCCGGGAGCTGGAGCCGGACCGGCGTTCACTACTTGCCTCCAGGGGGGTCGAAGAAGGTGGAGATCGAGGCTGACATCATGCCGGTCAGCCCCGAATTTCTCGACACGTTGAAAATCCCACTTCTGGCAGGCCGAAACCTCGCTGGCCGTGATTATGAAATTGCCGCAAAAGACTTTGAAATGACCCTGGCGCAGCACCAGGCCAAGCCCGGTGAACCGGAGCCTCCGGCCCCCACTGTTCCCCAGCCGGCGCTGGTCAACCAACTGTTTGTGAAGAAGTTCTATCCCGGAGTGAACCCGCTGGGGCAGCGCTTTGGCGATGAGGACGGCAGCATCCCCGAATGGCGGAAAGGGCCTGGCTACGAAATCGTTGGCATTGTGGGTAACGCGAAATACGACAGCC
>JAFAIN010000045.1 GCA_019236695.1 Acidobacteriota bacterium | reverse complement strand
CGCCCTTCCTCCACCGTCCCGGTACGCCCGCCAATGTAAAACATCCACGCCGCCTCCGCGATGCACAGCTCGCGCAAGTCGGCCGCACCCCGGCCCTCGAGAATGTCGAGGCACTCGATGACTTCAAGCGCGTTACCAACGAAGTTCCCGAGCGGCTGGTCCATATCGGTGATGAGCGCCACCATTCTCTTATTCATTCGCTTGCCGGTCTCGACCATCAGCGATGCCAGGAACTCAGAATCCTGCATCTGCTTCATGAAGGCGCCCGAGCCGGTTTTCACATCGAGCACCAGCCCGTTCACGCCTTCCGCCAGCTTCTTGCTCATGATTGAGGCGCAGATCAGGTAGGGGCTCTCAACCGTGCCGGTAACATCGCGCAGCGCGTAAATCTGTTTATCGGCAGGCGCAATTTCGGCGGTTTGGCCGATCATGGCGCAGCCAATCTGCTCCAGCGTGGCGCGAAACTGCTCGAGGGTGAGGTTCACATTGAAGCCGGGAATGGCTTCGAGCTTATCGAGGGTGCCGCCGGTGTGGCCCAGGCCTCGGCCGCTGATCATGGGTACGCGCACACCGCCTGCGGCCACTACCGGAGCGAGAACGAGCGACGTCTTGTCGCCTACGCCCCCGGTGGAATGTTTGTCCACGCTGTAGCCGGGCAAGGACGAAAAATCGAGCACTTCGCCGGCGCACAACATGATCTCAGTGAGGGCTGCCAGTTCCGCGGCGGTCATGCCGCGCAGCAGCGTGGCCATGAGCCACGCCGACATCTGGTAATCGGCCACGCTGCCATCGGTAAAGCCGTTGATAATGGCCTCAATCTCGCCGCGAGTGAGTTCATGGCCGTCGCGTTTCCTGCGAATTATGTCAACCGTGCGCATGTCAGGGCTGGATGTCTAAATGGCTGAGTCTATTCAGCCGTTCTCAGCAAAAATCCCGCGGGTAACAAATCGCCGGCGCCGGCGATCGTGTATCCGCGCTCGGCGCCGCGAAAGATAATGGATGCATTGGGCCCAAACTCGTAAATCACCTGGCGGCAGGCGCCGCAGGGCGAGCAGGCAACACACGCCTTGTTTGCCACTGCGACGGCACGCAAGCGGAAGGCTGGGCCTTCGGCAGCAACGGCAGCAAAAATCGCGTTGCGTTCCGCGCAGATGGTCAGGCCGTAGGAGGCGTTCTCCACGTTACAGCCGGTGTAGATTTTGCCGCTCTGGCCCAGCGCCGCCGCCCCCACAAAGAAGCTCGAGTAGGGCGCATAGGCGTGCTCGAAAGCGGCTTCAGCCGCGGCAATCAACTGCGCCTGCAAATGCGGCTCTAAGGGGATTGAGGCAGTCAAGAGAATTGGGCTATTTGGCTATTGAGCTATCGAATTATTGCACGAGAAACCGATAACCCATTAGCGAAATAACCCAAACACTCATTGAGTTCAGGCTGCTCTCAGGTCCTGCCCGCCCAGCCAGCGCGTGAACCACTGGCGGGCAAGCGCTGCCACCTGCTCGAGGGCGCCGGGCTCTTCGAACAGATGCGAAGCGCCGGGAACGATCTCGAGCTGCTTTTCCGCTGTGCCGATTTTCTGATAAGCGCCACGGTTCAGGGCAACAACTTCTGTATCGCCGCCGCCGACAATCAGCAGGGTTGGCGCTTTTACGTGGGCCAGCCGGTCACCGGCGAGATCGGGCCGGCCTCCGCGCGACACCACGGCTGCAACGCTGCGTTGGGTGGCGGCGACCAGCGCCGCCGCGGCTCCGGTTGAGGCCCCGAAATAGCCGACAGGAAGGCTTTGGCACTGCGGCTGATCGCGCAACCAATCGGTTGCCAAAACCACGCGGCCGGCCAGCAGCGGAATATCAAAGCGATGCTCGCGCGTGTAAAGATCGACGGATTCTTCGGATGAGCTCAGCAGGTCCATGAGCAGCGTGCCCATGCCGGCGCGCTGCAATTCTTCCGCGACACGCTGGTTGCGGGGGCTGTGCCGGCTCGATCCGCTGCCGTGGGCAAAGATCACGAGCCCTTGCGCCGCCGCGGGAATAACCAGGTCGCCTTCCACTTTGCCGTGAGCGACGGTGATCTCGACCGGCAGCTTCGTTTTATCCATGAGGCACCCCTCCCCGCTCTTCAGAGATGCGGGCGCCCTGCGCCGGGCTGTTTGGCTATTCGTACCGCAGAGCAACCATAGGATCAATGCGCGTGGCGCGACGTGCCGGCAGGTAACTGGCCAGCGCGGCTATGGAAATGAGCGCCAGGGATACGGCAATAAAGGTGAGCGCATCGCTGGATCGTACGCCGAAGAGGAGCTTAGAAAGGATGCGCGCGCCTGCCAGGCCGGCGACAATACCGATGCCGGTTCCCAGCAACGCCATGCGCAAGCCGTATCCCAGCACCTGCTGCCGGATGCGTGTGGGCGAAGCGCCCAATGCCATGCGGATGCCGATATCGCGGGTGCGCTGCGCAACCACGTAACTCAAAACGCCATACACGCCAATGGCCGCCAGCAGCAGCGCCATAGCCGCAAAAATCGAGAGCAGCAAGGTATCAAAGTGCGCCTGTTCCAGCGTGCCGGCGATCTTCTGCTGCATGGTGGAAAGGCGGTACAGCGGAACACCCGGAGCGATGGAGGCCACGGTGGAGCGAAGCTCGGCTGCGGAGACGGCGTTTGCCTTGCTGCGAACCACGAGGTCCATGGTGCGGCCAATCCAATCCCAGGAGGCAGGAGGCATCTGGGTCATGGGGAGGTAGAACTCCGGCTGCACTTCGCGATCAAGGCCGGCGGCATGAACATCGGCTACTACGCCGATCACCTGGTGCCACACCGGGTCGAGGCGCCCTTTCGGCCCGGCCTCGCAGCAGGCAAAGCGCTTCCCCAGAGCGTCCTGGCCCGGCCACATCACCTGCGCCAGCCGCTGATTGATAATTGTGACCAGCGCAGTTTGCCGGGTATCCTGGTCGGTAAAGTTGCGGCCTTTGAGCAGGGGCAGGTGCACGGTGCCGAGGTAGTGTTGGGAAACAACCTGCAGCCGTGCGTCCACAAGGTTTGCCAGGTCGAGACCACGGCCTTCCGCAATCAATCCATTGCTGGAATTGCCTCCGGCCAGGGGAGCGCGGGAAACCACCGATGCTGAAGTTACTCCGGGCAACGCCTCGGTTGCGTTCACGATGCGCTCAAACGTCTCGCGTGCCTTCGCCGGGTCGGCGTAGCCGCGGTCCGGCAGGCCAATGCGGCCGACGATGAGATTCGAGGCGTCGAAACCCGGATCGACGTGCGAAACGGCGAGGGCCGTTCGGACCAGCAGACCGGCGCCGGCGAGCAGCATGAGAGCCAGCGCCATTTCGCCCACCACCAGGGCGCCGCGGAGGCGGTCGCGGCTGCCGCTTGCGGTTCCGATACCCTGTTTGAAGGCATCATTCAGGCGCATGGAAGTCGCCCGCAAAGCGGGCGCCAGCCCAATCAGCAGGCCGGTAAGCATGGCGACGGCCAGCGCAAACCACAGAGCCGGCGCATCGAGCTTCGCCGAGTCGAGCCGCGGAACATTTCTGGGCCCGTTAGCCGCAAGCCAGGCGACACCCCAGAACGCCACCAGGATTCCGGCGGCCGCGCCGGCAGCTCCGAGCACCAGGTTCTCGATGAGCAACTGCCGGGCCATGCGGAATGGCGATGCTCCCAGCGCGGCGCGTAATGCAATTTCCTTGTCGCGGTTGCGGGCGCGCGCAAGCTGCAGGTTGGCAATATTGGCGCAGGCGATGAGCAGAACCAGGCCAACTGCGCCCAGCATGGTGATCAGCGCAAGTCGCTGATCTCCCAGCAGCACGCTGGAGAGCTGCCGGGCCCGGAAACTTCGGGCGTCGTTGTCGATTGGGTAGGCCTGCTGCTGGTGACGCGCGATCACCTGCAACTCGCCGTTGGCCTGCGCCAGAGAAATGCCCGGCTTCAATCGCGCCACAACCTCGAGGTAATGATTGTCGTGGTCGGCGAGCTTCTGCGGAGCGAACGCAGCCGGGATCCAGAGATCAGAGCGTTGCAGCAGCGGATCGAAGGAGGAGGGCATCACGCCAAGAACCGTCATCGGTTCTCCGTTGATCTGCATCGGCTGCCCGATTACGCCACGATCGCCGCGCAAATGAGTGCGCCACAGGCGTTCGCTTACCACCACAACGTTGCCGCGGCCGGGCTGGTCCTCATCCGCAGAAAACACGCGGCCGAACATCGGCTGGACGCCCAGTGTTGGCCAATAGCTGGCCGTAACCTGCTCGCCCTCCACCCGTTCCGGAGTGTCGGAAGTGGCAATGTTGAAGCTGGCGCTCGCGGAAGCGCCCATATTCTCGAATGAGGTGCTCTGCCGGCGAATGTCCACGAAGTTGCCAACCGAGAATCCCGGCAGCTCATTACGCCACTGTTCGGAAAGGTAGACAACGTGTTCCGGATGGGCAATGGCAAGGGGCCGCAGCAGCACTGCATCCACCACGCTGAAGATAGCGGTGTTGGCGCCGATGCCGAGGGCCAGCGAAAGCACGGCCACCAGGGTGAACGCGGGAGACTTGCCAAGCAGGCGGAGGCCGTAGCGGAGGTCATGCAGCATAGCCCTTTATGGTGCAACTGTGGTTCCATGCCAAATGCTTGATTCCATTGGCGGAAAACGGCCAATAGTGTCCGAAAATGAACACGCTGGCGGGCAGGTCTCAGTTCAGGAACATGGTGCGATACAGGGTGTCGCGCTGCACCGGGCGGAAGCCCGCATCACGGATGATGCGGCGCAGCTCTTCTTCGGTGGTGCAGTTGGTGGTGCCGGCGGCGCGCACTACGTTTTCTTCCAACATCACGGAACCCACATCGTTGCCCCCGAAGCGCAGGCCGAGCTGGCAGACTTTTAATCCCTGCGTGACCCAGCTTGATTGCACGTTCTGGAAATTCGAGAGGAAGATGCGCGCAACGGCCAGCGTCTTGAGGTACTCGACCGAGGTGGCTTCGTCCCAGTGGCGGCCGCCCAGCGCGGTGTTCTTCGGCTGGAAGGTCCAGGGGATGAACGCGGTGAAGCCGCCGGTTTCCTCCTGCAGGTCGTAGATTACTTGAAGATGGTTTACGCGGTGCTCCAACTCTTCGCCGCAACCGAACATCATGGTCGCGGTGGTGCGCATGCCCAGCTTATGGGCGGTGCGGTGCACTTCCAGCCAGTCCTGGGTAAGGCACTTGAGGCGGGCAATGCGGTAGCGGACATCGTCGTCAAGGATTTCGGCGCCGCCGCCGGGGATGGAATCCAATCCCGCATCGCGCAGGCGGGCAATCGTGTCACGCACCGTCAGGCCGCTGTACTCGGCGATTGCGAGAATCTCTGACGCCGAATAGCAGTGCAGGTGCACGCGCGGGAAGCGCTGGCTGATTCCGCGGAGCAGTTGCGCGTGCCACTCGATTTTCAAATCGGGATGCAGGCCGCCCTGCATCAGCACTCCGGTACCGCCGAGCTCGACGGTTTCACGGATCTTTTCGTAAATCGTCTCGAAATCGAGGATGTAGCCTTCTTTGGCGAGAGGACCTTTCAGCGGGCGGTAGAAGGCACAGAAAGTGCAGTACTCGGTGCAGAAATTCGTGTAATTGATGTTGCGATCGATGATGTAAGTGACGATGCCATCAGGATGGAGGCGGCGGCGCACCGCATCAGCTTCCATGCCGATCCCGATGAGATCGTCAGAACGGAACAGATCAAGAGCCTCGGCCTTCGAGAGAGACATCAGGAGAAATTATATTTCGCTCACGGCGAGAGTGCGCAAGCGCGAAATTTTGCCCCCACTGGTTCCACGGCTTTCCATACTAGCTTGCTTTCTTCTGCCTGGGCTGCTCTCCGCCGGCGCGGCGATCTTCTTCCGCCTCTTTGTGCTTCTGCCATTTGCGCAGCAGGTAGCCGCCCGCGCTCGCGCCCACGATCAGTACGGCAAAGGCGATGATGATGTCGACTTCATAGCGCTTGAAGAAGCCGAGGATCGGGTCGCCAAAGTGGTGGCCCAGCCAGGCAATAATCAGATAACGAATGCCGCGGCCGGAGGCAGTGGCGATGAGGAATTTCCGCCGCGGATATTGCAATGCTCCCGCGCCTACCAGAAACGGTACCGCCGGCAGCGGGGGGGGCAGCAGGCAGGGAATGAAGATCGCGCTGAAGCCGTGCTGGCTGAATTTGCTTTCGATCTTCTTGATCTGCCTGCGGGGCAGCTTCTTTTCCAGCGTCTCCTTGCCGCCCTTCCGGCTGAGTTCGTAAGTGAGAGCCGCACCCAGCAGCGTCCCCAGGGTAGCCAGTGCTGCGTACACCGGCCATGTGCTCGCATGGCCGGCTGCCAGCACAATGGTCAGCGCATCAATGCCGCCCGGAACCGGAATGAGCGATTGGTCGATGATGCCGACCAGGATCAGCCCGGGCCCGCCCAGGCTGACGAAGAAGCCGAATCCGACCAGAACCAGGCCTGCCGCGCAGCTCGCGACGAAATTCACCTACCGTTGGATGAGGATTTCAAGTCTGCTGTGGGCTGCGGGCGGCTTCCAGACCAGCCGGAGATGCCGCAAATCGCAGGGGCCGGAGTTCGGGAAGAATTCCTTCATCTGCCGCGAACTTCCAGAACATCTCGAGGCCGGCGAGATTTGCGGCGGTCAGTTCGTAGCACAGATTTTCGGTGAGATAGCTTCTGACTTCAGCTTCGCTGATACCGGTGCGGGGCGCCCATTCGCGGCAGATTGCATCAAGGCTGGAAGGCTGCAGGCCGCGATCGCGGGAATGCTGGAAGATAAGCGTCAGGTGGGCGCTGGCCGCCTCCTGGCGCACAGCCCAGAAGGCGAAGACAAACGGCATGCCGGTGAA
>JAFAIN010000278.1 GCA_019236695.1 Acidobacteriota bacterium | reverse complement strand
GTGTTTCTGTATGCCGGGCTGGTTCAGCCGGACACGTTCGTGATGCAAAACCCGATCGGGAGCAACCTGGGCGCGCTGGCAACGCAAGGCAGCGCGTTATGGACGCTGGGGACCGCAGTCGACATATTCGGCATCTGGGTGCTGGCGCTGGCGGCGATTGGATTCAGTTGCGTGACGAAAGTAAAAAAAGGGACATGCTTCGCGATTGTGTTTGGCTGGGCTGCGCTGATGGCGCTGATTGGCGCGGGGTTTACGGCGATGATGGGGTAAAGGATCTGGGCAACTGGGCGGGCGCAGCGAACAATGAGAGCGCCGGACCCTTCGCCGACACCCGCTGTTCATCCGGGTTCTGCTATGCTGCGATGCATCTGACGAATGGACGAACGCAGCACTCCGCCGGCGGCGCGTGAGAAGACCCGGTTGCGGCTTTCGCCGCACGGGTTCGCGGCGGTCGCGCCTGCCACTTCACTCCTGATCGGGCTGAACATTGCAATATTCGTGGCGATCACGGCCACGGGCATGCGCCAGCAGCCGCTTTCATGGCAGGCATTCCGCACGGCGCTGCAGCACCCGACCGCGCCCGTGCTGTTGCGTTGGGGAGCGAATTTCGGGCCCGAAACCGTGTCCGGGTGGTGGGGATGGGCGCGACTGATCACGAGCATCTTTGTGCACATTGGTCTGGTGCACCTGATCGTGAACATGTGGGCACTGTTGAACCTGGGTTTCCTGGGCGAATACCTGTTCGGCAGCCGGACAACGCTGCTCATCTATCTGGTAACCGGAGCAGTGGGGAGCCTGGCAAGCCTGGCATGGAATCCGAGGGCAATCAGCGCAGGGGCGTCGGGCGCCATTTTTGGGCTGGCGGGCGCGCTGCTGATGGTGTTTCCGTTTGCGCGGCTGCCGCTTTCCAGGAGCGCGGTATGGCTGACCAGCGCCAGCCTGGTAATTTTTGCGGTTTACAACCTGGCCTACGGCTTCATTACCAGCAAAGTGGACAACGCTGCACACCTGGGAGGGTTGGGAGCGGGACTGGTGTTCGGGCTGGCGGTTTTGTGGAGCAACCGGGGAGGCGAGCGGGAAGGACACGAACTCGGAATTCGCAGCAGCGCGGCGCTGGCGCTGACGGCTGCAGTAGCGGCCGGGGGAGCAATTGTAGAGCGGCAGGAGCGATATGCGGCGCCGCTGGAGCGCGGCGAAGTGGCGCTGCGGAGCAACAATCTGCCGCTGGCAATGCAGAATCTTACGCGGGCGGTAAGCCTGCGGCCCAAAGCAGTGGAACCGCATGTGCTGCTGGGCGAGGCCTACCTGCGGGCGGGGGATGCGAGGCGCTCGGAGGCGCAATTAAAAGATGCGGTGCGGCTGGGGCCGAGGAACGCGGCGGCCTGGCGGGGATTGGGGTTTGTGTACTTCAACACGCGGCGCGCGCCGGAGGCGGCTTACGCCTTTGGGCAGGCAGTGAAACTCGAGCCGAAAATGGCAGATGGGCAGCTTGACTATGGGCTGGCGCTGCAGTTTTCGCAGCGCCTGCCGGAAGCCATTGCGGCATACCAAACGGCATTGAAGCTCGACGGGAATCTGGACGCGGCACGCTATATGCTGGGAACGGCGTTCATTCAGGCAGGCAAGCCGGATGACGCGATCAGCAACCTGAAAGATTTTGTGAGCCGGCACCAGGGGGATCCGGATGGGTGGCTGGCGCTGGCCGAAGCCTATCGCCGCAAGGGCATGGCGGCAGAAGCGCAGGCGGCACAACAGACCGCGGAAAAGCTGAGGCGGGGGCGGAAGTGATAGCCGAAAGCTGGAGCCGTCGGCCGCCGGCCGTCAGCCGTCGCCGGACCCTACAGCCGAAGCCCCGAAGGCCGAAGCCACTCGCGATGGTGAGCCCCGGCGGCAAGAAATTCCTAATCTCGTTGATGCCCGTGTGGACTACAGTCGGCAGCCCAACCGAAGTAGGAGCTATGCTTCCCGCGCGCCATCCGCGTCAGGACGGCCGAACCCACGCAGTTAACGCGCGGGATTTCCTAACGCGTGCTTCCCGCGCGCGATCCGTTCCGAATATGCCAGCAGGCGCGCGAACACCTCAGGCGTGAAAGTTTCAGGGCGCCGCTGCAGCTCGCAGCACAGGGCGAAGAACTCATCATTCCACTGCCCAATGCGCTTCTGGAGCTCGCATTTTTCCATAGGGGAGCCGGCGAGCGAGAACAGCGCCAACCGCGGCTTTCTTCCGGGCCGCGCGAAAATTGCGCCGGTTACGGGGGCCCAGAACCGATGAAGCGAAAACCGGCGCACCGCCGGAGTGGACTTCTGCCTGGTCATAAACGATTGCGGTCAGCGTACCAATGGTTGCGATGAGCGGGCGGGCAAAAGCGATGGCCAGCGAACGAGTTGCCGAAGCGGCGAATGTGAATTGCCGAATTGAAATCGGCAGCTCGGCAATTTTCTGCCTGGGGGGCAACTTTGCGCATGAACCCGGACCCATAGACCGGTTGGGGGACTATGCGGAGATGGAGGAGGAGCGGGAGGGAGCGTGAAACAACGGAGACGCGGAGGGATGGCTGGATCGCTGGGTGGCTGATGCAGGGGAGCGGTCTGGAGGAGCGGCCTTCGGCCGCTTGTCCGGCCGAGGGCGGCCGGACCCACGTCAGTCTCGGTTGCGGGATCCCGGCGGGTATGGTCTGCTGATGAGCGATGAGTGAAGCTTCGGGAACCGTTTTCCTGCTCGATGTGGATAACACGCTGCTCGACAATGACCGGGTGGAGCGCGACCTGAAGGCCCACCTGCGCACGGAACTCGGGGAAGATTCCGAACGGGTTTACTGGACGATATTCGAGCAGCTTCGAGCCGAACTGGGATACGCGGATTACCTGGGCGCGCTGCAGCAGTACCGCCGGGAGCATCCGCGGAATCCGCACATCCTGGAGCTTTCGGCGTTTCTGATCGATTACCCCTTCCATGAGCGGCTCTATCCGGGCGCGCTGGAGGTGATTGGGCGCCTGCGCGAGCGCGGGCGCACGGTGGTGCTGAGCGACGGCGATGCCGTGTTCCAGCCTCGCAAGATCCGTCGCTCAGGCATATGGGAGGCGGTGGAGCATCATGCACTGGTGTATGTCCACAAGGAGCAGATGCTGGGCGACGTGGAGGAGAAATATCAGGCGGAGCGCTACGTGATGGTGGATGACAAACTGCGGATCCTCACCGCGATGAAGAACATATGGCGCGAACGGCTGACAACCGTGTTCGTGCGGCAGGGGCATTATGCGCTGGACCAAAGCAGCGTGGCTATGTATCCGCCGGCGGATGTTCAGGTGGGGAGTATTGCGGAGGTGGCTTCAAGCCTTAAGCTCTAGTTCTTCACAGCTGGAGACGCTGAGGCGCGGAGTCCACGAAACCCGCTACGACACCTTGAGCGGGGCGGGAGAGGCGCTACCTCCCGGGGTAAGTGCCGGCATGGTCCACAGATTCCTCGCTTCGCTCGGAATGACATTCCTTATAAAGACCCCCAGGATGGGAGTCTCGAGATGACACCCTCCAAACGCTTTCCGTTTATTTCACCACTGGGATTTCGAGCGTGCTGGGGTGCTGCTGATCGTGATAGATGGTGATGTGGGCTACGCGGGCGTCTTTGCCTGATTCGGCTTCGACGCGGCCGCCGCTGTTGTAATTCTTCTCAGAGTTGATGGAATTGGGGCAGGTGATAACCAGCCGCAAGCGGCTGTTCTTTGCCACCCGGCGCGAGAACCAGGTGAAGCCGTTGAAGTCATAAAGCTCGATGGCGCCCGGCTTGACCAGCTCCGGCTCGCTCAACGATTTGCGGTAGCGGGCGCGCAAGGCATCGCTGGTGAGCTGGATGCTCGATCCATCCGGGCGGATCTCATACAGCGTGACGTTGAAATCGGTGTCAGGAACGTCCATGGCGGCCCAGAGCGCGAGCCGCACATAGCCCGAGATCTCAGTCGCTTCGGGAAAGGGCGCGGTGTGATAGACCACGCCACCACCGTAGAGATTGAGGGCGTAACGCTCGTCCATGAGCGGGCGCGCAACATCCTCCTGCTCGAGTTCCCTGCCCGGGCGCAGGTCGCGGGGATCATATACGTAAGCATCGGGCGAAGAGGGCGCGGCTGCAGGCGCGAGCTCGCCGGAGTGAAATGCATCACCCGCGAGGCTGTCGTGCGAAGTGAGATAGAGCTTGCGATGCTCGGAGGCGACGGCCTCGAGGCTGTCGGCATACTTCCAGTTCTCGGCGCCAGGGCCGACCACGTAGTAGGCCACGTGTTTCTTCAGGAACTCAGGCTTGGGGCCATTCTTCATGGTCCAGTCGTACCACTGCCGGTGCAGGTCATTCATGTTGAGCATGCTGGCTTCACCGAAGGTGAGGCCGCCGACCTCGCGACGCGGCGTGCGGGTGCCGGCATGGTCCCAGGGGCCGATGATGAGGTAATGCTGTTCGCGGGCCGCCGCATTGCCGTACGCCATGTGCTCGCGGTAATAGCTCATGGCGCCGGCCTGGT
Source organism: Acidobacteriota bacterium (assembly GCA_019236695.1). Taxonomy (GTDB): domain Bacteria; phylum Acidobacteriota; class Terriglobia; order Terriglobales; family Acidobacteriaceae; genus JAFAIN01. The sequence goes on along the minus strand of JAFAIN010000278.1, from coordinate 1,960 downwards.
CGCCATCGTAATGGCCCGTAATGGTCAGGATGGGCACGCTCATGGCGGCGTATTGCGCGGGAGTGGGCGCGAGGGCCTGCCAAAAGGCGTCATAGCTGGGGTGCTGAAGCCACTTCTGAAAAACCGTGGTGGTGTTGCCGGCGACGCGGTCGAGCTGCTCGAAGGGCAACTGCTTTTCGTAAACCTCGGTGAATTTTTCCGTCCAGAAGGAGCTTTGACCGAACAGGTTCAGGTTGGGCGTGTGATCGCTGGTGTAAGTGAGCCACTGGATGACATACGGCCCCCAGATGCCGCGGAAAAACGGGAAATCGACGCCGGCATGAGCCGCGGCCACCGGAACCACCGTGGCCAGGTGGGGCGGCCGCTCTTTCAGTGTGGCCCATTGGTCGTAGCCAGCATAAGAGCCGCCCCACATGGCAACTTTTCCATTGCACCAGGGCTGCTTTGCCAGGAATTCCACAACGTCGGAGCCATCATGCGGTTCCTGAGCGAACGGATCGAATGTGCCGCCGGAATTGCCGCGGCCGCGCACATCCACCAGAACGAAAACGTAGCCGTGCTGCGCAAAGTAGTAAGCACGCTCGTGGTAGGTGTCGCCGATGTAAGGGGTAAGCGTGAAGATGACGGGCAGCGGCTCAGCCTGGGCGGCGGGCTTGTACACCGTCCCTTTCAGCTTGACGCCATCGCGCATGGGGATTTCGAGCGCGCGAACGAGATCGACTGGCTGGGTTTTCTGGGCGGCGGCGCAGGAAAGCAACAGGAAGAGCGCAGGAAGCAGGCGGCGAAGGATCATGGTGAGGCATTTTAAATTTCGAAATTTCGAAATTTCAAAATTTTTTTTCGCCATCACTGATTCCCCGGTGGAGGCGGGAACAAACCTGGGGCAATTTTTAATTTCGACATTTCGAAATTTCAAAGGCAGGTGCTTACAATACCGCGCATGCAACGACTGGCGATTCTGACTGCTCTTTTGGTTTCGATCTCCGCTAATGCTCAGTTAAGAGTCTCGGTGGGCGGCCATGAGGCCACGCTATCTGCGGCAGACATATCTTCACTGCCCAAGTGTGCGGTGGACGTGCGCGACCCTCACTCTGGCGAGCAACAACATTACGAGGGCGCGCGCATGTCCGATATTCTCGAGAAGGCCGGAGTAGCGCTGGGCGAAAAAATGAGAGGGGCGGCGTTTGCAACCTACGTCCTCGCGACCGCCAGCGATGGATACAAGGTGGTGTTTTCCCTGGCGGAGCTGGACCCGGAAATGAACGGCAATAACACCATCATTGCGCAAAGCATGAACGGAAAAGCGCTGGACGAAAAAAGCGGCCCGCTGAAGATCGTAGTTCCGAATGAGAAGCGCCCGGCGCGATGGGTGCGGATGTTAACCCGGCTGGATATTGTGAAACTGGCGCCGTAGGAGTTACATCTTCATCAACATCACTTCGGTGGATTTGATGACAACGCTGACCGCATCACCCTTGGCGATGTTGAGTTCCTCAACGCTGCGGCGGGTGATAACGCTCTCAATCACGTTCTCACCGACTTGCACGGTCACATGCGCCATCACGCCGCCGAGCTGGACCTCAATGACTGTCCCGGGCAGTTGATTTCGAGCAGAGATGTTCATGTGAGCGATCATACGCCAAAGCGCCGTGCGCGAAGCTGAGCCGGGGGCGCGCAGAATGTGGTGGGCCCGGAGGGATTCGAGAGGCATTTTAAATTTCGAAATTTCGAAATTGCAAAATTTTTTCGTGGGAAGGGCGGGACGGGAGGTATTCAGCAGTAGAAAAGCAAGGGGCTGCGAGGAGGATGGTGGGCCCGGAGGGATTCGAACCCCCGACCAAGGGATTATGAGTCCCCTGCTCTAACCGCTGAGCTACAGGCCCGTTCTGTGAAGGCTACACAATTGTATAACTGACAGTTTCAACCGCACGCTGCTTCCTGCTCCGTCACCCGAACGCGC
>JAFAIN010000112.1 GCA_019236695.1 Acidobacteriota bacterium | reverse complement strand
ACCCGCCCCACGCAACTGTGACCCGCCCCACGCAACTGTGACCCGCCCCACGCAACTGCGACCCGCCCCACGCAACTGTGACCCGCCCCACGCAACTGTGACCCACCCCACGCAACTGTCATTCTGAACCCGCCTTAGCGGGTGAAGAATCTGGGAGCTGACCGTCCTTACGCTGAGGTTGGTCGTGCTCCTCGCCGCTGCGCTCCACCGGCGGCTGCCAGAGCGCTCCCAGATCCTTACGGCCGCAAGCGGCATCAGGATGACCTTCGCGTAGCCACGCGGAATCTTTCTGGCTTAAGCACCCCGTTATCGAGAAGCCGGGAATCGCCCTCAATTCGGCAATTACACATTCGGCAATCCGTTGTTTAGGATGGAATTCGTGCCGCCCTCCCCGCTCACTCACGCCAGCGCGCGCTTTCTCGAGTTCGGCTCCGTGCTCGAGCTCCTGGCCGGGTATGCGTCTTCCGGGCCTGGCCGGCAGGCCATAGCCGCGCTGGTTCCTTCCGGCGATGCCGCCTGGATTGGCCGCCAGCAGCAGCTAACGGACGAAGTCCGCCGCTATTGGCGCGGCGGCGGCCGCTTTGAATTTGCCGGGCTCATCTCCGCGCCCGAGCTCATTGACAAGGCTCGCATTGAAGGGTCGGTGCTTGAAGTCCTCGAGATTCGCGATCTCGTCGCCTCCATTGACCGTGCCGCTGAATGGCGCGAAATTGCTCTCCATCCGCCCCGCTTCGTAGCCGAAAGCTTTGCCGTTGCTCCCTCTCCGGCAAGCGCCCCGGTCTGGCCGGCTGTCGAAGAGCTGGCGCGCGGCATCGCCGATTTCACCGACTTCCTCCGGTTCTTCCGCCGCAAGATCCTGCCTGACGGAACCCTCGATGACCGCTCGTCGCCCGCACTCGCCGCCGTCCGCCGCGATATCGAAAAGCAGAAGCGCAGCATCCAGGAGTCGCTGCATGGCTACCTCCGCCGCCTCGCCGGCCAGGGCGCCGCCCAGGAGGAATTCATCACCATTCGCGGCGAGCGCTTCGTCATACCCGTAAAAATGGAGCAGAAGCGCCGCGTGGAAGGCGTGGTGCACGGCGTAAGTGCCAGCGGCCAGACTGCCTTTGTCGAGCCGCTCGAAACCATCGAGCAGAACAATGAGCTTGTGCGCCTGCTCGAGCAGGAACAGGCGGAAATCCATCGCATCCTGCTCGAGATGACCGGTCGCATCGCCGAAATGGGCCAGGCCATCCTGGCGGCCGCCGCAGCCATGGCCGAATTCGAAGTGCAGTTCGCCAAAGCCCGCTTTGCCGAAGAATACGCCTGCGCCGCCCCGGTGTGCGCCGGCTCGCGCTTGCGCCTCATCCAGGCGCGCCATCCCCTGCTCGAGCGCGCTCTTCGCGCCCGCGCCGCCCGCGCGGTTCCCATGACCCTGGAACTCGAGCGCGAGCTCTCGCATAACCCCGGCGGCCAGGGGGCCCCGGCCGATCAACAACGGCTGACGGCCGACGGCCGACGGCTCCCTGGCGGTGGCGAAGCCGCCTGCCAGTTGGTGATCACCGGTCCCAACACCGGTGGAAAAACCGTTGCCCTCAAGACCCTTGGCCTGCTCGCGCTCATGGCCCAGGCCGGCATTCCGGTTCCCGCCGTCGAGGCCGAACTGCCGCTTTTCGACGCTGTCCTGGCCGATATTGGCGATTACCAGTCCATTGAGCAGAACCTCTCCACTTTTTCCGCGCACGTCACCAACATCGAGTTCATCTCGCGCACCGCCACGCCGCAGTCGCTGGTTCTGCTCGATGAGCTGGGCTCGGCCACCGACCCGGAAGAAGGAGCGGCCCTGGCCGTAGCCATCGCCGATTATTTCCGCGCGCTTGGCTGTGTCAGCGCCATCTCCACTCATCACACTTCGCTCAAAGTTTATGCCGCCAACAGCCCGGGCGTGGTGAACGCTGCCGTCGGGTTTGACGAAGCCACCCTGCAGCCCACTTACGAGCTGCGGGTGGGCGTGCCCGGCGCCTCGGCCGGCATCAACATCGCGCAACGCCTCGGCCTGAACCCCGCCATCCTGGAGGCTGCCCGCCGGCAGATGGGGTCGCAGTCGCGCGACGTCAGCCGGTTTCTCGACCGCTTGCACGAAGACATTCGCGCCCTCGAGGCCGAGCGCGAACGCATTCGCCACCGTGAGCAGGAACTGGCGCGCGAAAAGAACCGCCTGGCCGCCGAAGGCAAACAGGAACAGCGCCAGAAGGTGCGCGAGCTCGAGCGCAAACTCGAAGACCTGCTCGCCGAATTCGAGCATCAAGCCCGCGAAAACGTTGCCGCCGTGCAGGATCGCGCCCAGGCCCTGAAGCTCTCGAAGGATGCGGAGCGCCGCGTGGCCCGCCTGCGCCGCGATTTTCGCGAGCAGTTTAACCAGGCCGTGGTGGCGGCCACCACCGGCGCTGATGTGGGCGATGAAAATGCCCGTCCCGGGCTGGTTCGCCACGTTCGCGAAGGCGATCTGGTTCGCCTGCGCGGACTCGGCCGCAATGCCCGCATCCTCCGCAAGGTGGATGAAGATCACTTTGAGGCCGAGGCCGGCTCCCTCAAAATGCGCATCCGGCGCAGCGACATTGCCGAACTCCTGGGCGGCTCTTCTGAAAGCCCGGCCGCCACTCCTTTAGCCGACGCTCGCCGGCGCACCGGCGTATCCGTTTCGGTGAGTGACGAGGCTGCCGTCTCCGGCGAGCTCAACGTCATCGGCCACACCGCCGATGAGGCCATCAGCGCAGTTGAAAAATACCTCGACCGGGCTTTCCTGGCCGGCCTGCCCCGGGTTCGCGTGGTACACGGCAGCGGAATGGGCGTCCTGCGCAAAGCCGTCCGCGATTTCGTCAAAAAACATCCCCACGTAGCCAGCGTCACCGAACCGCCCCAGCAGGAAGGCGGCGCCGGCGCCACCGTAATCGAATTGCGCGTTTGAAATCGCAAGCAACAGCCACTGCAAGGTGCTTGCGCGCCCCCGATCTGTGGACCAAGCCGGCACTACGCCCGCGTCCGCGCACCCTCCCGCCGCGTGAAGCTTGCGGCGCAAAGGCGACCACGCGGACCCTGGGATAGGAGCCGGCCAGGTTGATGCCGGGCGGCTTTTCTGTTTCCCGGCTCTCTTGATGGAAAGGACGGCAATGCAAATTTCAGTCGAGCAGTATCTGCACCATCTGGAGGTGCGAGCCGATGAAATGGGGGAGCCATCCAAGAGTTATTGCCTGGCGAGGATTGCAGAAGAGCGCCGGCGCCTCGGTTTCGCGTCGCAACCCCGGCGCAGTCCAAATGCGGGAACACAGAAGGCCGACGCCATGCCAATGTATGCGGCAGGTCAACCGTAAGCCAGCCCGCGCCGCCGACAGTAGGCTTATCGAACGGGCCCGTAGCTCAGGGGGGATCTCCTAAAGCGTTCTTCTGACGCCTAACAGAATCGTGCTCCAATAGTAGTATAATCGTGAAAATAATGAAATTGCAGAAGCTTAGATCTTGAGAATATCGTTACACATTGCGCCCGGTATGTTCCAGATGAACCCACTATCCACAGGAGTTTGCCATGAGCAGGATCGCAATTACCTCGCCCGAACTCACGCCGCCGGTCGGCCCGTTTTCCCAGGCGATCAAAGTCGATGGTTTCATCTATTTCAGCGGTCAGGTCGGTCAAGACCCCACGACGGGCAAGCTGGTGGCGGGAGGTATCGCTGCCGAGGTGGGGCGCGTCTTCGAAAATCTCTCGGCGGTTCTCAGGGCGGCCGGCAAAGGTCTCGATGATGTCGTGCGTGCTGGTGTATATCTCACGAACATGAGCGATTACGTGGCACTGAATGGCGTCTACGCCAGGCACTTCAGTCAACCCTTTCCCGCCCGTACGGTGATTGGGGTGGCCGCCCTGCCGCTCGGGGCCTGCGTTGAGATCGATCTCGTGGTCAAGGCTTGAGGCTGCAACGGAGGCCGATCTCATGAAGTACACATTTCACATCGTCGATGTTTTCAGTTCCACACCGTTCGGCGGTAATCAACTGGCGGTTCTGCCGGATGCGGTTGG
>JAFAIN010000258.1 GCA_019236695.1 Acidobacteriota bacterium | reverse complement strand
CCGCCGCCCCCCCCACCGGCTACGGAGCCGGCGACCACCGAGAACACCACGGCCGCGCCCACGCCCGGCGGCACTGCGGCGACGGCTCCCACGCCCACACCACCAAAACCGCGCCCGCGCCGGCCGGCCGTGACTCACAAGCCAGCTTCAGCATCGCAGCCCAAAGCGGCACAGCAAGCGCCCGCGGCACAGCCGCCACAGCCCGCAGCCCAGCAGGCGTCGAACCACACTGATCCCACCGCTGCCGCCGCCCCCGCAAGCGGCCTGTCACCCGGAATGCCCACCGACCAGGCGCAGCACACGCGCGACATGACTGACCAACTGCTGAAGGACACCGAAGCCAACCTGAGCCGACTGAAGGACCGCCAGCTCACCGATGCGCAAAACAAGATGGTGGACGAAATCAAAAATTACATGCAGCGAGCGCGCTCGGCGCAAACTGATGGTGACCTGAACCTGGCCCGCAACTTCGCGGTGAAAGCGCATCAGCTTTCCGATGTGCTGGTGGGGCAATAAGAGTGTAGGTTCACCGCGGAGGCGCAGAGGCGCGGAGGAACAAGCTGGCGTTCACTGTTTACGGGCGGGGGCGGGTTTGGCTGAGTTTACTTTCTGCAGCAATTCGCGCGAAAGCTCCTGGTAGGGACCCGTGACGTTCACCGCCTCGGCGAGCACCGCCTTGGCTTCCGGAAGCCGATTGAGCCTGGCGTAGGCAAATGCCAGCCCGTAGAGCACGGAAGAGTAGTCATCGGGGCTGCTCTTCAGCATAGGAGCGGCATCTTTTAATTCGGGGATAGCAGCGGCGGCCTTGTCCTGCCGCAATAGCGACCAGCCAATCACAGATTTTGCGGCCCCGATGGTAGCGTTTTTCTGCTCGGGCGATAAAGACGAATCGGCCTGCGCCAGTACCGTAACCTTCTTTGCATACACGGCGGCGCGCTCCAGGTGAGCCGAAGATTTCTGGTCCTGCGAATAGCCCTGCGAAACCATCAGCAGGAGCGCCGAGTTCTGGGGATTATCCTTGATCGCCTGCTCGCCGTAGGTGGAAAGTCCCGCAAAGTCGCTGGACTGCAGGAGCGACATGATTGCGTATTGCGCGACTGCGGCGCTGTAGGAAGAGGCGGGGAAAGCGGCGGAAAACTCCTGCGCCATTTTCACCCGGGCTTCCGGCGCCTGCTCGGCTACGATGGCATTGAAGGCTGCGCCTTGCACAAAATCATAGGCGCTTTGCGCGGAAGCCTGCTGGCCTTTGACCATTGATTCGAAATCGGCTGCGGAGACGGCTTCGGGTTTCGGTTGCAGGGCAATGCTGCCATACGCGGCAGCGGCTTTGGTGGCATACATCACGGTTGCGGCGTTGTCCTTGGCTTGCTGCGAAATGTTTACCAGCGCGACCAGCACATCCATTGCATTGGGTTCGGCCGCCAGCGCCCTGTCGCCCGCGGCGCGTGCCGCCTTCAGGTCGCCGGCCGCCTGGTAAGCCTGCGCAATCTGCCATTGGCCGTATGCAACGGCCACAGGATTCGACGAAAACTTCTGAACGAAATCATTCAGCAGGGCGAGCTTCTTCTGCAAATCGTTTTCTTTCGCAATCGAATCGCTCGCCTGGTCCTCGGGGCTGCCTGCGGGGAACCCAAATGAAACAACCTGTGCTGCGGCGCAAGCGCCGAATGCCGCTACACAAAGAGCTGTGCGAAACAGCTTCATGGCTAGGCCCTCCTCAATGACGCGCCGGAATGTTACTCCAGGCAGGGAGGGAGAACCAAGTGGATTGCCGAACTGCGAAATCACCCGGCGTCCGAGCAGGTCACGCCTGTCTCCCTGGAAGGCCAGCGGCCGACGGCCCTCTTTTCTACGTCTGGAGGCCGGGTTCAAGGCCAGGCGCTCCGTAGAGAACACGACTCCAGCTACAACCTGCCCGCCCGCTTCTGGGCCATGACGAGGCCCCGCGGGGTCGGAAGAAGAACAGTAGAGATCAGGCCCTCCTGTTCGAGCCTGAGCGCGGCTTCGCGCACTACTTTCAAATGCGAGCTGGCGTCGTGCATCAGGATAAGGCCGTGAGGGTTCATCAGCGGCAAAAAGCGGCGAACTTCCTGCTCCCGAACCGGCAAGTCGCTGTCGCTGAAAAGCAGGTCGATGGGCCCGGCAACTTCCAATTCCAGGCTCGACTGGTTGCGCAGTTGGATCCATTGCTGCAGGCCGGAAGCCTCGATGCGCTGCTTCGCCACCGCGAACACTTGAGGATCGAGCTCGCAGCTCACGATGCCGCCGAAACCGTTCTGCCGAACGCCTTCGGCCAGCCACAGGGTGCTGACGCCCATGAAGGACCCGGTTTCCACGATCAGTTTTGGCTTGGTGGTAATGACAACCGAGCGCAGGAATTCAAGCACTTCGGCTTCAGCCGTCATCGAGTCATACATGCTCCAGCGGGCCGGCTCGGGGCACTCCGGAGTCGCCCGGTGATACTCGGGCTGCAGTTCATCGGCGCCGCGGCGGGCGAACTCGCGAAGAATGCGATGCTCGTTCTTTTCTCTTCGGCCGAATAACCTCATTGCGCGCCGCTCGCCGGCTGCTTCTCGCCCGCACTGGCCTTGAGCATGATGCGCGCGGGCACAATCAGAACCCGCGGCAGCTCGCCCGATTTTCGGCGGTATTTATCCAGATCATCCACTGTAGCCACGCGCAGGTAGCGGCGCAGCAGTTCATGGCCGGGCGCCTGTTCCACCGTGAAATCAGGGGCGGGAGCAAACTCAGCCTGTGTGTCAATCAGCAGAGCTTGCTCGCCGCGGATTTCCTCCGTAAGAGCCGGATCGAGCGCCACCGCCCAGTACACATCCCACTCCACCTCGGAGCCGGGTTTCGGCACTGCATTGATGATGCAGTTGAAACTGAAAGCCGCAGCGCCATCCACCGCGTACTGGCTTCCCGGAGCGCTGATGTAGAGGTTCAGGCGGCCGTCTCGCGGGTTGGTGTGCTCACGCCGCCCAAATCGCCAGGGGCCAATCGAAAACGAGCGGGTAATCAGCGTTTCGTGCTGCGCCTCAAACGGCACTAGCTGCCCTTCAAAGTAGGCGCTGCGCACCTGGCGCGGCGGCCCGGCCGCCATATAGGACTGCGCCGTAACAGCCGCCAGGCAGGCAGCCGAGGCGAACACTGTCGAGGACAGGCCCAGAATTCCTCCGAATGAAGCTCATTTGATTATAGGCGAGGGCGAATCATGCCCTGAACGGCCCGGAGGACGTTGCCGAGCCATGTACTTAAAATCCTGTTGAACCTGTCCTCCTGCCACGCCCCGTATCGCCCGGATGGTAATCTGAAATTGGCCAGCGCATTGCCTCCCGTGAACAAGATCCTGCGTAATCGCCCGCTGCAGTTTGTGTTCATTGCCAATCTGGTTTCGATGATGGGCAGCGGGATGAACACTGCGGCTACTACCTGGTATCTGCTGCAGACCACGCATTCGGAAATGGCGCTGGGGCTGCTGGTTGTTCTGAATACCCTGCCTGCTATCGTGACCATGCCGTTTACCGGCGTGATCATTGATCGCGAGGACCGGCGCCGCCTGGTGATGTTTCTGGATGCGGCACGAGCGGTCATCACCCTGGCAGTGGCGGTGCTGGCTCTTCAGCATCGCATTGTGAATTGGGAGCTCTATGCCGCCGCAATGGCAGTTTCGGCCGGCTTTTGGATGTTCTGGCCGACGGTCACGGCCCTCATTCAGGAACTGACGCCCGAATCAGAATTTGTTCACTCCAACACTTTCCTGCTGGCCGGAGTGCAGGGCGGTTGGATGCTGGCCGGAGCGCTGGTGGGCTACGCCTACAACCACATCGGGCTCGGCGGCGTGCTGATGATCGACTGCAGCACCTACATCGTGTCGTTTCTCTGCTACTTCCTGGTCCGCAAAGGGCGGCACGTACCGCGGCCGGCCTCGCCGCAGGCGGCAGCCCAACTGCCGGGGGACTCCGTCTCCGATCTCGGCGGCGAACTGCGCCAGGCGGAGAGCGACATTGCGCGCTTCTGGCATGAACTGCGCGAAGGCTATGACTTCCTTCGAGCCAACATCCACATCCTGCCCCTGGGCATCAGTTGGTCGCTGTTCATCAGCGGCATGTGGACCCAGGGCATACTGACGCCTCCGCTCAGCGATCGCGTTCTGCATGCCGGCGCGGCCGGCTATGGCGATATGAACGCCTCCTGGGCCGTGGGCGCGTTCCTGAGCGCCGCCTACTCGGCTTTCCTGATCCGAAGGCTGCGAGGAAGACGCAGTGTCGCACTTTCCATGGCGGTTCTCGGCGGCTGCCTGTTCCTGCTTCCCTATTCCCGCTTCCTCAAAGTGGCAATGGCAATTTACTTCGTCATGGGCTCTGCCCGGGGAATCGGCGGGGTAGGAATCACTTCGGGCATGATGGAACTGGTGCCGGTGCAATTCATGGGGCGAGTGCAGAACACGTTTTATTTTCTGGCCACGCTGCTGCAGATTGTGTTTGGCCTGCTCATCGGCGCCGTGGCGCACGGAATCGCCCTGGCAGGCGGATTTTTCATTGTAGGGATCCTTTACCTCACCGCCGCGTTCTCCGCCGGCGCTCCCGTAACTCATTCCAGGGCCGTAGCGGCGGATCCGGCCATGCCCGCCCGCTGAAGCGCGGGCGCACCTATCCTGCACGGGCACTTGCGTACCATGGTACATTGGTAACATGCTGGAACGGGTTCAAACAGGTGTCCGCATGGAAAAGCGGCTGCTCAAAGTGCTGAAAGCGCTGGCTGAATACAAGGACCTTACCCTGGGAGACCTGCTCGAGGGAATTGTCCTGCACGCGTTCGAGGGGAAATGCCCCTTCGAACGCGGCACGCTGGCGCGGATCGGCCAACTGCGGAAGTTTTATGGCCTCAAGCTGACCGCCGCCGAAAGCCATAAGTTCCCCGAACCCGCACAACCGAGAACGCGGAGGAAACGTGAACGCTCCTGAGATTTTGACCGACGCCGAACTGCTGGCCGGTTTCCAGAGCTGCCGCCTGGGCGAGTTTCACCATGCCGACCATGTGCGGGTGGCGTTCCTTTATGTGCGCCGGTATGCCTGCGCCGAGGCGCTGGTACGCTTCCCTGCGGCGCTGAAACGATTTGCAACGGCCAAGGGCAAGCCCGGCCTCTACCACGAGACCATCACGTGGGCATTCCTCCTCCTGATTGCCGAGCGGATAGCGCGATGGGCCGGGGAGAAAGGCAAGGAACCGGACTGGGTGGAGTTCTCGGCCGCAAACCCCGATCTCCTGGCGTGGAAGCCCGGCGTGGTGCATCGGTATTATCGGGAAGAGACGCTGGGGTCGGAGCTGGCGAAAAAGGTGTTCTTGTGGCCTGATCGAGCCGGCTGCCCGCAATAACTGTCGTTCCGCCGCGGTGTGATATAGAACTTTGTGCCATGACGCACGACCTTCGCGTAACGGATTGCCATATCCACATCCAACCGCTGGAGCTTTTCAAACCGGCGGCGCGGGCGCTGATGGAGAAGCGGCCGCACTGGGATCAGGTAGTGGAATTCTGTAATTCTCCGAAGGCTTTCCTGGAGCACCTTGATCGCTCGGGCGTAGATCGTGCCGTTCTTATCAACTATGTTGCTCCCGAGGTAATTGGATTCACCGCGGCGGTAAATCCCTGGATCGTGGAATACTGCCGGGCCGAGCCGCGGAGGCTGCTTCCCTGCGGATCCATTCATCCCCGCCATTCGCAGAATGTGCAAGCCGACATGGAGGAGCTCGCCAGGCTGGGAGTGCGGCTGATCAAAATTCATCCGCCGCATCAACTTCTGTTCCCCAACAGCTACCTCAATGGCGTAAAAGAACTGGAAACCATCTATCGCATCGCCGAAAAAGAAGGGATTCCCATCATGTTCCACACCGGGACCAGCATCTTTCCCGGTGCGCGGAACAAGTACGGCGACCCTATCTACCTCGATGACGTTGCGGTTGATTTTCCCAGACTGCGCATCCTGCTGGCGCACGGAGGCCGGCCTTTGTGGATGGAGACCGCATTTTTCCTGGTACGCCGGCATCCCAACGTATTTCTTGACCTGAGTGGAATTCCGCCAAAGGCGCTGCTGAAGTACTTCCCCCGGCTGGAGGAGATTGCGGCAAAGTCGCTGTTCGGCACAGACTGGCCCGGCCCGGGAGTTCCGGAGATCCGGCGCAACCTGGATGATTTTGTGGCGCTCCCCATCTCCGAGGAATCGCGGCGGCAAATGCTGAGCGGAACGGCGGCCCGCATCTGGAGCGAAAGCTGAATGGCTACATGGCTGAATGGCTACGTGGCTGAATGGCTATATGGCTGAATCGCAGAGCCCTGCTGAGCCATCCAGCTATTCAGCTATCCAGCTATTCAAAACCTCGAGGCGGATGCGCCGGCCGCGAGTTCCT
>JAFAIN010000313.1 GCA_019236695.1 Acidobacteriota bacterium | reverse complement strand
GCGGACGAAGGACCCCCGCAAGGCTTGCACCGGTAGCGCGGCTCGGAGATCCTCCCCCTCAGGCCTTTCTGCTGAGCCAGGTCATATGTAGGGCAGAGAGATATAGCAACCTCACTTCCCCTTTAATCTCCCTTTCCAGAGGGTGGCGCTCCGGGCTACGATATTCCGCCCATTCGTGGGCTTTTCCCAATGGAGACCCGAACCATGCGAACTCTGTTCCGCCTTGCCGTTTTCCACCTCGTCGCTCTGTTTGCCTTCACGCTGCAGGCCCAGATTCCCTCGCCCGAGCAGCATCTTGGTTTTCCAGTTGGTGAAGACCGCAAGCTTGCCGATTGGGAGCAGGTGACTACCTATTTCCAAAAGCTGGCTGCTGCCGCGCCCGATCGAGTGCGCTTTGAAGAGATCGGCAAGTCCACGCTGGGCAAGCCGTTCGTGGTGGTGACGATTTCGTCGCCCGAAAACATGGGCCAACTGGCGCATTACCAGCAGATTCAGCAGCGCCTGTCGGACCCGCGCGGGGTTTCCAGGGATGAAGCCGAGCGCCTCATCCATGAAGGCAAAGCGGTTGTGCTCATCACCTGCACGGTGCACTCCACCGAAGTGGCTTCCACGCAAACCGCGATGGAATTCGTGTACCGGCTGCTCACCGAGAACACTCCCGAGCACCAGGAAATTCTGAACAACGTCATCTTCCTGCTGGTCCCGTCGCTCAATCCTGACGGCCAGGACATGGTCGTGAAGTGGTATCGCAAGTACGTCGGTACGCCCTATGAAGGCGCACAACCCGTCGAACTGTACCACCACTACGTTGGCCACGATGACAATCGCGACTGGTACATGTTCACCCAGGTGGAATCGCAGCTCACGGTCGGCAAGATCCAGAATCCGTGGCATCCCGAGGTGGTTTACGACGTGCATCAGATGGGAACCGGCTCGGCACGGCTGTTCGTGCCTCCCTTCCTCGATCCCGTGGACCCAAACGTCGATCCGTTGCTGGTGCAGGAAACCAACATGCTGGGCACTTCCATGGCGGGGGCTCTGGCCTCTGCGGGCAAGCAGGGCGTGGCCATCAATGCCATCTACGATTTCTGGACTCCGGCGCGCCATTACCAGGCTTACCACGGCGGCCTGCGTGTGCTGACCGAATCGGCTTCGGCGCGCCTGGCATCGCCGGTGCGCGTGCGCTTCGAGGATCTTGACCAGAACGGGCTGGGATACAACGCGCAGCGGGCAAGCTGGAATTTTCCCGATCCGTGGCGCGGCGGCGAGTGGCACCTGCGCGACATTGTGGATTACCAACTCATTGCCTATGAAGCCTGCCTGCATACCGTGGCGCAGAATCGCGAGATGTTTGTGCGCAACTTCTACAACCTGGGTGTGCGGGCCATGAATCGCAAAGGCGGTCCATATGCGTTCGTCATCCCGCCCGACCAGCACGACCTCCCCACGGCAATGAAGATGTTGAACACGCTTCGTTTTGGCCTGGTAGAAATACAGCGCGCAAAACAGCCGTTCGCGGCTGATGGCATGCAGTTCCCCGCCGGCTCATGGGTCATCCAGCTCAACCAGCCGTATGGCAGCTACGCCAGGACGCTCCTGGAAAGGCAAAAATATCCTGACCTGAGGGAGTATCCCGGCGGGCCGCCCAAGCGCCCTTACGACGTAACGGCGCAAACGTTGCCGCTGCTGATGGGTGTGAAGACCCTTGAAATTGAACAGCCGTTCACGGCAGAGCTCGAGAAGGTGGATGGCCCCGATGCAGCGCCCGCGCGGGTTGACAGCCGGGCCCGCCAGTTGCTCCTGCGTTCGGATTCTGATTACGCCTTCCTGGCGGTGAACCGGCTGGCAAAAGCAGGGGCCACGATTGCCCGGCTGAGCAGCCCACTCCACAACGGCGGGCACGAATTCCCAGCCGGAACATTTGTGGTGAGCGGCAATGCGGCGCAGGCAAAGCTCCCGAATGGCCTGGAGTTTACAGCCGCTGACGTGCCCGCCTCCTCGGCGCTTGCCGTGAAGGCGCCGCGCATCGGCATTTATACCAGCTACCTGGCCAGCATGGATGAGGGCTGGACCCGCTGGCTGTTCGATCAATTCGAATTTCCCTACACACGCATTTATGACAAGGACGTGCGCGCCGGAGACCTGAATTCGCGCTTTGACGTGATCGTGCTTCCCGATCAGGCCGTCAACGCGATTGTGAACGGCAATGCCCGGGCTGCTGCTGCGGCTGCCGGTGAAGGAGGCACGCAGCGCGCCATCGGCGACAGCCAGGGCGGCCGCGTTCCCGAGGAGTTCACGGGCGGCATCGGCGCGGCGGGAGTGGAAGCTTTGAATCTTTTTGTCACCCAGGGAGGCACCCTCGTCACCCTCAATAGCGCATCGAATTTTGCCATCGAGCGCCTGGGCGTGGGCGCGCGGAATGTGTTGCAGGGCGTAGCCAACAAGGACTTCTACGGGCCGGGATCCATTTTGCGTGTAGATGTGGATCCCGCCCACCCGCTCGCCTGGGGGATGGAGCGCGATACAGCGATCTGGTTCGAGCACAGCCCGGCCTTTGCTCCCACGTTCGATCGCGCAGCCGGAGATGTGGTGAACGTGGCTACTTATCCGGGCGGCAATCCTCTCATGTCAGGGTGGCTGCTCGGCGATCAGTTTTTGCAGCAGCACGCCGCGCTGCTGGATGCGCCGCTCGGGCGCGGCCATGTCGTGATGTTCGGGTTCCGGCCGCAATACCGCGGCCAGTCGTACGGCACGTTCAAGCTGCTGTTCAATGCGCTGTACTACTTCGGGCCGGTGACGCAGTTGGGCTCCCGGAATCAGGGCTAGCGCGAACAGTCAGAACGACTGGCAGCCGATAGACAACTTATTCACCACGGAGGCACGGAGGCGCGGAGGGAAACTATGGTTGCGCGCGGTCTGCTCCCACCAGGGCACGGCTCTATTGCAAAACCGAGCGCACAATGGCATCGAAATCGCGTTCGGCAGCCGGTGCGCCATATACGAGCAGCGCGAAGTCGGCATTCGTAAACGCACATTCTTCGTTCATCCCCGCGCCGTTATAGCCCTGAATGCAGAATGCCTGGTTCGGGCCGCGCACGAAAGTGCGAATGGTCTGAATGCCGAATCCCGAATTGGCGGCCACTTCCGCCGAATGCGCGCGGAAGTAATCGTATGTCACCGCAACCCTTCCCTCGCTGCCGGTCCGGATAGCGACGGTGGCATCACGCGTAAGCGGCACGGCAAAGTGGTGGAGTTCGGGGCGCCCGTTCGGCCAGGCGGCGTACCAGTCTTTCGGGACGGCAATCGCTCGCCCATGCCAGCCGACCGACTTGCCGTAAATCGCATGCCACAGCCAGTCAGCAGCCGGTGGAATCCAGTACTTGTACCAGAGAACCAGCACGAGGGTGAGCAACACGAACGATAGCCATGGTTTGCGCCGCCGGCGCGCGGCCAGGCGATCCTCAAGCGCGCGGATTGGCTTGGTCCTCTTCAATGCTCTTCCTGCCTGAATTCCACGGACCAGTTCACGCGCCCGGTTTTCCCCGGCACCGTGGAAATCGCCACCCAGCCTTCCTGCGGCTCGATGCTGGCCGGCTTGCCATCCATGGATGCGCCGGCAATCCGAAATCCGCCGGGAACGCGAACGGCGAGTCGGTATGGATCGCCTTGCACCACGTTGCTTTCACCCGCGAGGCGCCCATCCGATAACCACTCCCAACGGATCAGGTCAGGGCCGCCCTGCGTGATATGGCGGTTTGTGGAAATGAGCTGTGGATGAGGCTTGAGATGCCGAATGGAATACACTCGCGCCTCTTTCGCGGCCTGCGCCGGCGCCGGAAATGAGCCGCGGAAGGTTCCCAGGAGCTTCTGCGTCCAGAACTCAAATACCGCAAAGTCCTGGTCTTCCGGCAGCCCAAGGTCGCGAAACCGGACCTCGGCCTGAGGAAGATCGTGCCATGCCAGGCGTGCCAGCACGCTCCAGTTTTCAAATGGCCGGCTGATGTCCATAAGCCACCACTGCGGCACCTCTCCAAACTGCTCGGCATCAATCGGTCCCGGCTCCGCGCCGCCATTTGAGTTCCGCAAACCGCGCATCAGGTTGTCGGCCGCCGTCGGGTCGTAATCGTAGAGCTGCCCCGGAATGGTGAAGAGCACAGGCGAGGAGCGTCGGGCGCCTTCCAGCTTGCGGTCATCCCTGTAGGTTTCTACGGGATCGGAGAGCAGCAGTTGCGCGCCGGCCATGGATGTAAGCACCGGCCGGATTACGTCTTCCCCTTCGCCGCCAATATCGACGTGGTCGGGATCATTGCGCCAGACAACGTTGTTCCAGGAATTGTATTCGGCGAGCGTATGCGGCCCGAAGCCATCGGTGCCCAGCCGGCCGGCGCTCGCGATTCCAACCGCCTCGGGCAGAACGCCCCAGCATGCCAGCAGGTAGGTTTCAGGCCCTAGTTCATCGCGCGCCGCCTGAAGCACATTGCGGAACGCCTGCTCGGGAGTGGAATGCCGCGCTGTGAGATACGGCCGGGCAGCGTAGCCCGCATCGTAGAGAAGATGGCGCAGCGCGTCGATCTTCACGTATGCGTAGCCGAGGCGCCTCAATTCGC
>JAFAIN010000225.1 GCA_019236695.1 Acidobacteriota bacterium | reverse complement strand
CATGATTGGCCGGCCAGGCTGGCTGAGATCCGCGCGGTTACGGATCGTGAGATCTGGATCTCTGAGGCCGGCGCCTCCTCGTTCGGCGCGGAAGAAGTCCAGGCGTTTGGCCTGGAGAAGACCGCCCAATACCTGCTCCCTCTGGTGGAGCGTGTCTTCTGGTACAGCCTGCTCGACCTGCCTGCCGCGTGGACTGCCACCACCCGCCACAAGGAAGCGGAAGGCAGCGCCTATTACCGGCATTACTACATGGGGGTGGCGCGCGCCGATGGCCGGCCGAAGCTGGCCGCCTCCGGGTTTCCCCCTGGCATGGGCATCTGCCAGTGGTTCCATTTTGAAGACCCGCGCTTCGAAATCGCACTGGAATGGCTCCGAAGATTGAACATCCCATGGGTTCGCACCGGCATAAGCTGGGCTGACTGGTTCCGGCCCGATTCGGAAAAGTGGTTTGACCGGCAGATGGAGGCGCTGCGCCCATTTGAAACCACGGTGACGCTGTGCTTCACTCCCGAGCACCTTGGCCTGGCGCCGCACTACACCAGCCCCCCTCGCAACGTAAGCGATTTTGTCGATTTCGCAACCTGGGCAGTCGGACGCTACGCTGCGCCGGAGCAGCCCATGGCGCAGGCCGTCGCAGGCCGGGTGATGCCCCGAATGGCGGTTCCGATGAGGGCGGCGGAATGAAGTGTGCCGGAAAGGATGAAATGAGAGCGCAAGACCGTTTCCGCTCCGTGCTGATCTTTGGCGGGGCGGGATTCATCGGCTCCAACCTGGCTCACCACCTGCTGGAGAGCACCGACGCAAAGGTCCACGTGTTCGACAACCTGTCGCGGCCGGGGGTGCGCCACAACCTGCAGGCCCTGCAGCGCGCAGCACGGAACCCGGGACGGCTGCAGATTACGGTGGCCGATGTGCGCGATGCCGCCAAAGTCGAGCGCGCGGTGCGCTTTGCCACCGAGATTTACCACTTCGCTGCCCAGGTTGCCGTGACCACCAGCATCGATGACCCCGGCCTCGATTTCGACGTCAATCTTCGGGGAACCTTCAACATCCTGGAAGCCGCGCGCCGAAGCGGCCGCCGGCCTTTCATGCTCTTCACATCCACCAACAAAGTTTACGGCGAACTCGCCGGTCACCATATTGTCGAAGGCGAAACCCGCTACAGCTTTGCCGGAACCAGTGGTATCACGGAGGCGCAGCCGCTTGATTTCCATTCTCCCTACGGCTGCTCGAAGGGAGCGGCCGACCAGTATGTGCGTGATTATGCCCGCGTTTACCGGCTGCCCACGGTGGTGTTTCGCATGTCGTGCATTGCCGGCCCAAGGCAGTTCGGAAATGAAGACCAGGGCTGGGTTGCGCATTTTCTCTACTCGGCGCTGGAGAACCAGCCGCTGGTCCTCTACGGCGACGGCCGGCAGGTGCGCGATGTTTTGTGCGTTGAGGATCTGCTGCGCGCCTTCGAGGCCGTCCGCCGGAATGTTGCCGTATCGGCGGGCGAAATCTACAACGTGGGTGGCGGCGTAGAAAACTCCGTTTCCCTGATCGAGCTGATTGCCATGGTTGAAAAGCTGACCGGCCGTCCTATGGAATATGCCCGCGAAGATTACCGGCGGGGCGATCAGCGAATTTACATAACGGACTATTCACGGCTGGCGCGGCACACCGGATGGCGCGCCGAAGTAAGCGTGCCGGCCACTCTCGAGAAAATCTATTCGTGGTGGCGGCGCAATCGCGAATCGCTGGCGGCCATGTTTGCTCCGGTTCCCGCTTCTTCGGTGCGGGTGTTCAGCCGGCCGATCGCTACTCTCGCGATTCAGCAGCGCCCGGCTTCGTAATAAGCAGCACGGTTCGAAACATGAGATTCGCGTTGATCAACCCGAACTGGGATTTCACCGGGTCAACCTATTTCGGATGCCAGGAGCCGCACTATCCGCTGGAATTACTGTTTGCTTTCGACCAGATCGCAGCAGCGGGGCATGAACCGATGCTGGTGGATGCCCAGGTGGAGCGCATTGGTACGGCCGAAGTGCGGCAGCGCCTGGCAGGCTTCCGCCCCGATTTTGTGGTCATTCCCACCGCGCCTTCCTATCTTTTCTGGCGCTGCCCCCAACCGGAGTTGCGGGTACCGCGAGAATGGTTTGCGGCAGCAGGCGGCAACACGGTAAAGGTGGCAATTGGGCCGCATCCATCAGCCACCCCCGCCGCCACCCTGCGCAAAGCGGCTTGCGATGTGGCACTTCGCGGCGAGCCGGATTTTACTCTGGCGGAGCTGGCCTCCAGGCCCTGGGGTGAAGTCGCGGGCTGCTGCTGGCTCGAGGACGGCCGCGTGCATGTGAGCCCCGACCTCGCTGTTGCGGATATGAAGCGGCTGGGGCCGCTGGATTTCTGCAACTATCCGGTTGAGCAGCACCGGCATCGCCACCACGTTTTCAGCGGTGAGGGCCGAGGCGCCGAGCTCGAATTTGCCCGTGGATGCCCCTGGTCGTGCAGCTTCTGCAATAAGACGCTGTTCCGCAACAAGTTTCGGGAACGCGAAGTAAACGCCGTTCTCAGCGAAATTGACCGCCTGATTGCTCGCGGCGTTGATTACATATACTTCATTGACGAAATCTTCGGCGTAGGCAGGAACGTCAACCGGCTGCTTGAGGCAATTGCCGAGCGCCCGGTTTCGATCGGATTCCAAAGCCGTATCGATCTTTGGACCGAGGAGACGCTTGACCTGCTGGGCCGGGCGCACTGCATTTCGATGGAGTGCGGCATTGAGAGCATTACCGATGAGGGCCGCGACGAACTCAACAAGGGTTGCCGCATGAGCACGGCCCGGATGGCAGAGTTGCTGATCTATGCTCGCGAGCGGATTCCCTGGGTACAGGCCAACCTGATCCTGACCGAGCATGACGACCGCACCGAAATACGGCGGTGGCAGGAGCGGCTCAAGGACAAAGGCGTCTGGGTAAGCGAGCCGGTTCCGATGTATCCATTTCCCGGCACCCCACTGTACCGGCAAATGTTTGGCGCGCCGGATGACATGGCCTGGGAGCGCGCACATCGTTACTACATGTCTGCCTTCCGGGAAAAGGGCTACAGCGATATCCAGGAGCAGCAGCCTATACCGCTTGAGGACCTGGAATGCATGTCCTTGTAACCGCCGACACGGTCGGCGGAGTCTGGACCTACACGCGTGAACTGGTCACCGGGCTTTCGCAGCGCGGGCATCGCGTAACCCTCATCAGTTTCGGCGCGATTCCGCGCCCAGGCCAGGCGCAATGGCTGGAGGCACTGGAGAATGTGGACTTCCGGCCGACTGGCTTTCGGCTGGAATGGATGCAGGATGCCGCCGAAGATGTCGCTGCCTCGGCCGAATATCTGCAGTCCGTTATCGCTGACGTAAAACCCGAGCTGCTGCACCTGAATCAATATTGCTATGGCGCTTTGCCTTCTGACCTGCCGCGCGTGGTTGTTGCCCACAGCGACGTTGTGAGCTGGTGGTTTTGGGTGCACGGTTGCTGGCCTGACGACGGTCCGTGGCTGCGCTGGTATCGCTCATTGGTGAGCGAGGGCCTTGCGCGCGCCACCGCGGTGGTGGCGCCCAGCCAGTTCATGGCAGAGAACCTGGTTCGGGATTTCGGCGCAGGCAACAATGTTCGCGTAATTCATAATGGGCGCACTCCGGCCCTGTTTGACGCGCAAAGCGCCAAGCAGCTTGTCGTGCTTTCCGTGGGCCGCATTTGGGATGAAGCAAAAAACACCGCGCTCCTGCTCGAAGCCGCTCCCGCCTGCCCGGTTTGGATTGCGGGAACGCAGCGCAACCCGGAGGCACAGCGAACAGTGGAGCTGCGGAACGCCGGAGAAATTGACTTAAAGGGCCAACTGAGCGAGCCCGAGCTTCGCCGCCTTTATGCGCGCGCCGGCATATACGCCGCCACCTCAGTTTACGAGCCGTTTGGGCTTGCGCCGCTGGAAGCCGCTCTCTCCCGCTGCGCGATCGTGGCCAGTGACATACCGCCGTTTCGCGAGCTCTGGCAGGATTCCGTTCTGTACTTTGAGAATAGAAATGCGGAAAGCCTGCGGGGCTGCGTGCAGCAACTGCTGCACGATACGGCCCTGCGCGAGGAATATGGCTGCCGCGCCAGGCGCCGGGCGATTCAGGCGTTCCGCGCCGGCCGCATGCTGGATGAATACATCGCGCTGTACGGGGAGCTGCTTGGGCAGCGTGCCCCCCGGGCCAGCGCGGTAGCGTGATCTGGGTCTAGTGACATGTTTTTGGAGTGTCATTCCGAGCGCAGCGAGGAATCTGCATTCGTCCGGTGCGGTTACCCTGACTAGTTCACATTACACGTGGCTCTCTCGTTAGAAATCCGGTACTTTGCCCATTCGTGGGTGTCCGATTGGAACCACGGCAACGCCCATTTTCTGCGCGGCCTGGCGCGGGAGCTCGTAGATGCCGGGCAGCGTGTCCGCTGCTACGAGCAGTTGGGAGCCTGGTCGCTCTCGAACCTTATGCGCCAGGAAGGCGAGCGCGGCATCCGCGCCATCAATGAGTTTCGCAAAGGCTTCCCTCAGCTTGACGTCAGGTTTTACCAGGACGATGAAACCCTTCCGGCGTTGCTGGAAGAGGAACTGCGCGGGGCCGATATCGTCATCATCCATGAATGGAATTCCCCGAAAATCACCAATGCCATTCTTTCCCTGAAAAAGCGGTTCGGTTTCCGCGCCCTGTTTCATGACACACACCATCGCGCCTATACGGCGCCCGGCGAAATTCTGCGCTGCCATCTCCACCTGTTTGACGGGGTTCTGGCGTTTGGAGGCGCCATTCAGCGCATTTATTCCGAAGGCTTTGGCCTGGAACGCGCGTGGACATTCCATGAAGCTGCCGACTGCAGGAACTTCCGCCCGTTGGAGCGCCCCCGGGACATCGATGTCCTATGGATCGGAAACTGGGGCGATGAGGAACGGAGCCGTGAGCTTCGGGAATTCCTCATCCGCCCTGCGGCCGCACTCGAATGCAAAACCGTAGTCCACGGCGTGCGGTATCCGGAGCCGGCGCTCGAAATGCTCGCCGCCGCCGGAATTGAATTTCGCGGCTATATTCCCAACCTCGATGGGCCTGAAGCGTATGCCCGCACTCGCATTAGCGTGCACATTCCGCGGCGGCAGTACGCGAATGGACTAAGCGGCATCCCCACCATCCGGGTTTTTGAGGCGCTGGCCTGCGGCGTTCCGCTCGTATGCTCACCCTGGAACGACAGCGAAGGCCTGTTTCGGCCGGGGGAAGATTATGTTGTGGCGGCGGATGGAACGGCCATGGAGAACGAGCTCGCAGCTTTGCTTCGCGATGATTCCGCGCGGCGCCAGATTGCAGCGTCAGGGCTGGGAACCATCCTGGAGAAGCATACGTGCCGTCATCGCGCGCGGCAGCTTATGGAAATCTGTGAGGAGCTGGGTCAGTGAAAATCTTCGCCATCGGCTCCAGCCTGGTGTCTTCCTACTGGAACGGGGCCGCTACTTACTATCGGGGAATCTACAAGGCCCTGCACTCTCTGGGCCATGACATCACATTTGCTGAACCCGACATTTACGATCGCCAGAAGAAGCGCGACCCTGGCGACTACGGCTACGTCCGCTCCATCGTCTATCGCACTCCCGATGGCATTGCTTCCCTGCTGGCCGCCGCCCGCCGCGCCGATCTGATCATCAAGCACAGTGGGGTCGGAGCCGACGACGACTTCCTCGAGCGCGAGGTGCTGGAATCCAGATCGCCTCGAACCCGGGTTTGCTTTTGGGACGTGGATGCGCCCGCCACTCTCGCGCGGGTGGAGCAGAACGCTGGTGATCCATTCCGGCTGCTCATTCCTCAATACGATTACATCTTTACCTACGGAGGCGGCCCTACGCTGGTGGAGCATTATTTGCGCCTGGGTGCGCGCAATTGCCATCCCATCTATAACGCTATCGACCCGGCAACCCACTACCCGGTTTCCCGCGACCCATCGCTCGAGTGCGATCTGCTCTTCATCGGCCACCGGCTACCCGACCGTGAGCGACGCGTGGAGAGCTTTTTTTTCAATGCTGCACACCTGGCGCCCGATTTGCGCTTCATCCTGGGTGGGGAGGGTTGGGGCGGCAAGCCTCTGCCTTCGAACGTCCGCTGGACAGGGCACATCGGAACTCGCGATCACAATCGCATGAACTGCTCTGCCCGCATGGTGCTCAACGTCAATCGCGATTCGATGGCCAGTGTTGGCTATTCTCCGCCAACGCGGGTTTTTGAAGCGGCGGGCGCCGCTGCCTGCCTGATTACCGACGCCTGGGATGGAATTGCCGCTTTTTTCGAGCCCGGCCGTGAGATTCTCGTGGCTCGCGGCGCTGAGGATGTGGTTGCACACCTGCGCCGGCTCGACGCCGGCCAGGCGCGCCGGATTGGCGAACGCATGCGGCGCCGCGCCCTGGTGCAACACACTTACGAGTTGCGCGGGCGGGAGGTAGATCGAATCCTGGCCGGCTCGGCGGTTTCGGCCCTGCCCTCCCTCGGCGCGCAGGGTATTGCGTCATGAAGCTGGTCGTCTTTGGCCTGTCGATCACGTCCACGTGGGGGAATGGCCACGGCACTACGTATCGTTCGCTTTGCCGGGCGCTGGCGAAACGCGGCCATAGCATTACCTTCTTTGAGCGTGACCTGAAGTGGTATCGCGAAAATCGCGATTTGCCGGACCCTCCTTTTTGCAGGCTGGTTCTATACGACGACTGGCAGGCCACGCTTCTTCGTGTTCGCCAGGAACTCAAGACGTGCGATGCCGTGATTGTGGGATCGTACTTTCCTGACAGCCGCAGCGCGCTCGAAGAGGTATTTTCATCGCCTGCGCCGGTGAAGGGCTTCTACGATATTGATACACCGATCACCGTGGCGGCGTTGCGCGAACACGGCGCAACCGATTACCTCCGCGCCAGCGACCTGCAGCATCTCGATCTTTACCTCAGCTTTACCGGCGGCCCCATGCTCCATGAAATTACGCGCGAGTTTGGAGCCCGGCGTGCCGCGCCGCTCTATTGCTCATTCGATGAGTCGCAATATCACCCTCGGCCGCCGGGGAAGCGCTTTGCCTGTGATGTCAGCTACATGGGCACGTATGCCGCCGATCGCCAGCCGAAGCTTGAAACACTGCTTTGCCGGCCGGCGCGGCAACTGCCATCCCGGAAATTCATTGTGGCCGGGCCGCAATATCCACGGACAATCGGCTGGCCTGCCAACGTCAGGCGGATTGTGCATTTGAATGCGCGCTGGCATCCACACTTCTATTCTTCTTCGCGCCTCACACTCAATGTGACCCGGCGAGAGATGGTGATCGCGGGTTACTCCCCATCGGTCAGGCTGTTTGAAGCCGCCGCATGCGGCGCGGCGATTGCTTCCGACAACTGGCCGGGTCTGGAGAGCTTCTTCGTTCCCGGAACCGAAATCCTGCTGCCTGCGTCGGGCGATGATGTAATGCATTACGTGACGCAACTGGGTGACCAGGATCTGCGCGCCATCGGTTTGCGGGCAGCCGAGCGCGTTCACCGCGAACACAGCAGCTCGCAGCGTGCGCGCCAACTGGAAGAACTCATCGCGGCAGCCATCGCGAAGCAGCCCATTTCGACCACCGCCCGCGCCAGTTGATTTACGATCTGCTGCGGTCAACCAGAACAAGCAGCACCACCAGTTGCACGAAGATTGCCCCGAAGGTGTCGAGGGCCACGTCACGCGGCGATGAAGTGCGGCCCGGGCTGAAGCGCTGGTGGAACTCATCGAGCGCCGCAACCAGCGCGGAACCGGCCACTGCGAGCACTGCCGCTCGCCATGACCATGCCGGTTTGGACTTGAATGAGAGCGTATCGCGCCAGGAACGAAACAGCAGAAGCGACAGGAAGCCGTAAACACAGAAATGCCCCGTCTTGCGAATCGCGAGGTTTACCCATGCGAGTGTCGCGCGATCCAGGTGAAGGAACCCGAGCAGCCGCTCCAGCCAAACGTAGGTATGCGAAGCAGAGAGCGAACTGCTGCCTCCGCCGGCGATCATCGCAATCCAGATCAGCGGCGGCAGCCACGTTCGCCACCGCAACTTATGGGGAGCGCCGGCATTTCCGGCAGTACTGGTCAGGTGGTTTTGCGGCGCTTGCACCACATCTCCAGTCGACGATTCCGGCAACGGCCGGTCACCTTACTCGGCAGCGTAATTCGGCGCCTCGCGCGTAATGATGACGTCGTGCACGTGGCTCTCGCGCAGCCCGGCGCCTGAAATACGGACAAATCGGGCCTTCTGCTGCAACTCGGAAATACTATTGCAGCCCACATAGCCCATGCCGGAGCGCAGCCCGCCCACGAGCTGATACACCATGGCTGCCAGCGTGCCGCGGTAGGGGACGCGGCCTTCAATGCCTTCGGGCACAAGCTTGGCCAGGCGATTCTGCTGCCCCTCCCCATCTTCACCGCCCGCCACGGGCGAGGCTTCGCCATCGGCAGCCTGCATGTAGCGCTCGGCTGCGCCGCCACCGGCAGCCGACATGGCCGCAAGCGATCCCATTCCGCGATAGCTCTTGAAAGCCCGGCCCTGGTACAGGATGGTTTCGCCGGGACTTTCATCCGTGCCCGCAAAAAGCGATCCGATCATCGCCACGGAGGCGCCCGCCGCAATCGCCTTGGTCAAATCGCCCGAATACTTGATCCCGCCATCGGCGATGATTGGAACCCCCGCATCGCGGGCCGCACGCGCGCTCTCCGCAATGGCGGTAACCTGCGGAACGCCCGCGCCGGTCACGATACGCGTGGTGCAGATGGAGCCCGGACCAATGCCGACCTTGACGCCATCGGCGCCCGCGCGAATCAGTTCACAGGCGCCATCGAATGTGGCCACATTGCCGGCGATCAGTTCCACTCCCGGCAACTTCGCTTTGATTGTCTTCACCGCATCCATTACCCGGCTGGTGTGCCCGTGTGCGCTATCGATGGTCAGCAGGTCTGCCTTCGCACGCGCCATCTCCTGCGCGCGCTCCAGGTAATCGCCCGTCGCCCCAACCGCTGCGCCGCAGCGCAGCCTGCCCTGCGCATCTTTTGCCGCGTTTGGATACTTGAGCTTCTTCTGGATGTCCTTGACCGTAATCAGGCCCTTCAGGTTGTACTTCTCATCCACCACTAACAGCTTCTCGACGCGATGCTTGTGCAGGATCTTTTCGGCTTCTTCGAGTGTCGTCCCCACCGGAACGGTGATGAGGTCCTCGCGGGTCATTACCTTGCTGATGGGGATGTCGAGCCGCGTCTCAAAGCGGAGATCGCGGTTGGTCAGGATCCCCACCAGTTTCTTGTTCTTGGTGATCGGAACGCCCGAAATCCGGTAGCGGCGCATCACCTCCAGCGCGTCGCTGATCCTGTCGTCCGGCGACATGGTGATGGGGTCAACAATCATGCCGCTTTCCGACCGCTTTACCTTGTCCACCTCACCCGCCTGCTGCTCGATGGTGAAATTGCGATGAATGATTCCGATGCCGCCCTGCTGAGCAAGCGCAATCGCCATCCGCGATTCCGTTACCGTGTCCATCGCGGCGCTCACGATGGGAATGTTCAGCATAAGGTTCCGGGTTACGCGCGTGGCTGTCGATACAGTCGCCGGAACAACGTCCGAGCGTGCCGGAAGAAGCAGGACATCGTCGAATGTGAGCGCTTCGGGTACAGGAAAGTGAATCATGCTCCATTGTACAAGGGCGGCGCGGTAACAACTCCACGCCGCCGGGGCGCGTGGGCGCGGCAGTACAATATCAAGTCATCGCTCACGCAGCACGAACGGGAGGGAAGCATGAAGCTGGCATTGGCACTGGCAGTGGCGGCAGTGGCGGTTTACTGCCCGGCGCAGGAACATCGTCATGGCGCATCGGGCGCGGCGCTTGGAACCGTGAACTTCCCTGTCTCCTGCTCTCCCGCGGTGCAGGCCGATTTCAATCATGCCCTGGCCCTGCTGCATTCCTTCGAATATGACGAGTCGCAGGCCGCGTTCCTGGCCGTGGCGAAGAACGATCCCGGCTGCGCCATGGCCGACTGGGGGGCGGCCATGTCGCATTTTCATGGATTGTGGGGCGAACTGGAGAACGATTCGGGCGCCAGGCTCGCGGCCACCGCTCGCGAAAAGGCAGCCGCCAACCCGAAGACCACCGCCCGCGAGAAGCAGTACATTGAAGCCGCCAGCGCGATATTTGGCGATGCGGAAAACTTCCATGCCCGCGCGCAGCGATTCTCAGAAGCGATGGCACGGGTGTATGAGTCGAACCCCGGCGATGACGAAGCCGCTATTTTCTACGCCTTGTCGCTCGATGAAAGCGCCACCCCCGACCCAACCTTTGCCAACCGGAGAAAATGCGGCGAGATTCTCGAACCCGTGTTCCGCCGGCTCCCCAATCATCCCGGAGTTGCGCACTACCTGATTCATTGCTACGACACCGATGCGCTCGCCGCAAAGGGTCTGGACGCGGCGCGCCGGTATGCCAGGATTGCGCCTGCCTCTGCGCACGCGGAGCACATGCCATCGCACATTTTTGTTCGCCTTGGCCTATGGCAGGAGGTTGTGGACTCGAATATCGCATCTATGGATGCGGCAGAGAAGGACGCCTCCGCCAGCCCGTGCGAGCGGCGCGGAAACGAAATGCACGCCATGCACTTTCTCCAGTTCGGATACCTGCAGCAGGGCAGGCTGAAGGCGGCACGGGAAATTGCCATGCGCGCGCGCAGCCTTCCCGCGGGGAAGGGCGATTGCTACGTTACGCCCGACTATGTGGCTGCAAGCTTTGCTCTGGACGCCCACGATTGGGAGTTCGCCCGCCAGGTAAAGCCGGGCGGCGAGCGCGACGGGTTGACCTGGACGGCCCTGGGAATTGCCAGCGCGCGCAGCGGCGACCTGACACGCGCGCGCGAGGCCGAAAAGGCCCTGGCCGCGGAACGCGAGGTTGTGGCTAAAGATTCTCCTCGCGGCCCACGCAATTCCGCCGAGGTGAACCGCCTGGAGGTTGCGGCGTGGATTGCCGAACAGGAAGGCGACCATGCTCGGGCAGCCGACCTCATGCGCGAGGCTGCCGCCCTGCACGATGAGCTCTCCTGGTCAGCGTGGGAAATGCCGCCGGCTCGCGAGATGCTGGCTGACCTATTGTTGCTGCAGGGTCAGAGCGAGGAGGCGCTGGCGGAATATCGCGCGGTGCTGCAGAAATCAACCAATCTGTTCAATGCCGTTTATGGGATTGCGCGATCCGCGGATGCCGCCGGCGACCAGGAACTGGCCCTGGCTTACTATCGCAGGCTGGCAGAGCTCGGAGGAAATGGCGACCGGCCCGAAGTGCAGGCAGCACGCAGGCGGGTGGCGGGAGGAAGCGCCAGCGGCAGCGGTGGGGGATGGTAGGATGTCGCATCTCTCGTGGTCCCCCGCCTCGCGCCGGCGGTCTCGCTTACCCCATTGCCTAAAGCTCTGGGCGAACGCAGCGAAGCT
>JAFAIN010000359.1 GCA_019236695.1 Acidobacteriota bacterium | reverse complement strand
GTCGGGAATGGATTGGGGCAGGACACCGAAATTCTGCTCCACCCCCGCCTCATCCAGCGTTATGCCGGCGCGGCGATTCAACTGAACAATCCGCGTGCCGGCGACGCATTGGGCCAGGTCTTTGCCGGGCGTGCAGATGACTACGCGACTCACGCGCTTCTCTGGAGGCCTTCTGTTTCTCAATCTCTCAATCCCGCATACCTATGGGAATGACGGATTGAGAAATGACCCGGCGTTGGCGCCCTCGCCAGCACCCCTCCGGCGAGCCTTCTGTTTCTCAATCCCTCAATCCCGAATACCTATGGGAATGAGGGATTGAGAAACGGAAATCCGGCCGCAGACGCCTAAATCGATTTTCTCTGCAACCAGGAATCAACAACTTATAAGCGCCGTGGTCTGCAAGTTATTGATCATTCGTTGCAAACGCTGGTATTTCTACGGTGGATTCGCGCTCCTTACTTTCCTCCAGCATGAAAGCCAACACCTCCTGCGGGGCGGCGGCCATCCATACCGGAGCAAAAGACTGGCGATGGAGCGGCGAGGGGCCATGCTCGCGCAGGCTGCGGGCGTGGGCGGGAGTGTAGTAGCCCTTATTCGAGGCCAGGCGATACACGGGGAATACCGGATCCCATTGGGCGACCATGCGGTCGCGTTCCACTTTGGCGACGATGGAAGCGGCAGCGATGGAGGCGGAGAGCGCGTCGCCGTGGATAATGCGGTTCTGGCTGCAGCGCGCTTCAGCCGAAGGCCAATCGATGGTCAGCGCATCGACCAGCAGATAATCGGGTGCGGGCAGCAGGAGCTCGAGGGCCTGCACCATGGCGAGCCGGCTTGCATGGTAGATGTTGATCTGGTCAATGCGGGCAGCATCTACCGCGGCCACCGCCCAGGCGATGGCGCGCTCGCGGATACGCGCGGCCAGGGTTTCACGGCGCTCCGCGCTCAGCAGCTTGGAATCGCGCAGGCCGCGAATGCGGTCGGCGCGGTCAAGGATCACGGCGCCGGCTACCACCGGCCCGAACAGCGAGCCGCGCCCCACTTCATCCACTCCCGCAACCAGCGTGGCGCCCGCCGTATAGGCCAGCTTTTCGAATTTTGTGGTGCACTTAAGAGTCTTGAGCAGGCGAAGCTTGGCTGCCGACTTCGAAATCGGCCGGCCATCGCGGCCAAGAGGCGGCGGAATGCGCTTGCGAGGCACTGAAGAAATTGCCGAATTGCCGAACGTTAAATTGCCGAATTGGCTGAAAAGAATCAACCACAAAGGCCGCTAGGAAACACAACGGTGGCCCTCAGGCGGAAATGCTACTGCCGGCCTTCGGCCGCCGCCGCGGTTTTCGATGTGGCGCCGGGATGCGCCCGCTCCACTTCGCGCAGCCGTGCTGCCTTGCCACGAAGGCCGCGGAGGTAATACAGCTTGGCGCGGCGCACGCGGGCCGAGCGCACAATCTCGATCTTATCGATGACTTTGGAATTCACCGGAAAAATGCGTTCCACTCCCTGGCCAAAGCTCATCTTGCGAACCGTGAAACTGGCCTGGGGACCGCGGCTCTGGGCAACCACCACGCCTTCGAATGCCTGCAGCCGCTCCTTATCGCCTTCCTTGATGCGCACGTGCACGCGAACCGTGTCACCGGGGCGAAAGCCGGGAATATCGGTGCGCCGCACTTTGCTCAAAAGCTTTTGAATAATCGGTGAGGTTGACATTGTGTTGTCCTGTTCCCTGATTCTGAGTTGCCCGCTGAAACTACTTCCGCATTTCGGCTACGATCTGGGCAATCAGTTCACGATCTTCGCCGCTCAAGCTCACCCGCTCCAACAGGTCAGGGCGGTTGCGCAAGGTCTTCTCGAGCGCCTTGCGACGGCGCCAGCGCCGTATTTCGCTGTGATTTCCCGAAACCAGCACTTCCGGCACTTTCATGCCGCGAAAGTCGGCAGGCCGCGTGTAGTGCGGATAATCGAGCAGGCCCCCGGAGGTGCACGTGGAGGCCGGCCCGGGCTGCGCCGGCGGTTCCGCACTCCCCGTGCTTCCAGTATAGCCTGCCGCCGCGGTTTCCCCCAACCCGCCACTCGTGCGGGCGGGACCGCTGAAGCTCTCCTGGCGAGCGGAAGCCTCGTTGCCCAGCGCGCCCGGGATCAGGCGAACCACGCTGTCGGCCACGATGGCGGCCGCCAGTTCGCCGCCGCTCAGGATGTAATCGCCCACCGAAACTTCGCGATCGACCACAAACTCAGCCACCCGCTCATCCACCCCTTCGTAGCGGCCGCAGACGAGCACCAGCCGCTTAAGCCCGGAGAGTTCGTCAGCCATGGGCTGGCGAAACAGTTTGCCCTGCGCCGAGAGCAGGATGACGCAGGCAGCAGAACTGGCGCGGGCTGAGGCGTTGAGATCAACCTGCAGGGATTCCAGGCACTCGAAGATCGGTTCGGGCTTAAGCACCATACCTTCCCCGCCGCCAAAAGGCCGATCGTCTACAGTCTTATGACGGTCGCGGGTGAAGCCCCGCAAGTCCTGGATCGAAATCTGCACCAGGCCCGAATCGCGGGCTCGCCGCAGGATGCCATGATCGAGCGGGCCGCGAAAGAAATCGGGGAAAATGGTGAGGATGTCGATGCGCATGGCGTTCAGTGCTTGCGATGCTGCTCGTCCTTCTCCTCCTGGCTCAACGGCGCATCGAGATCGAGCATGCCCTGGGGCAATTTCAGTTCGATGAGGCGCTGCCCAAGGTCGAGCCGACCAATGTACTCCTCGGCGAAAGGCACCATGCGCTCGCGGCCGGAAAAAGGATCGCGGATGATGAGCAGGGGCGCCGAACCCGCTCCAAACATCACTTCCGTAACCGAACCGATATCTTCGGCGGCCGCGCCCCCCTGAGAGGCGCAGACACGACAGCCGATCAAATCGCCAACGTAGGCTGCACCCGGCTTAAGCTCAGCCCGTTGCTCGAGCCGGATTTGCAATTCAGCGCCGGCCAAACTTTCGGCTTCAGAAATGCTGTCAACGCCGGAAAACTTGAAGACGAGCCTCCGTCCATGAGGCCACAGATGGTCGAGCTCGAGCTCACACCGGCTTCCGTCGGCCAGCAACGCGGTGAGCCGGCGCCGCTCCTCAAACTTTTCAGGAAAGTCCGTAAGCGGCTCGACCACGACTTCGCCGCGGCGGCCTTGCGGCCTGAGAATGCGAGCGATGGTGATGAATGGCTGGTCAGCCGCGCCGGCTATTCGATGATCTCCAGAGAATAGCGGTCGGGAAGATTCATGGTCGCCGCATGGACAATGGTGCGAAGCGATCGAGCCGTTCGGCCCTGCCTGCCGATGATCTTGCCCACGTCCTCGGGCGCCACCCGGAGCTCGAGCACGGTTTCGCCGTCCTCGTCTACGGGCGTAACCGACACCTGGCCGGGCGAATCCACGAGCAGTTTTGTGAGCTCTTCAACGAGGAGGCGCGCGCGCTCGGTATTCTCAGCCATGCAGTTTGGGGGCTAAGCGGCCGTCGGTGCACCCGCCGGAGCCGGCGCTTTGGCCACGAGGCGCTGCACCGTTCCAGAAGGCTGAGCGCCTTTAGAAATCCAATACTGGATGCGATCCTGTTTCAGATCAATGCTTGGAGGATTGGATCGGGGGTTATATGTCCCGACAATTTCAACAAAGCGGCCATTGCGAGCGCGCTCCTTCTCGATGACCACAACTCGGTACTGCGGTTTCTTGGGCGCACCCACGCGCGCCAGTCGAATGGCTAACACTAAGAAAGATCCTTTCCGGGGAGATGCGGCTTGCTTGACGGATAGCAAGGCCGCCGCCTAGATTATCGCGGAAAGCAGGGCGAGACCGCAAATCGAGGCATGAGAGTCGCCGGCCGGGGAGCAAGATCTGGCAGCCTGGCGGGGGCCTGTCCCGCGGACCCCCGTCGTCGGGGTTTACTGCAATGGCCGGTCGCTCATGCGGAAGCGGGTGCGGAAGTGCTCAGAAAGCAGCTCGATGGCGGCACGATTCTGTTCGCCACCGTCCTGGGCCAGGTACCGCATGGCTTCGACGATGAGGCGCTGGCCTTCAATGTAGCGAACATCGCTGCTGCGTGGCTTTCTGGGACGGGAAAGATCGGGAAGAACCGGAATCGTAAAAACCTTGGCCATTTTCAGGGAAACCCTTGCCTTTTGAAGGCGGTGATGTGGGCAGTATAAGGTCGCCTCTACTCTGATTCCATCCAGGGAAAATACGCTGCTTGTGGAAATCGGGGCCTTCAGCCCTGCGGCTTTACGATCTGAGTCCTGCCGTTGGTGGGCAGCCGGAAAGCATCGCGGGGGAGCTGGCCGTTGAGCTGAATGTTGGTGTACCAAGCGTCGCGATAGTTGCCGGTTTGCGGTTCCATGAACTTCTGCCGGACTGAGATGCCGGTTGATGGATTGATCCAGAGATAGATGCGGTCGAAGACGTTGCGAGCCTTTTCACTCCTGGGAAGCAGGAGCAGCCGCGCAGTATTGACCCCATTGATTTCTTCTGCGCCATCGAGGCTGACGGTAAAGGATTTCTGAAGATCCTGGCCGCTGCCGCCAAAACCGAGGATGAGGAATGTTTCGACCGTGTCCTTATTCTTGCGAGTGTCGTACTCGGTGACCCGGTTGGGAGCAACCTCGAAGAGCTTCACGGCGCTGCCGTCGTAGTGCGCGTATTTTTCGGCGTTAGCGGGGCTGGTGACGTGGGCCATCATCTGGAGCTGGCCGCCGCGCCGCTGAAAATAGATGGCGCCTTCCTGGACATCATGCTCGTTGACGGCGCTCTCGAACTGGTCCCACTTAAACTCGGCCTGTGCCGACCTGAATTTTTGCGAGGCCTGGTCCATGGCGGCGAGAACGGCGGGTAGCGTTTGGGTGGGGGAACCGGGCTGGGAGCGCAGAGCTCCGGCTGCGAGCACTACAACGAGAGCGACTCGAAGCAGGTTTTTCATCACTGCCCTTCTCATGAACAGAACCCGCGAAACCCGGCGAGGTTGCAAATGGGGATGGCGCTCAGGGCCGTGTGGCCCAGGCGCGATATTCGGTAATGCGGCCGGTTTTGTCGCGCACGATCTCAACGCGCGTAAGCTCCACTTCGCCGGAAATTGGCTCGATAATGGCTCTGAGCGACTGGCGGATTTCCGCATCATCGCCGGGCTGCACGGCTGAGGCAGCCACCCTGTAGCGCATGCGGTTGGCGCCATCGGAATCGACCACGACCTCGGTCTGATGCGGGGTGCGGACCACCGGTTTGTCATGGAAGACCCGCGATGGAGTCACAAAGATGAACAAAAGAATCAGCGTGACCATCACATCGTAGTGAACGCTTCCGCGCGGGTAGGTCCACCAGAAATACCCGGCGATGGTCTGGCCGAAGGTCATGGGGAATTCAGTGTAGCAGGAGCGTGGGTTGCATCAACGGTGCGGACTTGTCACTTTCCCGCGGCGGCATCCTGTTCCGGCTCGCGCCAGGAGCGGTGCGAGATGTCGCGGTAAAGGGCCAGAGCGCATGCGATGGACACGGCAAGCAGGGCGAGCCCACGGCCCGGCTCGAGCAGAATGATTTTGCCGACCCCGAACAGCGCAGCGTAGACCATGCCGCAGCCGAGGAGCCAGGCCAGGAGATTGCGCCCAAGGTCGCGAGTTGCGGGCGCACCGGGAGCCAGCGCGGCAATCGGCCGCCATCCGCGAACATCGGGCCTGACCTTGCGGTAGAAGGCCGTAAGCACCTGCTCGGGTTCCGGCGCGGTGGTGAACGTTACGAGCAGCCAGGCGAGGGTGGTCAGGCCGGTAGTCCACAGCGCGTTCTTGGCGAAGACGACGGTTGCCGAACCGCTGAAGAACTGTGCGGCGTGCAGCATCAAGGAAACCGCCAGAGCGGTGGCCATGGCGGCGATTTCGCTCCAGGCGTTGATGCGCCACCAGTACCAGCGGAGCAGGTACACGGCGCCGGTGCCGGCGCCAAGTTCGAGCACCCACGTCCAGCCCGAGCGAATGGAGCTCAACTGCCAGGCTACCAGGCTGGCCAGCGCAACCAGCAGCACCGTGGCGGCGCGGGAGGCGTTGACGTAGTGACTCTCCGAGGCATGGGTGTGGATGAAGCGCCGGTAAAAATCGGCGATGAGGTAGGAAGCTCCCCAGTTCAACTGGGTAGCAACGGTGCTCATGAAGGCGGCCAGAAATCCGGCGATGATGACGCCGATGAGGGTATGCGGCACATGGTCCGTAACCACCATCATGTAGCCCTGCTCGGGATGCTCGAGCCTGGGATAGAGCACGATGACAGCGAGGCCGGTAAGAATCCAGGGCCAGGGACGCAGCGCGTAATGGGCAATGTTGAACCAGAGCACCGAAAGCAGGCCGTGGCGTTCATCTTTGGCGCTGAAGATGCGCTGAGCAATGTAGCCGCCGCCGCCCGGTTCGGCGCCGGGATACCAGAAAGCCCACCACTGCAGGCAAAGGAAGACGAGGAACGTGAGGGCGGGCACGGTCCACATGGGCTCGGCGGTGAGGCCACGGGAAAAATGGGGAAAGAACGATGCAGCAGCGCCGGCGCCGGGCGAGTGGGCCTGCATGACCCGCAGCTTTTCAAGGACAGCGCTCATACCTCCGGCGGCATGGATTCCGTAGTACGCGACTGCGATCACGATGGCCATTTTCAGGACGAACTGAAAAAGATCGGTCCACAACACGCCCCAAAGGCCGCCGAGGGAAACGTAGAGGCCGGTGAACGGAATCAGCACCACCACGCAGATGATGGTGGCCCAGCCGGGAGAAAGGCCGAGCAGTTGCTGGGTTATGGTGATCATGGCCTTGGTGACCCAGCCGAGGATGAGGCAGTTCATCAGCAGGCCGAGATAGATGGCGCGGAAACCGCGGAGGAAGGCGGCGGGCTTGCCGCCATAACGCATTTCGGCGAACTGCACATCGGTCAGAAGGCCTGAGCGGCGCCAAAGCCGGGCAAAAAGGAAAACCGTCATCATGCCGCTGGGCAGGAAACTCCACCAGAGCCAGTTGCCGGCAATTCCCTGCGAATAAACCAGGCCGGTCACCAGCAGCGGCGTATCGGCAGCGAAGGTGGTGGCGACCATGGAGGTACCGGCGAGCCACCAGCTCACCTCGCGCCCGCTGACGAAATATTCAGCCATATCGCGGCCGGAACGCCGCCGAAAATACAAGCCCAGGACAACCGTGATGAGGAGGTAAGCGGCTACCGCCGACCAATCAATCAGAGTGAGGTGCATGAGTTGTGGTCATTGTAGCGTGGGGGTACCGCAGGCGCGCAGCGCAGAGGCTTAGAGGCGCGAGAATGCACGGCCCTCCGGGCCGCCTGTCCGGCCGAGGGCGGCCGGACCCACGACATCTCCGCTGCGCCGCCGAGGGGCGGGACGCGCGTCAGTCGGCGATTTTCTTTGCCAGCGGGGTGATGCGCTCGCGGGCGTCGCGCGCCCATTTTGTGCCGCGTTCGACCACGTCGCCGGCCTGATCACTCCAATCGCCGACGACCTCGCGAGCGTCTTCATACTTGCGGCGCAGGGTGCGCCGCATCTGGCGGCCGGATTTCGGAGCAAGCAGCAAGGCCGTGACCGCACCTATGCCAAGGCCGATGAAGAGAAACGTCAATGCAGTTCCGAAGCGGGAGCAGCCCGGCTCGGCAGGGCCAGACTCTCCAAAGCGCTCATAATCAGTCATACAGTACCTTCCTGAATAATCCTTTCAGATGCCGAGGCCGCGGACAAGGTGACCCGCATTCGGGGCCGGAAATCCTGAGGAGCGGAGCGATCTGCGCTGCTGACCGGCCCGCCAAAAGCGGCGGACGCGAATTCGCTGCTGCGCATCCAAACCGCCGTGATTTTCGCTGCGGCATGGAGGGCACGATGAAGCTGGCGTACACAGTTGGACGCTTCCTAGTGGGTGGGTATTTCGTTTACAACGGCATCCATCATTTTCAGCAACGCGAGCAGATGACGCAATACGCGACAGCCAAAGGGGTAGAGCAACCGAAAGCGGCCGTGCTGGGCACGGGTGGATTGATGATTGCCAGCGGCCTGAGCCTGATGCTGGGAGTAAAACCGGCGCTTGGAGCGCTCGGCGCGCTCACCTTCCTGGCCGGAGTGTCGCCCAAGATGCACGATTTCTGGAACCAGCAGGACCCGGCGCAACGGCAGAACGAGATGATCAACTTCGGCAAAAACATTGCGCTGGCCTCAGCCGCGCTGGCGCTGGCCGGCGCCGAGGGCGAGCGAAAAGCCGCTTAATTTCTCCTAAGCCGCTGATTCTTAAACGGATAAACTAGCATCTTATAAGCCGTTGTTTTTCAACCACTTGCGGAACTTTTTTGCTTTTTTATTACCAATTGGTAATCAAATCCTCACTGCTAGCAGTGAAAAACCACTGGGAGCCGTTTTTTTTGGATTTTTTTACTGAGTGGTAAATACCAAATCAAACCCCGCAACACCACCCGAGCCCCTCCTCAGGATAGAACGGCTGGGCTGTGGAAAGCAAGCACGATTTCGATTAATCTTCGCCTCTGCCTCTGGGACTCTCTTTCCAGCGAATCTGGCGCAGCATTCCCATCCACAGGTGCGCGTCAGAATCCGACAGCCGCATACGGCGGATGAAGCGGCGAAGATTCTCTCCCGACAGGGCGGAACTCCCGGGGTATCCGCTGGCTTGCAGTACGTCGTGGAGCAGGCTGCGAAGCCTGTCGAGTTCGGCAGCCGGCGCCGGGCGCCAGACCTGCGCAGATGACCGGGCTTCGGCGCTGTTGGACCGGCGAGCGATCTCATACAGGCAAACGGCCACGGCCTGGCCGAGGTTCATGGAGAAGCTGGCTTCCGACGTAGGAATGCGCAACAGCCAGTGGCAGTAGCTGAGGTCATGGTTGGAAAGGCCGCGCTTTTCGGAGCCGAACAGGAGGGCGACTTCGGCCGAGCGCAAATGGCGGCGAATGAGAGGGGCGGCTGCAGGGAGCGGCTGCAGGGGATGATGCAATTCCCGATTGCGCGCCGCCGTGGTTCCGATGACGAGCGAACAATCGGCGACGGCCTGCTCGAGGGTGGCAAATTCCCGGGCCGTGCGGAGAACCGGGGCGCCGCCCGCGGCAGACCGTGCTTCGCGAAATGACGGGCCCCAAGGCTGGACGACGCGCAGGCTGGAAAATCCGAAATTACTGATGGCGCGGGCGGCAGCGCCGATGTTCAAAGGATTGCGGGCGGATACCAGAACGACATGGAGGCGGCGAAGCTGGGGAGAGGAGCGCAAGATAGCCAGATTATGACAGCCGGGAGGGGCGCGGGTTCTCAGGCGAGCTTCGCTCGCCCTGTCCGTTCCACCACCCCAGCGCGCGCGGGAAACGAAGCGCGCGCTGGGGACCCCGGGGCCGAGGGCGGCCGGACCCACGTCGTTTCCTCGCCGACACTACAACAACCCCAGGCGAGCTTCGCTCGCCCTGTCCGGCCGAGGGCGGCCGGACCCACGTCATTTCCTCAATCAGGTCAGTTGGGGGCGGGCAACACTGTGGCGTCAACTTTGAACTTGCGGTAATTGCTGTACGTAGTTTCGAGGTCGAGCCTTTCGGTATGCCAGCCCAGGCGCAGGTTCAGCGTGGCCCTGACCAGGCGGGGCAGCCAGATCTCATTGTTGATGCGCGCCTGCTCCAAATACACATGCATGCCTTTGCGCAACTTGAACAGGAACACGCCGAAACTGAAATCGTCAATGGCATCGGCTTCAATCTTCACCCACTGATAGTCGCTTTTCGAAATCCACAGCCGGCCCTGGAGGCACTTCAGCAGGCGGGCTTCCATGGAGTGCGGCTGGTAGTCAGGGCGCGGCACGGCGGTTACGACCCACGCCGGGGAGCCGTCAACGGTTTCTTCGCCGGCAAAGCTGAACTGATAGACCTCGGAAAATTCCCTGATCAAGCGCC
>JAFAIN010000341.1 GCA_019236695.1 Acidobacteriota bacterium | reverse complement strand
TCCATATTCCCGCGGCGCGTATTCCTGGGTGTGCGCAGGTGGCGAAGGCGCGCAGCGCGCGCTCGCCGAACCGCTCGACGGAGCGCTTTTTTTTGCAGGCGAGGCGACCAACAGCCAGGGGCATAACGGGACGGTGCATGGGGCAATGCAAACCGGCATCCGGGCCGCAGAAGAGGTGCTCAGCGTTCGGGGTTGACAGGAAGCCGTGCGTGAGCCGTTGAGTCCATCGGGTTGGGCGAGAGCCAGCGTGAGCAGCCTGCCCGCTCGGCTAGGGATGAGCACCCGGCCTTGGGTTACGCCGGGCGCTCCTGATCCTTCTTTCTCCGGACGGCCGGGCTTTCATGGGTGCGCTCGCGAAACTGCGACTTGAGCGCTCCGCCCAGGCTGACCGCGGAGTCACCAAAACGGTCGCGCATGCGGTCAGCCGCCTGGAGCGCCTGTCCCCATCGGGCCTGGCTCTTCTCCGCGCCGAGTTCAAGCTGACCCACCGGAGCTTCGAAGCCGGAAAGGTGCACCCCCAGAAGCCGCACCGGCCGGCCATTCTTCCAGTTGGCGTGAAACAAGCGGCGCACGGCATCGAGCAGCACGGCATCCACCTGGGTTGGCTCCGGAAGGGAGTGAGCGCGGGTGATGGTGGTGAAATCCTCGTAGCGCAGCTTCAGTTGCACGGTGCGGGCGTGCAGCTCGCATTCGCGCAGGCGCCGCGCGGTCATCTCCGTCAGCCGCGCCAGGGTGGACTGCAACAGATCAGGGTTCGCGGCATCGCGGCTGAAAGTATGCTCGTGGCTGATGGACTTGGGGGCGGAATCGCTGCCGATTGCCTCATCGAACCAGCCGCCGGCGTCTTCACCGCGACCCTTGCCGCCGAGGGCTGCTCCCCACGCGCCCAAATGCTCGCGCAGGTCATCCCGAAGGGCCAACTGCCCGATCGTATAGATCCCGAGTCGCTGCAGCTTCTGCTCCGTCACCTTGCCCACACCGGG
Source organism: Acidobacteriota bacterium (assembly GCA_019236695.1). GTDB lineage: Bacteria > Acidobacteriota > Terriglobia > Terriglobales > Acidobacteriaceae > JAFAIN01. The sequence goes on along the minus strand of JAFAIN010000341.1, from coordinate 32,705 downwards.
CATTCTGCGGACCTGAAGCGGCGCGATGATCTGCGCCTCCATTCCGGGAACCACATACAGAATGCCGTTCCGCTTGGCCAGGTCTGACATCATCTTCGCAACTACACGCGTGCCCGCAATCCCGATGGAGCAATTTAACTGCGTGTCGCGGGCAACGGCTTCATGCAGCTTGTGAGCAGCACGCAAGGGATGGCCCAGCAGGCGCTCAGTGCCCGTCATATCCAAATAGGCTTCATCGATCGATGCCATGTCGAAAGCCGGCGTAAACCGTTCCAGCACCCTCCGCACCTGCATGGATTTTTCGCGGTAGCGCTGCGGGTGCCCATCCACAAACACCGCCTGCGGGCATAGCTTGCCGGCGGTACGCAGCGGCATGGCGGAGTGGACGCCGAACTTCCTCGCTTCGTAGGAAGCAGCCGCCACTACGCCCCGCTCATTGGCCTTCCCGCCCACGATTACCGGCTTTCCCTTGAGCGATGGGTCATAAAGCTCTTCCACGGAGACAAAGAACGCGTCCATATCCAGATGGAAGATGGTGGATTGCATGCCGTGGGTTCCGAAGCTATTCCGGCGCTTTCTGGCCTGCCCGGAACAAGGTCCATGGCCCGGCCTGCATGTCGGTAAGCATGGGCGCCTCCCAGGCAAACTCCGGGTGCTCCTTCAGAAATTGATCCTTTATGAAATCAGTGCCGCAGGGATGGCCGCGGCGTGCCCAGAAGCTCATCTGCCTGGCCAGGTCCGAATCCGTCACTTTGCCCTGCACCGCGCCATCCGGCGCAAACGGCGGCTCATCCCAAACTTTCGCGCCCCGCGGCGAATTCTCCAAGTGACCGCAAAGCGTGCGCTCGTTAGCCTCTTCTTTCTTCTGGAAACTGTCGTAATGGTCGCCAAGGAAGCGCTGCGCCAGTTCGACATCAATCTGGCCTTTGTACTGCGCCATAAGCTGCTCCCACCGCACGCGGCGCGCATTGGGTGAGGAACTCATGTCGCTCGAATCAAAATCGGTTTCTTCCCGGGTGAGCTTCGGATCGCTCGGAAAATTCGAGCCCACATAGTACCCATCGCGGGTGCGCCACACACGGTGGTCCTTCAGCCCGAGCTCGAAGCGCGCAATTTCGCCGGTCTTGTTGTCACCCAGCAGCCAGTCATTGGCATAGCCGCCATTATTGCCGTCGAGCATGATGCGAACATAGTCGTCGATGGAATTTGCGTATTGCAGCGCCTTGCGAGCGCGCACGAACTCCGGCTTGCCTTTGGGGTCGAAGCCGTTGAACTGGGTGATGGTGGTTTCGGTGACCAGCAGGCCATTGGAGTTGATGCCAAAATCGTCGTCGCTCGCGATCACGCCGGGAAAGCCATCCATCACCATGCGGTTTCCGCGCTCGGGGACAATGTCAAACACAATGCGCCAGCGCGCCCCATCGATGAAGCTGGTCCAGTTGTTGTGGGCAATGACAATCTTGTGGTCCCGGGTATAGCTGCCGGTTGCCACAAATGCGCTGCAGTTGCCGGGCGCCGAAAGATGCGGGGCATTCGCGCGCTGCTCTTTGCGATTCAGTGTGGGGACATAGTAGTCGGGCACCTCTTCGAAGGCATTGAGGGCCACCAGATCATAGAGGTCGAGCTTGCCTCCCGCTGCGTGCAGGCCTTCCACGATGCCGTTGAGTTCGTCGCGGTACTCCGGTTCAATGTGCGGCCACAGAATGTCGCGCGCCGTCTGGCGGTAAAAATCCCAGTTGCGCTTGGTACGGTGCGTATCGTAGTCGCGCATTGCCTGAAATGCATCCTGGATCTCGGCTGCCAGCAAAAAGCCGTGCTGGTACCCGATCTGCCGTGGTGACCCCTGGAGGTGAACGTAAGTCCACCGGCCCTGTTCGAATCGGGCCGCATCCCCCAGCAATCGGGCGTCGGGCGTGCGCGCGCGGGGCGGCACTGACGGAACCCGCTGCGTGTTGTCGTCAGGGCGTGAGGCGCTGGCCCAGAGCAGGGCGGCCGCGCATGCGATGAGAGTTGCGGTGGCAAGCAGGATGCGGGGTTTCGGCATTTGCCGATTGTATGCCAGTTACGCATTTTTTCTGCGTGCGAGCTTTTGTTTCCCGCGGCCAAAACTTCCTGCTTGCATCCACAGCCTGCAACCGCTGACACTTGCCTCCAATGGGTCGAATACATGTATTACCGGAGAACGTGGCCAACAAGATCGCCGCCGGCGAGGTGGTGGAACGGCCTGCCTCTGTGGTGAAGGAACTGCTCGAGAACGCGCTGGATGCGGGCGCCTCCCGCATCCGCATTTCGGTTGAGGCCGGCGGCAAGCGCTTTATCCAGGTAAACGACAACGGATGCGGCATGCTGCGCGATGACGCACTGCTGGCCTTCGAGCGCCATGCAACGTCAAAGATCAAGGATGCCGAAGACCTGCTCAACATTTCGACGCTTGGGTTCCGCGGCGAAGCGTTGCCCTCGATTGCGTCGGTTTCGCGGCTCCACCTGGAGACTCATACCCCGGAAGAGCCCGGCGGCACCGTAATCGACATTGCCGGGGGGCGCATCCTGAACGTGGCGGAGGCGGGGTTGCCTGCCGGAACTTCCATTACGGTGCGCGATCTTTTCTTCAATACGCCGGCCCGCCGTAAGTTCCTGCGCTCGGAATCAACCGAACTCTCGCACATCGCATCGCTGGTTACGCATTACTCGCTTGCCCATCCCGACAAGCATTTTGAACTGCACTCCGCAACCCACGCGATGCTGGTGGTTTCGCCGGTGGCTTCGCCTGCGGAGCGCCTGTACCAGGTGTTCGGGCGCGAGACGCTCGACCAGATGATTCCCCTGGCCGCGTCCATTCCGTTCGAAGCTCAGGGTTCTGCCGGCTACGCCCCGGAATCGAACCTCGATGAAGAACCGGAGCCGGCGAGCGGCGAGTTGCGGCTCCGCGGATTCATTTCGAAGCCCGAAATTCAAAAGCTCAACCGCAACTCGATTTTCGTCTTCGTCAATGGCAGGCTGGTACGCGACCGGCTCATCCAGCATGCGCTCACCGAGGCTTATCGCAATATCCTGCCGCCCACGGTCTTTCCCGTGGTCCTGCTGTCTTTCGAAATGCCCTGCTCAGAGGTCGATGCCAACGTACATCCGTCGAAGACTGAAGTGCGGTTCCGGCGCCAGCAGTTCGTGCATGATTTCACACGCGACGCGCTGCGGCAGGCGCTGACCGCGGCGCGGCCCGTGCCGCAGTTTGTGGCTGAAATCCGCGCGCATCCCACCGCGGCGCGGTCGTTGACGCCGGGCTCGTTGCCGGCCGCCGCGCCCTCAGCCGCCGGGCAAAGCGACTTCGCGCTTACCGCGCCCGCCGCGCCGCCGCAGACCGCGCACCTGGATTTTCAAGGTTCTATGGCGGTTGAAGCGAATGCTGCAGTGGCCGCGGCCCAGTTCCCAAATGGCCCCGCTGGCGTTGCCGGGTTGGGCGCGTTGACCGCCGCCACCGCCTGCGCGCCCGCCATCGCCGGCGACGACCCGGTCGAAACAGGCGCCGCGCCCATCTCCAGCCTGCGGCCGCTGGGGCAGATTCGCGATTCATTCATTCTGGCAGTCAACGGCGACGGTCTGTGGATCGTGGACCAGCACGTTGCCCATGAGCGTGTTTTGTTCGAGAAAGTGCTGCGCCAGCGCGGCGCCCGCAGTGTCGAAAGCCAGCGGCTGCTGATGCCTCTTATTCTGGAGCTCACACCGGCGCAGCAGGCAGTGTTCACCGAAATCAGCGACGAACTTCGCCACAACGGCTTTGAAGTCGAGCCCTTCGGCGCCCGCACCATCGCCGTAAAGACTGCTCCCGCCGGAGTGGATGCCTGCGACATCGAGCGCATGCTGGGCGAACTGCTCGATCAGTTCCGGCGCGAGGAGCAGGAGCTCAATATGGAGGCCGTACGCGCCCGCATTGCGGCTTCCATTGCCTGCCATGCAGCCATTAAGGTCAACACCTCGCTGGAACAGAACAAGATGGAATGGCTGCTTGCCGAGCTGGCGAAAACCGCCTGCCCCATGACCTGCCCGCACGGCCGGCCGGTAGTGCTGCGGTATTCTTTCAAAGACATTCAGCGGGCATTCAAGCGGCTGTGACCCTCGACGAACTCAAGGCACTGCGAAGAAAGAAGTGGCGGCTGGATGGCGCACCCGTACGCACATTCGAAGAATGCGCGAGTTTTCTCGAGCAAGTGGGGCTGTGCCCCATGGTTCCGGAAACCGTGCCCGGCCCGGCGCCCACGTTTCTGGGAGCCTGGGCGGGCAGTGACGCCGCCGCTTTGGGCGCTCGCGGAGCTGTTCCTTCCGGCGAAGCTGCCGGGGCCGAGAGCATGGCGCTGCGCCTGGTGCGCGAAGGAGCGGCCTGGGAATGGCCCCTGGATGGTTCTGTCCTGTTGATTGCGGCTTCTGTTTTTCCGTTTGTGTCGGCGCTGGCCGGCGACCGCGAGGGAAAGCAGCAGCCCTCATGGGCGGCGGGTCAAACCCTGTCGAAGCTCTCGAGCGATGTGTGGGCTGAGTTCACGCGCGCGACCGCGCCATTGAATGAAAGCCAGCTCCGCCAGCAGTTCGGATCGGGAGTGAGCGAAGTGGCCCTGCGCCGTGCAATCCATGAGCTGTGGCGGCGATTTCGCATTGCTCGCGCCGACTGCACTGCGCAAGCCGGCAACGTCTGGGTCCGGCTCAGCCGGTCCGCGCCCGCGGCCATAAAGGAAGCAGAGGGCATTTCAGTCACGGCGGCCCTTTCGGCCCTGGTTTCCAGGTATCTTGAGGCAGTCATTGCAGCAGAACAGGGTGAGGTGGAGAGTTTTTTCTCCATCCTCGCTGCGGGATCGCGGGTGAGAGAGGCGATTAAGGCTCTGCTGATTGCGCGCGAGATCGCAACCGTCCAGGTTGGCAACCGCAGCATGCTGCAGATTACGCCGGCAGTTCCAGCCAGAGACCGAACCAGCCGCAACGAACGAACAATAGCCCCGGTTCCTGGTGTGCCTGGACCGCGCCGTCATCGAGCATAATCCTCAATGGATTCTCGTTTCAGACCCGTAATCGCCATTGACGGCCCTGCCGGCGCCGGCAAAAGCACCATCGCCGGCCGGCTGGCGGAGAGGCTCGGCTTCCTGAATATTGAAACCGGCGCGATGTACCGGGCGCTGTCGCTGAAAGCCATCGAGAGCGGCACTGCAGTTGACGATGGGCCTGCCCTTGCCGAACTGGCCCGCCGTTCCCGCATTGAGCTGATTCCCACTCCCGAAGGAAACCGCGTTCTCCTCGATGGTGCCGATGTTTCGGCGCGTATCCGGCAGCCCGATATCACCGATTCCGCCTCCCGGGTCAGCGTGCATCCGGAAGTGCGGGAATGGATGGTTGCGCAGCAGCGGGAACTCGGAGCGCAGGGCGGCGTGATTATGGAGGGCCGCGACATTGGGACCGTGGTCTTTCCTGACGCCGAACTGAAAGTGTTTCTTGACGCTTCACCTAACGTTCGCACCGAGAGACGCCTCGCGCAGCACCAGCAGAAGACCGGCCGGCCCGCAGAACGCGACACGGTGGCAGCGGAATTGCACGAGCGCGACCGCCGCGACCGAACGCGTGTGAACTCGCCTCTGGTGGCGGCTGAAGACGCCATGATCATCGATTCAACAGGGCTGAGCGTTGATGAGGTAGTGGAGCGGATCCTTGCACTCATCCGCCGCCCGAGTGCTGCGGCGGAGAAACCTTAAAGCTGTTGTTCTGAAAATTTGACTCCGGCACGCTGCCGTCGTTCACGATCGCGGTGGCAGGGTACTGGCCGAGCTGAATCCGCACTGTTGCACGGCCGTGCGCGGGAACGCGCACGCGGCCAAACGCTTCTGACTCGTTGCTGCGGACCACCACCGGGACCTCCGCTTCGCCGCCGCCTGAATTTTCTACCGTTACGGCAACCAGGTATCCTCCCGCAAGGCTCTGGCGAGTGGAAACCGCGGCTATCGTGTAATCCGGCAGGCCATCGTCATGGTAGATCCACGAATTAAAAAACCAGTCGAGCGGCTTGCGCCATTCTGCTTCCAGCAGGCGCTGCATATAACCGGCATCACGGTCCTCGACTGCGTGATACCGGGCGAAGGCGTGCTGCAGCGCGATATCACCAACCGTATCGCGAAGCATCCACCAGCAGTACATCGCTTTGGTGCGGTAGTACACATCGTCAGTGGTGTTGATGAGCGACAGCCCGGGATGTTTTTCCGCTTCGCGCAGCGCCGGCAACTGGTCAACCAGGTAACGCAACGCCGCACCCCGGCCGCCCTGGCGCGCACGCTCAAGGGCCTGCGCAAAATGCGCCGCCCCTTCAAAGATCCAGGGCCGCGGCGACACCAGTGACGCGTGGGTCAACTGGTGCGCCAGCACTACCTGCGTAAGCTCCTCGGCTTGCGGCGAAAGCGACTCCGGAAGCGAAGAAAACAGCGTAGCTCCGCTTTCGTACGGCGCCCACCGGTTTTCCGGAAGCTGCACCACACCCGCAGGCTGATGCGGCGGCCCAAACCACTCCGCAATAAACGGCGCCAGGCTTTTGGCGATCTCGCCATAGCTTCGGGCGCCTTCTGCAGCCGGCTCGAGATACGCAATGTGGAAATCGGCAACCGGATTCAACTCTTTGAATTGGGCGAGCGCAAAACTCGGAGCGGCCAGTCCGAGTGGCGACCAGGAGTAGCGCCTGCAGTCTCCCGAAGCGGTTCCGGCCGGGAAGGCTTCCTGCCGGCCGCTGGTGACGAAATCCGCGCCGCTGTCCGCCGCCGGCCGGCAAAGCTGCAGATCCATTCCGGCCTGCTGCTCGCGCGCGCTCCATTCGCTCATCGCCTCGGCAAATTCGTTCCCGTTCGAAATGCTGGCGGCCGGCATCGCCACCGGGTACCACACCACAAACCCGGCGCCGCGAAGCACCGTGAACTCCGAGGAAATCAGGTCCCAATCCTGCCGGATGCGCACCTCGGGGGGTGCGCCGGCGCGCTCAAGGCGGCCGGAGTTCTGCACCACCATCCCCGCATAGCGAATGGCCAGTTCGACGGTTGCACCCGGCACGGCGGCAGTGGGCAGCGAAACCACCGCTTCGCTGAGTTCGCCGGTGTGATCCACGTCGCTGGTGTATGCCTGCGCCAGATATTGAACCGGCTTGCCCCCCAGCTCGATCGATTGCCAGGCCAGCGAGGATGAAATCTGCAGCGAGAGGTTCCTCTGCGGACTTTTTGAGTCGTTCCGCAACTGGACTGTACCGGTTGCCAAGAGCTCGTGGGTGGCGGGCGAGATCGAGATCTTCAGGTCGTAGCGGGTAAAGGTAAACGCCGTACGGTCAAGAACCGCGGGCTGGGCGAGCGATACAAGGCAAAAGGCAGAAATCACAAGGGCAAAAGAGAGCAAACGCATTGCCGGCAGGACCCGCGGGAGCAACCGGAATGCGAATCTCTTCATTTGCGGGTCCGCCGCTGCCGGGCTGCTTCGTACATCACGACCGCCGCCGCCACCGAAACATTCAGCGATGGCACGTGGCCATGCATCGGGATGGAAACCAGGAAATCGCATTTCCGGCGTACCAGGTCATGCAGCCCGCGCCCTTCGGCGCCAAGAACCAGAGCGCAATCCATGCGGTAGTCCACCTCGTCATAGGACTGGGTGGCACGCTCGTCCAGGCCCACCGTCCAGACGTTGTTCTGTTTCAGTTCTTCCAAAGTACGCGCGACGTTAGTGACGCGCGCAATGGGCACGTGTTCGCTGGCGCCCGCCGAAGCTTTGGCGACCGTACCGGTTATTCCCGCCGCGCGGCGCTCCGGCACCACTACGCCGTCAGCCCCGGCGGCATCCGCGGTGCGGATAATGGCTCCCAGGTTGTGCGGATCTTCAATGCCATCCAGCACCAGCAGCAGCCCGTGCTCGCCGCGCCGGTGCGCCAGGAGTTCGGATACGTCGGCATAGCCAAACCGCCCGCCCACCGCCACTACGCCCTGGTGAAGATCGTTGTGAGCCAGCTTCGATACCTGCTCGCGATCGAGCGTGCGCACGCTCACCCCGTTCGAGCGCGCGGCTTCCAGCAACCGCAGGATGCGCGAATCGTTGCAGCGCTCTCGCGCAACTCCCACGTAGTCGAGCGAGCGGGCCCGCGCCCGCACCGCCTCCTCCACCGCGTGAATGCCATAAATTACTTGAGGCACGACTTAGGATACGGCATCAGACAACCGCCCCGGCTGTGCCGACGCGTACGATATTCTGCCGCAGGCGCTCTGTCGCGCAAAAATCCAGCCGCCTCTGCCCTCACCGCTCCTCTGCGTCATCCATCCGGGGCGAAAGGTTAGAATGAAAGCAATGCTCACCGGTAGCGAAATTCGCGAGCAATTTCTGCGGTTTTTTGAGAGCAAGGCGCACCGCCGGGTGCACTCCTCATCGCTCGTGCCGGCTAACGATCCCACATTGCTGTTCACCAACGCCGGCATGAACCAGTTCAAGGACGTGTTTCTCGGGCTGGAAAAGCGCGACTACCTGCGCGCCACCACATCGCAAAAATGCGTGCGCGCCGGCGGCAAACACAATGACCTGGAAAACGTGGGCTTTACCCATCGCCACCACACGTTTTTCGAAATGCTCGGGAACTTCAGCTTTGGCGATTACTTCAAGCGCCAGGCCGTGCAGTTCGCGTGGGAACTGGTCACCTCAAAGGAATGGTTCGGCATGCCCGAGGAAAGGCTGTACGCCACCATTTTTGTGGGCGAACAGGGCATTCCCCGCGATGAAGATGCGGAGCGCTTCTGGCAGGAAGTGGGTGTGCCGCCGGAGCGCGTGTTCGCCATGGGCATGAAGGATAACTTCTGGGCGATGGGCGAAACCGGCCCCTGCGGGCCCTGCAGCGAACTGCATTACGACATGGGCGCGGAAGCTTCTGCCGAAGGCCATACCGACTGCAGGTTCCCGTGCGAATGCGGCCGCTATGTCGAGATCTGGAACCTGGTGTTCATGCAGTTCGACCGCGACGCCGGGGGCAATCTGAACCCGTTGCCCAAACCTTGCGTGGATACTGGCATGGGCCTTGAGCGCGTGACCGCCGTGCTGCAGGGCGTGGTTTCAAATTACGACACCGACCTGTTCCGGCCCCTGATCGCGCGCGCCGCGGAACTCACCGGGGTTGACGCTGCGCGCGAGCTGCAGAGCGAAAATCAGGCGCGCTCGGCCGCTTCGCTGCGCGTAATTGCCGATCACGCCCGGGCCACCACGTTCCTGATTTCTGATGGTGTACTGCCCTCGAATGAAGGCCGGGGGTACGTGCTGCGCAAGATCATGCGGCGCGCCATCCGCCATGGGCGGCTGATGGGCGCGCAGCAGCCGTTTCTCTACGAGATGGCGCACGCGGTTCGCGACGGAATGAGGGACGCCTACCCGGAGCTCGTGGAAACGGCCGAGCAGGTGGCCCGCGCGATTTACGCCGAAGAGACACGGTTTGCGCACACACTCGATATTGGCCTCGCCCGGCTCGACGAGCTCATCGGCAAATCGGGCCAGCAGGTTCGAGGCGACGAAGCTTTCAAGCTGTACGACACTTTTGGCCTGCCGCTCGATTTCATCCAGGATGCCTGCCGCGATGCCGGCATAGCGCTCGACCAGGAAGGCTTTGACCGCGCCATGTCAGAGCAGCGCACCCGCGCTCAAGCGTCATGGAAAGGAGGTGCCGGAAAGCAGGCGGCCTCGCCCGTTTATCGCGACCTCAAAAAGACCGAATTCCTCGGATACCGGCAGACGAGCGCAGGCGATTGCGAGGTTCTGGCCATTGTGCGCGACGGCCAGGGGGTGGGCGAACTGCGCCCCGGAGAAGAAGGCGAAGTGATTCTCGATCACACGCCGTTCTATGCCGATTCCGGCGGCCAGGTGGGCGATATCGGCGTTTTCTATGGCGAGCAAAACAACGGGCTGCTTGGTGACGTGAACGGCTGCACCATGCCGGTTCAGGGCGTGCGGGCGCACCGGGTGCGTGCGCGGCAGCCAATCCATGTGGGCATGAAGGTGCAGGCGGTTGTGCATACCGAGGTGCGCGAGCGCACCATGCGCCACCATACGGCCACGCACCTGCTGCATGCCGCGTTGCGCGAAGTCCTGGGGAAGCATGTGAAGCAGGCAGGATCGCTGGTTGATCCGGGCCATTTGCGCTTCGACTTCTCGCACTTCGCCGCAGTGGAAGACGAGCAGATGCAGGACATTGAAGACCTGGCGAATGACGAAATCCTGAGAAACAGCCGGGTGCAGGTCATCGAAAATGTGCCCATTGACGTTGCCATTAACGAATACAAGGCTATGGCGCTGTTCGGGGAAAAATATGGCGAGCGCGTGCGCGTGATAAAGATTGGCGATTTTTCCACCGAACTGTGCGGGGGAACGCACACCGCAGCCACCGGCGAAATTGGCCTGCTGAAGATCCTGCGCGAGCAGAGTGTTTCCTCGGGAGTGCGGCGCGTGGAGGCGGTTGCCGGCACGGAATCGCTGCGCCATTTCCGCGCCGACCACCAGTTGGAGGCTGTGGCGCGAAATTACGTCCGCGCCGACCACAATGATGACCACGGTTCTATCGCCACTGCGTTACGCTATGAAATAGAGAGCAAGGATGAAGAAATCCGCCGGCTGCGCAAGGAAGTGGAGCAGGCGCGCATGAAATCAGCGGCCGCTGGCGCCGCCAATATCGAGGACAAAGTTCGCGTTGTCAGCGGAGTCAAAGTGCTGGCCCACCGCGCCGACAACCTCGACCGTCCCCAACTGCGCACGCTGGTGGATAACCTCCGCACGCGGATCGGCTCCGGCGTGGTCGTACTGGGATCAGCGAGCGATGGCCGGGTAGCGTTGATTGTGGGCGTGACCAAAGACGTTTCGGCGCGTGTGCAGGCAGGCAAGGTGCTTCTTCCCATAGCCCAGAAGGTCGGGGGCAAGGGCGGCGGGCGCCCCGATCTGGCGGAGGGCGGCGGGGAACGACCGCAGGATCTGGAAGCGGCATTAAGCGAAGCTTACAAAGTTGTGGAACGGATGCTGACGTCAGAACGGCAGTAGGGCTCATTCGAACCAGCCGCTTCGGTAAGCGACCCACCAGCACGCGAACACCGCCGGAATGCTCAGCACGGTCGCCCAGAGCAGCGGGAACACTACATCGAGCACCAGGTTCACGGCCAGGAACGTCATCCAGAAGACTTTTCTCTGCACGTTGCAGCAAGTGTAGCCCAGCAATGCACTGAAATTGAGGCCGAAAATGGCAACGACTTTCGAACCCAAGGCAAGGGCCGTAGCGCCATCGCGGCGAATCCGGCAGATCGGCTTCTCCGAAATCGCGAAGGTGCGCGAAGCCATCGACCTGCTCCGGCAGCAGGGGCATAAAGTTTTTGAACTGCATGGTGGCGAGCCGTTCTTCGAAACCCCTGACGTAATCAAGGCGGCCGCCGGCAAATCCCTGGCCGAGAACAAGACTCGCTATCCGCCCACCGCCGGCATCGCGCCGCTACGCGAGCTGGTGGCCAGTAAGCTCGCCGGGAGTAACCGCATCAGCGCCTCACCCGAACAGGTAGTGATCACCAATGGCGGCATCCATGGCCTGTATTGTTCATTCCAGGCCATGCTCGATCCGGGCGATGAGGTGCTGGTATTCGCGCCATATTGGACCCCGATCCACGATCTCATCCTGCTCAGCGGCGCCCGTCCCGTAACTGTTTCAACCGGCACCGCCCGCGACCGCGGCTTCGCCAAAACCCTGGCCGCGCATGCCACCGCCGCCACCCGGATCATCTACGTCAATACTCCGCAAAATCCCAGCGGCTATGTGCTGCCGCGAGCGCAGATGGAGGAAATCGCTCAGTTCGCCCTGGAGCGTGACCTGGGAGTGATTGCCGATGAAGCCTATGAAGACCTGGTATTCGAGGGCGAGCACATCTCTATCGCCAGCCTGCCCGGCATGGCGGAGCGCACGCTGACGTGCTTTACTTTTTCAAAGTCCTACTCCATGACGGGTTGGCGTGTGGGCTATGTGGCCGGCCCCGAGAGCTGGATGACGCACCTCACCAAACTGGCCCTGTACACCACGACGGGAGTGAACAACACAGGTCAATGGGCAGCCGTGGCTGCGCTGCAATCCGCCCCGGAAGAGCTGACCCGCCGCCGGGAGGAGTATCGCAGGCGGCGTGAGTTGCTGGTTGGCGGCCTGCGCTCTTTGGGACTTCAAATCGAAATGCCGGCCGGCGCGTTTTACGCTTTTCCTCAAATTCCTCCCACTTACCAGAACAGCCATTCATTCGCCGACGTCCTGCTGCAGAAAGCCCGCGTTTCCGTTGTGCCCGGCGTGGTGTTTGGCGCTGAAGGCGAGCGTCACGTGAGGATGACGTTTTCCACCAAGCCTGAGGTCATCGAAGGCGCGGTCGACGCCATGGCAAAGCTCCTGGCCTGAGGTTGTTCTCTGTGCCCCCGTGCCTCCGTGGTGAAAACATAGACCGGGAAAATGGCGCCGCTTGACAGCAGCCTTTATCATTCCTGCGCAACCATCCGGAGGTCGAGCGTGGGCATCACCAGGCGCATTCTTCTTTCTCTTGCGGCTATCCTTCTCGGCGCGGGGCTGGGCTCGGCGCAGCAGCCGGGCACACGCACAATGGTCATCCGTGCGGGTTCGCTGATCGATGGATCGAGCGATACGCCGCGAGCCAACCAGGTGATTGTGATTCGCGGCAATCGCATTGAAAGCGTTAGCGATGCTTCTTCGGTTCGCGTCCCTTCGGATGCCGCAGTCATCGACCTCTCGCACGCCACGGTCCTGCCCGGCCTTATCGAATCGCACACTCATCTTTTCCTGCAGGGCGAGGATCCGGAGAAGGGCGGCTACGACGTCCAGTTGCTGAAGTTCCCCATTTCGTATCGCGCCGCGCGCGCCACGGTCTCGGCGCGCCGCGCGCTGGAGCAGGGCTTCACTACCGTGCGCGACCTGGAAACCGAAGGGGCCGGCTACGGTGACATGGGCTTGAAAATGGCCATCAACGAAGGCTATATCCCGGGACCGAGAATCTTCGGCGTCACTCGCGCCATCTCCACCACCGGCGGATATCCGCTCGAGGGCTATGCTCCGGAAATCGAGGTGCCCAAAGGCGCGCAACTTGGGGATGGGCCGGTGCAGTTGCGCAAAATTGCTCGCCAGCAACTCGATAATGGCGCCGATTGGCTCAAGGTGTACATGACGCATCGCTCCTGGGTGGCTAATGGCAAACTTGTGTCCCAGCCAACGCTTACCGTCGATGAACTCAAAGCCATCGTGGATGAAGCCCACGGCTGGCAGAAGAAAGTCGCCTGCCACGCCTATAACGGCATTGGGCTGCAGCGGGCGCTGGATGGGGGCTGCGATTCCATCGAGCACGGTCTCGATATTACCGACGCCCAGATTCAGCAGATGCTGCGGCAGGGCACGTGGTACTGCCCTACTCTCGCTGTCTATTACTACTGGTGGGCCCCCGCCGATACCGCCGAGGGCCAGCGCGACCGGATGCGCGCCAGCACACACGAAGTGTCATTCAAGAAGGCGCTGGCCGCTGGAGTGAAGATTGTCTTCGGCACTGACGTGGGCGGCTTCCCATGGTCCGATTCCATCGCGCAGGAGTTCGTCAAAATGGTGGACTATGGCATGGCGCCGATGCAGGCCATCAAATCCGCTACCTCTGCCCCGGCCGTGATGCTCGACCAGCAGGGGAAGCTCGGCGTCATCGCGCCGGGCGCGGTGGCTGACGTGATCGCCATCCAGGGCGACCCGCTGCGCGACATCAAGCTGATGCAAAACGTCGGATTTGTCATGAAGGAGGGCGTCGTCTTCAAGGACGACATAACGCGCCATTGAGCTGTTCAGCGCTCCGCGGTCGCTTACGGCTTCTTGCCCGCCAGCCACTCCGGCTTGAAATCCGAATTCGCCAGCCACTCAACCGGGCCGAAAATAGATCCGATAGCCTGCTCCATGTGCACCCAGTCAATGTGCGACAGGTCGTCTGAGGGCTGGTGGTACTGAGGATGCAACCCATAGCTCGAAACGGTCTGCGCAACCACCCCTTTCCTGGCCAGCACGATGTTATCGGAGCGTTGAAAGAAGTTCTCTTTGGGATGCGGATCGCCCACCAGCCGGGCGCCATGTTCCGCCAGCGCGGGGCCGAGGTTACTGCGCTCCCAACCCGTGAGCCAAAGCTCGCCGGGCTTTACAGCAGGATCAGGCCGGCCGATCATTTCAAATTCCAGGTTGGCCACAATGCTCTGCAACGGTATCGGCGCGTGATCCAGAAACCAGTTCGAGCCCAGGCCGCCTTTCTCTTCGCTGCCGAACAACGCGAACACCACGGTGCGCCGCGGCGGCGGCCCTGACCCAAGTACTCGAGCCAGTTCCAGAACGGCGGTAGTACCTGAGGCGTCATCGTCGGCGCCGTTGTAAATGTCGTCACCATTCACCGGCTGGCCTATCCCCAGGTGATCGAGATGAGCCGAGAGCAGGATCACCTGATCTGCCGAGGCGTCGCTGCCTCGCAAAATCCCCAGCGCATTCCATGTCTGCTGCACCTGCTCGGGCGCTGCTTGCGCCGTAATCGTAATGGGCGCTCCTTCGGGCAGTTCGGCAATGGCCGCGACAGCCTCGCGACTGAGCAGCACTACGCTGTTGCTCCCCATCGCCGAGCTTCCGATCCGCGGCATGCGCTTGGCGATCACCGCCCAGCGCTGCTCATATTGGGGAGGCGCTGGCGCCAGAAGCATGGCGGCTCCTGCATGCAGCACGCCGCTCAACCCTTCCTGGTTTGCGCCCGCCGGAATGAGAACCACAGCTCCTGCCTGAATTGGATCTGAGAAGCTCTTGAGCTTCTGCAGTGGCCCCGAAACGGTTTCGGAGGGCATCCCAAGAACGATGATTTGTTCGCCATGGGTCCAGCGCGCCTGGTGGCCGGCGCCCGAAAAGCTCACTACCGGAGGCTCGGCCGCGAAACGATTTACGATGGTTGCGGTCTGTATATATGTGCCGTTGTCGCCGCCCGGGGAAATGCCGTAGCGCAGCAGCTCTGAGCCGACATACGTTGCCGTGACTTGCTCGTCGTGCGTTCCGCTGCCCCGGCCGCGCATCGCGTCCGAAGCCAGGAACTCCATCTCCGAGCGTATGCACCGCACGCAGGCCTGGGGCGCAGGCAAAGGCGGCTGGCCAAAAACCCGGCACGAAAACATGGCCAGCATGCACAGGAATTTCAGAAAACGATTGACGGCCCGCAAAGACGTCCTCCGGAGTTGGGCTGAGAATCAGCCAGTATAGCGGCTCAGCGTTTTATACTGGGCTGTGAGCTTCCGGCGAACCCTGGGGCTCTCGGTTTATGGCCAATCGCATCAGGATCGCCATCACGCTGGGCGCTCTGTTGTGCCTCGGAACCGCGCTCAGTTGCGGCAAGTTCTTCATTGGGGCCAAGGACCTCGCCGGAATTTCGCTCTCTCCGCTGAATCCTGCCATCACCCTGCACAATTCTTCCAACCAGGCGGCAACGCAGCAGTTCAGTGCCACCGGAACCTACGGCGACCTGAGCACGAAGGATATAAGCAGCAGTGCCACCTGGAGCTCGTCGTCCACCGGCGTGGCAACCATCAGTACCAGCGGCCTGGCAACTGCGGTCGGCCTGGGCACTACCATCATTACGGCAAAGGCAGGCGGCTACAGCGCCAGCACCAATCTTACGGTGGCAAATTCGGTGGCCAGTTCCATTGCCATCAGTTGCGGCTCCGGCTCCTTGGGAATCTGCACGGCCAGCGGTGTGACCATGACCACGGCTACCGGCGCAATCCAGTTGGTCGCGACGGCTACGTTTTCCAATAACACCACACAGGACGTTACGTCATCCTCGACGTGGGCCTCGTCGAACACCAGCGTAGCCACAGTGAGCACCAGCGGCGTGCTTACGGCGGTCTCCACCGGTTCGGCCAACATCACTGCAACCTACCAGGGAGTGGCCAGCCCCGCTTTCTCGGTGACCGTTACGTTCTAAGGTATGCTCTCGGCGTGAAAGCCGTCATCCTGGCTCGAGGCGTCGGAAGGCGCATGCGTCAGGCGCATGCGGCATCTGCGCTCACCGATGCACAATCCCAGGCAGCCGATACCGGAATCAAAGGGATGATTCCGCTCCGCCGCCCGTTTCTTGATTACGTTCTCAGCGGCCTGGCTGATGCCGGTGTTGGAGAGGTTTGCCTGGTCATTGCTCCCGGCCCAAACCCAATCCGCCAGCACTACCGGGGGCAGCAGCTCCGGCGGCTGGCACTCACTTATGCGGAACAGGCGGAGCCGCTCGGCACTGCTGACGCGCTGGCAGCCGCCGAACGCTTCATTGGCTCGGATCAGTTCCTGTGTCTCAATTCGGACAATTACTACCCGGTTGACGTGCTGCGAAGGCTTACTGCTCTCGGCGCCCCCGGCGTAGTGCTCTTCAAAGCCGGAGCCTTGGTCCGCAGCAGCAACATTCCCGCTGAACGCCTTCGCCAGTTCGCGTTCTGTGAAATCCGCGGCGGCTATCTCTCAGCTTTGCGGGAAAAGCCGGGGGGCACCCGCGTGCCGTCAGAAACTCCCGTGTCTTCGCCCGATACCCTGATCAGCATGAATCTGTGGCGTTTGTCGCCCGAAATTCTGCCCTATTGCCGCACCGTTGCACGCTCGGGACGCGGCGAATACGAGCTGCCGCAGGCCATTCAACAGGCAGTCAGCGCGGGCATGCGTATGCGGGCGGAGGTCTCGGAACTCGGCGTGCTCGATCTCTCCATGCGCGCCGATATCGCCGAAGTGGCTCGCGCGCTTGACTCGGTTGAGGTCGAGCTTTGAGTCGCCTGGCGGAGCAGCTCACAATGGCCGGCCTTTCGCCTGAGGAGGCAGCCGGCAAGGCAGCATTGTTTGCCGCGGCGGAAGCGCGTTTTCATCCTGACCGGCAAACCCGGCGCTGGTTTGTTCCCGGGAGAATCGAAGTTGCAGGCAAACACACCGACTATGCCGGCGGGCAGAGCCTGGTATGCGCCGCCGAACGCGGAATCTGCGTCGTGGCCGCCGCCGTGCCCGAACCATTCATTCGAGCGGTTGACCTTCGCGCGGCTGCAGGAGCCCGCGAGGTCGTGCTGCCCATCGGCGCGCATTCCCTTCCCCAGGACCAGCCGCACTGGGCCGAGTACGCTGCCGCCGTTCACGAACGCCTGCAGCGCAACTATCCGGGTGCGCTGCGGGGCGTGGAGATTGCGCTGGCCAGTGACCTGCCCCGGGCCGCCGGCCTCAGCAGCTCCTCGGCGCTGACAATTGCGGTTTTTGTGGCGCTGCTCGGTTTCAGCGACTGCGGTCGCTCCCCCAACTTTTCGGCCGTTCGCTCGGAGATTGAGCTGATCGAATATCTCGGTTGTGTCGAGAACGGCCAGACATTTCAGGGCGCTGCCGGAATGCCGCTGGAGGGCGGCGCCGGTGTTGGCACCTTCGGAGGCAGCGAAGATCACGCCGCCATCTGTCTCTCGCAGCCGGGCCGGCTTGCACAATTTCAGTTTTGCCCGGCCCGCCTTCAGGAGTACGTCCCCATGCCCCATGATTGGGTGTTTGCAGTCGCTTCCAGCGGCATACACGCGGAGAAGACCGGGCCGGCGCGCGACAGCTACAATCGCGCCTCGCTCGCCGCGCGAACCGTGCTCGAAACGTGGCGCGAGTTCGCAGGCCGGCCTGTCGCGTCGCTCGGCGAAGCCGTTCGCTCCGGTGCCGAAACCTGCGAGCGAATCAGAAAAACTCTCCGCGCAAGCCGGCAAGCCGAATTTTCCGCGGAGGAGCTCGGCGACAGGTTTGAGCACTTTGTTTTCGAATCCGAGCAGGTTGTGCCCCGGGTGGCAGCCGCCTTTCGCACGAAAGATTTCGCGGCATTGGGGCAGGCGATGGATGCTTCGCAAACCCAGGCCGAACGCCTGCTGAAAAACCAGACAGCCGAAACCGTGTTTCTTGCGCGGATGGCCCGGAGCCTGGGCGCAATCGCGGCCTCTTCGTTCGGCGCAGGGTTCGGAGGCAGCGTGTGGGCAGTCGTGCTTCGTTCCGACGCACACGCCTTTCTCGAGGCCTGGAGGGTTGATTATTCCAGGCGCTTTCCCGGCGCCGCCTCCGAAGCCGAGTTCTTCACCACGAATGCCGGCCCGGGAATGCTTGAAATATCGCCTTCCTGTGATATTTTTCCGGCAGCTCAAACCATCTATGCGCCTCGTCACCTTCACAAATAACGCCGGCCGGCAACGTATTGGTGCGCGGCATGGCGGCCGCATCGTCGATCTCTCCGCCGCCGCGGCTGCATACTTTCGCGATCTCAGGCATGAATCCGCGTTTCTGCGCCTCGCGGAAGCCTACGTCCCGCCCGACATGCGGCTGTTATTTGCAGGAGGCGACACTTCCCTCGATTTGGCTCGCCATGCTCTGGATTTTGCCGACGCACGAGGCGACCAGTTGGCAGGCGGCCATGGAGAGGCGGTTTTCTATTCCTCAGGAGACGTGCGCATCGAGGCCCCCGTCAGTCCCCGCAAGTTCTTCCACACCGCCGGGAATTTTCGCGAACATCACGAAGAGGCCAGCCGGGCCGGTTTCTCGCATCCGGTGCTCCCCTGGATCGTGTTCTTTCAGAATGTGGACGCCATCATCGGGCCCGATGCCCCGGTGGTCTATCCCCAGCACCTGACCAGCGAACTCGATTACGAACTCGAGCTTGCGGTGGTGGTAAAGAAGGCGGGCAAGCACTTCAACGCCAAAGACGCGGAGCAGTACGTAGGGGGCTACCTCATCTTTAATGACATTACGGCCCGCGACATTCAGCGACAGGAGATGAAGTCCGGAGTGTTCAGCTTCTGCAAGGGAATCGATACGTTCTGCCCCCTCGGGCCGCACATCGTCACCACCGACGAGGTGCCCGACCCACACGACCTGGCCATGGAGCTGCGCGTGAACGGGGAGCGCCGCCAGGCATCGCATTCCAGCAGGATGTCCGTCAGAATTCCCGAGATCCTGGCGCATTACTCGCCCATGGGCTACAGTGCGGGCGATGTCGTCTCCACCGGCACTGTGTCGGGTGTGGCCGCGTTCAGCGGCGACCCGAAAGCCTGGTATCTCAAGCCCGGCGACGTCATCGAATGCGAAATCGAAACCATCGGTGTGTTGCGCAACCCAGTGGTTGCGTTTCAGTCGTAACTCAGGCTCATGTCATCAATCCAGATGCTGTAGGGCTGCTGCCTGCTGTTCCCGTCAAGCTGCACCGCGACGTTCAGTTCCTGCGCATCCACGTTGGCCTGGGGCGCCTGCCACATATTCACCGGATAGGTTGTGCCATTGATGGCGATGCTGACGTAATGCACCTGCCCGTTGGCGCGTTCGAACGTCCAGGCCACATGCGTCCATGAGTTTGCGGCAAAGGGAACGCACCCCACCGGTGATGGAACCCATTTCCCTTCCCTGCCGTCCCAAACGTCCCACACGCCCGTGCCCTTGAAATTGCATTCCGTTCCGAAGATGTACTTGGTGCCGCCGAACGTCTGGTTCAAATCGAACTCCAATGCCTGGGGCGCATTCGACTCCGTCACATACACCCAGAAGTCATACACGAAGTGGCTCGCGCTGGGAGCGGGCGTGAGTTGGTTCCACCACAGCACATTGGAGTAGCCGGTCGGGCCCGAGATACTGAATTGCGTCGAATGCCCGTCCCGGGAGGGGATGGGCATATGCTGCGTCATGGAATATGCGGCGTTTCCCAGGCCGCTGGCGCACGGCATTCCATCCGGCAACTGCGCCGTGCACGCCGTCCAGCCGCCCATCTGCTCAATGTTGCCAACCGCGTTTGCCATAGACCCGTAAACCCCGGAAGCGGCCGGCGTGGAGTTCGCCTGGGGAGCCTCAGTGGAAGCATTCCCCGGTGCGGGAGTCGCCGAAGTACGGCCGCCGCAACCGGCTAAGCAAAACAAAACCAGAACAGGAACGCAGAACAGCACGGTCCAACGCAACAACTTGCACACTCCTCAGTTTCATAGAGACGGAGCGCAGCGTGGGGAGAGCAAACCGCGCAGCCTGTCTTTCAACGCCGGCGCATAGCACGCGCTCCCGGTCGGGGCGGCGCTGCGCGGCATCTTGCGGTATTCCAGCCCGGGGAGGCCGGAACCACTTCTTCGAGTCTAGCTGGGGTAAATAACTTAGGTAAGAACCAAAATCAGCTTAGTACGTACTTAGTTCCGACGGGTCATTACGGAGAGGCCAGCCGACCGGAAGTCGAGCGAGTGAGGTGAGGAATCGGGGTTTGCTCGCAGCGCCCCACGCGCTCAGGTTGGAGGGCCACAACGCAAAAAAGCTGTCACGGTTAACTGAGGGTAGTCGCCGCGGTTTCTGTGTTGAAGGAGCGGAAGGCCGGCATCACACGTTCGGAGAACAGTTGTTGCGTCTTGATCGACTTCCAGTGTTCCAGCCCGCCAAAGTTCGAAACTATCGCCAATTCGCCGATGCCGCCCGTCGAAGCCAGGTTCTCGATCTGGCGAATGACTTTCTGGGGCGTGCCGATGAAGGCGATCTCCTGATCGACGATCTCGTCATAGGTGAGGCGGGTAAGCGATTCAAGAGCTCCGCTGGCGTAGAAGCCGTAGCCTTTGGCGCGCAACTCGGCCTTCTTGCTTTCGGCCTGCAGCGACTCCACCGGCGAGGAATTGAAGACCAGGAAGTTGTGCAGCGCTGCTTCCACCTCCCGTCGAATCTGGCTCTCATTGTCATCCAGATATACGGGGCGGATGTAAACGATATCGGAAGCGTGGCCGTTGCGGGCGCAGGCAGCCTTGTAAATGGCGAGTGGTGCCTCGAGCACTTTGTAAGGAAGCAGCGGAGGAACAAAAATCCCCCAGCCGCGCTCGCCCGCCATTTGATACGTCACGTCGCTAGTGCCGCCGGTAAACAGCCGCGGGTGAGGTTTTTGCAGCGGCTTCGGCACCACGGAAACATTTTCCACTTTGTAATACCTGCCATCATAGGAGAACGAGTCCTGGGTCCAGGCTCGAACCAGAATCTCGATGGCTTCTTCGTAGCGGGGGCGGCTCTCCTCAAGTGGAACATTTGACGGTCCATAGAGCCAGGCATGGCCGCGGCCGAGGCCGCACTCCAGGCGGCCGGCAGTAAGAATATCGGCCATGGCAATCTGGCCGGCCAGGCGCAACGGGTTCTCCAGCGGCAGGGTGTGGAGCGCGGTGCGCAGGCGAATGCGCCGCGTACGCTGCGCCGCCGCCGCAAACAAGGCCAGCGGATTGGCGGAAATCGAGAACTTCTGAAAGAAGTGGTGATCGATGACCGAGTACACATCAAATCCCGCGGCATCGGCATGCTCGATCTGCCGCAGGATCTCCCACGTCATATCCGCGTGTGGTTTGCCCGGCGGAGTCTGCATCTCCGCGTAGATTCCGAACCTCATCAGCGCCTCAGAAGCTCAACCGGATGGCCAGTTGAATCTGTCGCGGATTGTTCACTGAACTGGGGGTTCCGTAAAACGGATTGGGTGAACCCTCCTTGTAGAGATGCGGCGCGCCCAGGCAGCCGGGCGCCCCGGGGTCGGGCCCGCAAAAATCCGCAGCTCCATAGTTGGTGTTGAAATAGCGGACGTTGACCCGGTTGGCCACGTTGAAGGCTTCCGCCATCAGCTCCATCCTGGCTTTTTCCCGTATCTGGAAGGCGCGCGCCAGCCGTAAGTCAACAGTCTGCAGCGAGTCGCCGCGGAAGGTATTGCGCGGCTCGCCGCCCACACGATCGTTGTTGCCGAAAACGTCGCCGTTGGCGTCAAAGCCCGCGTACTTGGTAAAGAACTGGGGCGACTGCAGGTTGACGATAAAGCTGAGAGCAAAATTGCGCAGCCCCGGATTCCAGCCGGTGGGGCTGGTGAAGGTGGCGTTGCCCACGAAGCGATGGCGCACATCATCGGCGGAATTGGCGCGCTCCGACCGGAAATTTCCGCCGCTGCTGTCCTGCGGGATCAGAACAAAACTGGGATTTGGGCCGTCATCAATCGAATGGGAATAGGTGTAGCTGATTTCATACGACACGTTATGACTCAGCCGCTTGTTGAAGTTGACCAGCAGGCCGTCATACACCGAATCCCATTTGGCCGCGGCCTCAAAAAACACGCTGTACTGCGGGTCGCGGAAGCCGGGAATAGCGTTGATGTGCGGCGTATTGGGAATGGCGAAGGCCGCGGGATAGGGGCTGCAAGGCGCAGGCGGGCTGGCGAAGCCGGAGGCCGGGAAATTGAAATAGACATCTTTGCAAACCGTGCCTCCCGCGGAGTCATGGACGGCCACGGTATCTGAGGGATTGGGCTGGTTGACGTTGTAGAAGCTGCCCAGATGAACGCCGCGTAGGTGCATGCCGGTGATGTTGAGCGTGGCATCCTTGAACGGCTGAAACTCCAGCGAGGCGCTGGCCTGAATCGAATAGGGATTCTTGTAATTCTGAGTGAAGCGCACGATGGTGGCATCCTGCAGGAACCCGCAGGAGGCCAGCGTGCCGTCCGGACAGCCCAGCGCCACGCCATCGGTGGTATCTCCGTTGGGGTACTGCGCGCGCTTGAGCAGCGCGTTGAGGGCCACGTAATTGATGAAGGGCGCACTGGCAAAGGTGAACAGCCCGGTGCCGGCGTTGAGGCCATCTTCGAAGGAGCGGCCGGGATAGGTGGAAAGCCCGCCGCAGGAGGGCGCCTGGCACATCAGCAGCGGTGACGCGACGGCGCCGTGGAAGAGCCCGAAGCCGGCACGCAACACCACATTGCGGCTAGTGCCGAGGTCATAGGCCAGTCCGAAGCGGGGATCGAAATCTCTCCAGTTGGTGTTCAGCACGCGCGATGGCCAGGTTTCAAACTCCCAGCGGACGCCGCCATTCAGAGTGAGCCGCGAAGTGGCGCGCCATCTGTCCTGCACGTAAAGACCGTCATAGGTATGGTCGAGCGTGGCCGCGGATTGATTCCGAATGGCCTGCGGCACGGGCCCGCCTTGATATATCGCGGTGCCCCCGGCCAGCGTGCCCTCCGTGAACAGCGGGTTGGTGGTGGTGCTGAAGCGCTGGAAGAACAAAACGAACGGATCGGGCCCGGGCGCCGCGCCATCGGTGCCCAGGAAAGCCGCCAAATTGGCAAAATCAGCCTCGAACGGGTAGAAGAGCGGGAATGATTCATAAGTGGAAACCCGGTCAAAGTTGCCGCCGAAGTTGAGAGTGTGGCTTCCCGCAATGTGGGTAAGGTTGTTGACCAGCTCGAAACGCGCCTCGCGGTAGATATCAGGATTGCCGCGATTCACGCCCACCGCGAAGGTATTGCTGACTTCGAGGTGCGGCTGGGTGGAAACCACGGGAAAATCAAAAGTGCGGTGCGCGTACTGCAGGCGCAAATCATTCAGCCAGGTCGATGACATGGTGGTATCGAGCGCGCCGGCCAGCGACTGGTCACGAATGTAGTTGTTCTTGAACGCGGAGGGCAGGTCGAAGCCGTTATTCAGCGGCGACTGGTTGGTGAGGCGGCCATCGTTGATGAAGTAGCGGACATAAACATAATTCCTGCTGTTGATGTTCTGATCGAAGCGCAGGAAACCATTATCGAGGTTGCCGGTGCGGAGCACTCCGAGATTTTCCGGCGGAAGGCCGAAAACATTCGCCTTGACGTTGTTGATGGCGGCGATGTTGGCCAGCACGATGGAGTTGTAGATGGGCGACTCGGCGCGGCGCTGGCCTTCGTAATTCATGAAGAAAAAGGTTTTGTCTTTCTTGACGGGGCCGCCCAGCGCGGCGCCAAACTGGTTCTGGCGCAGGGTGGTAAAACCGGGCGCTGCCAGCGCGCTGTGCGCGTCCATTGCGTCATTGCGCAGGTAGTCGTAAAGCGCGCCGTGGAGATCGTTGGTCCCGCTCTTGGTGATGATGTTGACGATGCCGGCGGTGGCGCGCCCGAACTCGACGCTGTAGTCGGTGTTGATGACGCGGAACTCCTGCACTGCTTCCGGCGGCGGCGTGCCTCGCTGGATGCCGGAAGCGGTCGAGATATCGTCCGCGCCATCCACCGCGATGAAATTGAAATGAATGTTCTGGCCGTTGAACGCCAGCTTGGTGACTGGTTCCACGATCACGTCAGTGCTGCCGGAAGTGGTGTCGCCCACCTGCACGCCGGGGGAGAGCAGAGCAAAATTGATGAACTCGCGGCCGTTTACCGGCAGATCCTGAATCTGCTGCTGCGTAATCACGTCGCTCACCTGGGTGCGCGTGGGCTCGAGCAGCTCAGACCGGCCTTGCACTACCACGGTTTCGCTGGCCTGGCCGACCGTGAGGCTGAAGCTCAAAGCGCCAACCTGCCCGACCTGCAGCCTGATTTCGCGCTCCTGGGTGGCAAATCCTGTTGCCTGCACAGTGATGACGTAATCGCCCGCGGGAATGCCCTCGAGGTTGTACTGCCCTAAAACGGCTACAGCGCTGCGGGTGAAATCGGTGGCCTTGTTTCTTGCCGTCACCTTCGCTCCCTGAATCAACGCTCCGCTGGGATCCGTCACCTGCCCCTGCAGGGCCGCAGTAATGGTTTGCGCGATGGAACAAATCTCCGCCGCAAGCAGAACTCCCAGCCCCATGATCGACAGCCGCATGAAGTATTTCATCTGCCTTCCTCTGTCTTCACTTTGTCAGCGCGTCCGGCTCTCCGCCATGCAGAAAGTCTGGCGCCGGGGCAATGTGCAGACTTCGTGGACTTCGCTACGGGGTGTACACCCGGAAACTTTAAGTGTCAAGATTGTTTGCCGCATTCTGTGTCAAAGCTGGTTGGAAATGTCCCGCTTCAAGGTTTCCGGCGGGAAGTGCATAGCCGAATAGCGCCTGGCGCCATTGAAGGGGCCCGCCTGTGCCGGGCTATTATTGTGGGCGTCGGGGACACCAACCCCGCCGCCGGGCATCCTATTGGCAGGAGTTCTCCATGCATGCGCGCTTCGTTTTTTTGCTTCCCTCGCTGTTGATGCTGGTCACACTTCAGGGCGCGCCGCAACCGCCTGCGGCGGTGCCGCCTGCGCCGGTGCTGGTAGAACTGTTCACTTCTGAAGGATGCTCCGATTGCCCGCCCGCAGATGATCTTCTGAACGCCATGGCGCGCGGCCAGTCTATGAACTTCAATGTGATCCCGCTTGCCTTTCACGTCACGTACTGGGACCAGGACGGCTGGCGCGATCGCTTTTCCGATTCCAGCTACACCGCCCGGCAGCAGGATTACCAGGGGTGGTTCCATACGAAAGCCATCTACACGCCGCAGGCGGTGGTTGACGGCGAATACGAAACCGTGGGGAACAACCCTGGCCGGGTGTTTGGATTGATTCGGAAAGCAGCCGCAGAACCCAGGGCGGCCAGTGTACGAGTCAGCGTGAACGAAGCGGAAGTCACCGTTGAGGCCCAAGGGGCCCTCCACGGATCGCAGAAGATCTGGCTGGCGATCACCGAAGACGATCTCGCCACTGACGTGAAGGCCGGGGAAAACCGTTCGCGCACGCTGCACCACAGCGCGGTTGTGCGCCAGCTTGCGTCGATCGGCAAATTGAAGGATGGCGCATTCACGCGCACCGTGCCCCTGAAGCTCAAGAGTGACTGGCATCGCGACAAACTGCATGCGGTGGTCTTCGTTCAGGATGAAAAAGGCCGCATTATGGGCGCCGGCACCACCCGACTGAGCAGCCAGGCTGCCGGCTCCTCTGGGGCACGCTAGTTACCCGACCGGAGGCCAGCGGCCGCAGGCGCCGCAGGCGGACGCTAAGCGCTGACCAGCGAGCCCACCTTCTCGCCAGTGAGCACTCGCTTGATGTTTCCGTGCCGGTTCAAATTGAAGATCAGGATGGGAAGGTTGTTGTCCTTGCAAAGCGCGATCGCAGTGGAATCCATCACTTTTAGCCCGCGCTTGATGACATCGAGGTAGGTGATGTTATCGAACATTTTCGCGTCTTTCACCACCAACGGGTCGGCATCATAAATGCCATCCACCTTGGTGGCTTTCATGATCACGTCGGCTTTGATTTCCATGGCGCGCAGCGAGGCTGCCGTATCCGTGGAAAAGTAGGGGCTGCCGGTGCCGGCGGCAAAAACCACCACCCGCCCTTTTTCCAGGTGCCGGATGGCCCGTCTGCGGATAAACGGCTCGGCCACCTGGTTCATCTCAATCGCCGTCATCACCCGGGTGTACACCTCGCGCTTCTCCAGCGCATCCTGCAGAGCCAGCGCGTTGATTACGGTGGCCAGCATGCCCATGTGATCCGCCGACACGCGGTCCATGTCGCGAGCCTGTTCCGCCACGCCGCGAAAAAAATTTCCTCCGCCCACCACGATCGCGATTTGCACGCCCAGCGCATGCACCTCGGAAATTTCGCCGGCAATCTCGTGAATGCGCACCGTATCCACGCCAAAACCGCGGTCGGCCGCCAGGGCTTCGCCTGAAAGCTTGAGGAGAATCCGTTTGAAAATGGCCTGGGGCATGAGCCACTTCAGTATAGCTCTAGCCCACAATAGAACTGCGGCAGCCCCACCTGACTACAATTGTCCGATGACCCTTACAGGGCCAATTCGGCTTACTGAGCACGCCAAGGCTGCAGGTTGAGCTTCCAAGCTGAGTCCGGCGGCGCTGGACGCGGTGCTTGGGAAATTAGCCCGGCAGCATGACCCCAATGTGCTGGTCGGCTTTGATAAAGCCGATGACGCCGGAGTGTACCGCCTCGGCCCTGAGCTGGCTCTGGTGCAGACGGTTGATTTTTTTACTCCGGTGGTGGACGATCCCGGAACCTTCGGGCAAATCGCTGCGGTCAACTCCCTCAGTGACGTTTATGCCATGGGTGGGCGGCCGCTGAGCGCGCTCGCCATCGTGTGCTTTCCTGAGAAGGGCGATCTCGCTGTCCTCGAGCAGATCCTGGCCGGCGGCCTTTCGAAAATGATGGAAGCAAACTGCGTGGTTCTCGGCGGCCATAGTGTTCGCGATGACGAAATCAAGTTTGGTTATGCCGTAACCGGCACCGTGCACCCTGCTCGCGTCCTCGCCAATAGCGGCGCGCAACCCGGTGACCGGCTCGTCCTGACCAAGGCACTTGGCACCGGGGTCATATCGACCGCCATCAAGCGGCAGCAGGCCGATCCCGCGTGGGTAGAGGCCGCCACCCTGAGCATGACCCGCCTGAATCGCCTGCCCTCCCTGGTAGCCTCTCAAATCCCCGCAGTCCACGCCATGACCGATATCACCGGATTCGGGCTCATCGGGCACGCCCGCGAGCTGGCAGCCGCCTCCGGTGTGTCCCTCGTCATCCGCGCTGAGGCCGTTCCTCTGTTGCATGGCGCGCTGGAATGCGTGCGCCGCGGTTTCATACCGGGCGGGCTCAACGCCAACCGCGAATTTGCCGAATGCGCGGTCGAGTTCGGCGGCAGCGTGCCCGCGGAGCTTAGAACCATCCTCTTTGATCCCCAGACCGCTGGCGGCCTTCTGATCTCGGTTGGCACAGCGGGCGCCCGAGAACTGGTGGCAGGAATCGCGGCCGCCGGCGAAAGCGCCGTGGTGATCGGCGAAGTTCGGGAAAAGCGCGGTCCGGTGATTTCGGTGGAGTAAAACCGGAAAAGGCAAAAGTAAGAAGGCAACAGGCAAAATTGTGGTGGCGCTTCGCGCGCTATGGATTTTGCCTTTTGACTTTTGCCTTTTGCCTTTTCCTCTACATGGTTGCCGGATGACATGTCCCGCCCGGTGACGGCGGCACAGGCACGCTCGATTGCGGCGGCGGCGTGGCCCATGGCTTATTTGTGAAATCGAAGAAGTCAAGCAGGCTGGGTTGTGCCGCGTCGCGTTTCGTCAGGCTGCCCAGGCCGTACCTCTCCTCCAGGAAATGGATCACAGCCGTATGGTCCATTGCGTTGTGGCCAACATAATGGCGCCGCGCAAAGGGCGAAATAATCATGTTGGGAACCCGGAAGCCCAGTTGCGCCGCAAACCCATACACCGCGGGAGCGTCGCCCGAATTCGCGCCGGGCATCCCGCTGCGCAGATCGCAGTGGTTGGTGTACACACCCGCCGTGGCCGGCAGGCATGGATTGTAGCCATCGGGGTTCACCGCCATCGTGCCAATATCGCCTTCCACGGAGGCGAGCGTCGCGCTCGTGTTCTTGTTTGTCTGGCCCGGAACCGGCGGCACGTGCTCGTATTCCCCGCCCGCCTCGTCGTAGGCCAGGAAGAACACCGAATCGGTCCACGACGGGCTGTACATCAGCGAGTTGATGATGTTGGCCACTGCTGCCTGGCCGGTCAGAATCGATTGTCCGGAGCCCGGATGCTCGTCGGAAACTCCATAATGGGTTTCGATGTAGCTGAATGCCGGCAGCGCTCCGTTGTTCACGTCCGTGAAGTACTGGCTGATGGGCGCAACGTGCGTGCTGTCAATTACCAGTGCGCCGCTCGAGTTCCGGTAAATGTAATGGCTGCTGTAACTGAAATACGTGAACGTGGTCTCCGGAACCCCACTCGAATCCGTCGCCGAGTAGTAAATCTTCCAGGAAATGCCCTTGCTGTCGAGTAACTGGAAAATCGTTTCGGCATTCAGTTGCGGCGCGTGGTCATCGCTGCCCGGATCAAGCACGTATCCCTGCGTCGTGCCGCCCGAGAGCGTGGCCAGCCGGTTGGGGGTTGACTTGCTTGAAACCGGCGAGAACCAGCGGTCGGAAATCGAAAATTGCGAAGCCATCCAGTAGTAGTAGTTCAGCTCGGGCGTGCCGCCCACCGCTGTGTCCTCGTAATAGGCCATCGCCCGCTGGCCGGTCAGGTCGGTAAATGAGCCGCTGCCGCTGCCGCTCTTCGCATAACCCTCGGCCGTGTGCACGAACCCGTCCATATTGATGGGACGATTCGTGCCGAATGCCCACCGGTACACGTCGCCGTAGCTCTCCAGCCACGAGGCCGTCATGTCATCCAGGCATGTGCTCGAGGTATGGAACAGTTGGAATGTGGCTCCCTCGTCGTCCTGATTGCTGATGTTCGAGAGCTTGTCATCGATCCCATCCACATCGTAGGTCTTGCCGTCATCTCCCACGTTGAATCCGTTCGCCCGTCGGTAGGGATTCAACATGCCGAAGTAGTGGTCAAAGCTGCGGTTCTCCTGCATCATGAAAATGACGTGGTTTACCGCCGATATGCCGGTTCCAGTCGTCGAGCTGACCGTAACGGTGGTTGAGCTGGTGGCCGATTGCCCGGCCGAATTCGAAGCTTTGGCCGTGTAGGTTGTCGTCGAAGCCGGTGTCACCCCCACCGTTCCTCCCGTGGAAGCCACCGCGTACGAACTGCCGTCCGTGCCCGTAATCGTCACGCTCGATGCGTTCTGTGCCGCAATCGTCAGCGTGGAGCCTGCGCCTGCCGTAATCGATGACGGGTTGGCGCTGATGGTGACGGAGGGCGACGCCGTGGAACTGCCCACCGTAATGCTCTCCGAAGACGAGAAGTAATAGCCGCTGCTGTCCCATGCGCGGATCACAACCGCGTGGCCGCCCGCCCCCAGCGCCACCGATGCCGAAATGCTGCCGCTCGAACTTTTTGCCGAGTTCACCGAATCCACGTACAGGATCATGGCCGTAATTGGATGCTCGTTATCCAGCGCTGCCGCGTTGAACTGCACGGGCGAGTTCACGGTTGTGCCCGCAGCCGGAGAACAGATCTTCACCGTGCGGTCTGCGGTGGCAGCACAGCTCGAGGCCGGCGCAACCGTAACGGTTGCGCTTGCGGTCGCCGACTGCCCGCCTGAATTCTTCGCCGTCGCCGTGTAGGTGGTCGTCGCCGCCGGTTTCACCGTTAGGTTGCCTCCCGCCGCGCCCAGCGGGTAAGTGCTTCCGTCAGAGCCGGCTACCGTTACCGCCGAGGCATTCTGCGCCGTAACCGCCAGCGTGGAACTTGATCCTGCCGGAACCGAGCTCGGGCTGGCTGTCATGCTCACGGCGGGCGCAGTGCTCGCAGCCGAACTCACCGAGATGCTCTCCGAAGATGAGAAGTAATAACCCGATGTATCCCACGCGCGAATCACGATGGCGTGGCTGCCCGCGCCCAGCGTCACGGAAGCCGACAATGTTGCGCTCGAGCTCTTCGCGGCGACCTGCGAGTCCACGTACAGAACCATCCCGGTGATCGGATATTCGTTGTCCAGTGCGGCCGCGCTGAATTGCACCGGCGAAGTGTCCGTCGAAGCACCTGCCGGAGAGCAGATGTTGACGGTCCGGTCCGTTGATGCAGTGCAGGCCAGGGCCCGAACCCCGAAAAGAAAAATTGCGCAGGAACATAGCACGACAGGGAAGCTGCGATACATGTGATAAGCCTGGGATTTCGCCCGGCGTACGGGCTTCTTATATTTGGGAGAAGAGCGGAACCGCTTTCGTTGCCTTCCCGAATAGTAACTACTTTATCAACACTGCCGGGGAGCAAGCAACCCGCAGTTATGCACTACACCGCTGCCGGCCGGGGCTTCCACATCGGGCTCAGCTCTCGCAGGCGGGCAACCGTTTCGGGAACCAGGAGGATGGCATAGTCAATGTCGGGGGCGGTGGTCTGCTTGCCCAGGCTGAATCGCAGGCTGCCGCGCGCGCGGCCCGCAGCCAGGCCCATGGCCGTCAGCACGTGTGACGGTTCGATGGCTCCGGAAGAACAGGCAGCGCCGGTCGATACGGCAAGCCCCTTAAGGTCCAGCGCGATTACCAGGGCCTCGCCTTCCACCGCCGCAAACGAAATATTCGTGGTATTCGGCACGCGCGGAGCGCCGCCCCCGTTTACCTGGGCCGCTTCAATCTCACTCACAAGCGCGTTTTCCAGGCGGTCCCGTGCGGCGCTCATCTGCTCCGGCCCGCCGGCCTCCAGCCACTCCGAGGCCACCGCGGCTGCCTTGCCCAGCGCTACGATGGCAGGTACGTTCTCCGTGCCGGCGCGGCGGCCCCGCTCGTGCCGCCCGCCCCACAACAGCGGAGACAGCAGCGTGTTCCTGCGTACATACAGCGCGCCAATCCCCTGCGGCGCATGCATCTTGTGGCCCGAAATGGTCAAAAGATCGCACCCGATTTCATCCACGTTCAACCGCATCTTGCCCGCCGCCTGTACTGCATCGGTGTGGAACCAGACATCGGCTTCCGCCGCAATCCTGCCAATCTCCCGTAAGGGCTGCAGCACGCCCGTTTCGTTGTTGGCGGCCATGACGCTGATGAGTCGTGTGTTCGGCCGCAAAGCTCGCCGTACATCGCCGGGATCTACCCGGCATTCGGAATCCACTCCGACGAACGTTACTTCAACGCCCAGTTCTCGCAACCGTTCAGCGGCGTTCAAAACCGCGTGATGCTCGATCGTCGAAGTAATGATGTGGTCGGTTTCGGCGGATTTCAGTTGGGCCAGCAGGCCGAACAGTGCCAGGTTGTCGCCTTCGGTGCCCCCGCTGGTGAACACGATCTCGGCGGGCCGGGCGCCGACCAGCAACGCCACCTGTTCCCGCGCGCGCTCCACCGCCGCTCTTGCCTGCTGCCCGCGCCGGTGAATGGATGACGCATTGCCGAATTGCGCCGAGAAAAAAGGCTGCATCGCCTCCACAATCTCAGGCAGCACAGGGGTGGTGGCATTGTTGTCAAGGTAGACTGCCGGCATCCTCGCGCCTTTGTGACCCTTCGTGTGCTTTGTGGTGAATGCTTCTTGCTGCTTCGATTTTACGCTTCAGGAACGGAGCGGAGCGCAGGCGGTCGCGCGCGCAGCCGCGCTCAGCCGATCAGCCTTGCGAACTCCCGCAGAAGGCGAGCGTCAATGTGACCTTCATCGCATTCCGCTCGCATGCCGGCCAGCGCTTGCCCGATTGGCCAGGCAGGCTTGTAGCAGCGCGCCGTAATCAGCGCATCGAAAATGTCCACAATCTGCACGATGCGGGCCGCCAGCGGAATCGCTTCGCCCGCCAGCCGGTCGGGATATCCCGATCCGTCGAACCGCTC
This sequence comes from Acidobacteriota bacterium, assembly GCA_019236695.1. Taxonomy (GTDB): domain Bacteria; phylum Acidobacteriota; class Terriglobia; order Terriglobales; family Acidobacteriaceae; genus JAFAIN01. Next base: position 688 of record JAFAIN010000341.1, on the reverse strand, counting down.
GTGATGATGCCGAATAATGGGCAGCGCCGCCTTCAGCGCCCGGTATGGAGCGCACAGGCGCTCCCCGAGCGCGGGATGCTCATTCAGAATCGCGCGCTCCTCGGCCGCAAGCGGGCCCGCCTTGCGCAGGATGGAACCCGGAATACATATCTTGCCCACATCATGCAGGGCTGCGCCCAGCCACAGGCCCCGGATGTCGCTCTCGCCCAGGGTTAAAGCCTTGCCCACGGCAACCACCAGCCGGCACATGCGGTCGGAGTGGCTGCTGGCTTCTTTGTCGTTTGCCAGTGCAGGTACCAGAACCGCCGCGGCAGGGAACTCTTCCTCCAGCCGGCCCGGCCAGGAAAACGCGGCCGCCCTCGCGAGCATCAACCCCGGAACGAATTCAGCCTGCGGTTCCATACCTACCCACCCTGGGATTATCTCTGCACTTCCAATCAGCACTTGGACGGCCAATCTGGCCCCGCCCCTCAAAACGTGCTGGTTAGCCGCAAAACCGCGCTGCTCCGGGCCTATTCTGCCGGGCAGCTATTGCACAGCTTGGGAAAAAACGCACCGGCGCCCGCCGGCGTCGCTGTTCCTGGCGAGAACCATCGCATGCGCCCAGTCGCGCTTCTTTGCTGGCTCCCAAACAGAGGGGAAATAGCGGTCGGGTTCGGGTATCGGGCATTGGGTGTCGGGCGTCGGC
>JAFAIN010000176.1 GCA_019236695.1 Acidobacteriota bacterium | reverse complement strand
ATCAAACGACCGGAACTGGATCTTCGGGTTGTGCTTCGACAGCACCTTGGTGATCGCCGCCGTCAGCGTCGTCTTCCCGTGGTCGATATGCCCGATCGTACCTACGTTTACGTGCGGCTTTGTGCGCTCAAATTTTTCTTTCGCCATATTTCCTCGGATCCTCAGCTCTCAGGCCGGTTCTTTCGCCCGCTTCGCGGGCTTAAATTCATCCTGCTTCTACCCACGGCTTACGCCGTGGGCTAAACTCTATCGCCCGCGTCGCGGGCTGCATCCCACATCAGGCACTTCCGCGCTGCGCCGACTCACCTGCCCGCGCCCGCCTTGCCCTGCACCCGGGCAATAATCTCCTCCGCAACACTGCGCGGCGCTTCTTCATACCTGGCAAAGTGCATCGAGTAGGTGGCCCGCCCCTGCGTGGTCGAGCGCATGTGCGTGGCGTAACCAAACATCTCCGCCAGCGGCACGATGGCCTTGATGACCTGCGAGCCGGCGCGGTGCTCCATGCCTTCGATGTGCCCGCGGCGGGAGTTAAGGTCACCGATGATGGGGCCCATATACTCTTCCGGAACCACGACCTCGACCGACATCACCGGCTCCAGCAAGACCGGCGAAGCCCGGCGCGCAGCTTCTTTGAACGCCATGGAGCCGGCGATCTTGAAGGCCATTTCGTTGGAATCGACTTCGTGGTAGCTGCCGTCGTAGAGTGTGGCCTTTACATCCACCAGGGGATAGCCGGCCAGCACTCCGCCTTCCATGGCCTCCTGCATGCCCTGATCGACTGGCTTGATGTATTCCTTCGGCACAACGCCGCCCACAACATCGTTCACGAATTCGTAGCCCTTGCCCGCATTGGGCTCGAGGCGGATCTTCACATGGCCGTACTGGCCGCGCCCGCCGGTCTGGCGGATGAACTTGCCTTCCGCTTCCGAATTCCTGCGGATGGTTTCGCGATAGGCTACCTGCGGCTTGCCGACGTTGGCCTGCACGTTGAATTCGCGCATCATGCGGTCGACGATGATCTCAAGGTGCAGTTCGCCCATGCCGCTGATGATGGTCTGGCCGCTCTCCTGGTCGGTATGCACGCGGAAGGTGGGGTCTTCGGCGGAGAGCTTGTTCAGCGCGATGCCCATCTTTTCCTGGTCGCTCTTGGTCTTGGGCTCGACGGCCACGGCAATCACCGGCGCGGGGAATTCAATCGATTCCAGCACCACCGGGTGGCGCTCTTCGCAGATGGTGTCGCCGGTGGTTACGTTCTTCAGGCCGACACAGGCGCAAATGTCGCCGGCGTAGATCTCGCTGATCTCTTCCCGCTTGTTGGCATGCATCTTCAGCAGCCGGCCAATGCGTTCCGTTTTCCCGGTGCGCGGGTTCAGCACGCCGTCACCCGATTTCAACTGCCCGGAATAAAGCCGGATAAAGCTGAGCTGGCCGACAAACGGATCGGTCATGATCTTGAATGCCAGGGCGGAGAACGGCTCGCTGTCTTCGGCCCGGCGCGTGACTTCGTTGCCGGTGTTGGGATCCGTGCCCTTCACCGGAGGAATGTCGATGGGAGAAGGCAGGTAGTCCACTACGCAATCGAGCAGCGGCTGCACGCCTTTGTTCTTGAATGCGGTGCCGCAGATTACGGGAAAAAGCTTGAGATCGATGGTCGCCTGGCGCAACCCGCGCCGGATCTCCTCGGCGCTGATGGTTTCACCCTCGAGGAACTTGTGCAGCAGTTCATCATCGTTTTCCGCCACCGTCTCCACCAGTTGGGCGTGGAAGGCGTCGGCTTTTTTGCGCAGGTTCTCGGGAATCTCTTCCACCACGTACTCGGCGCCCAGGGTTTCATCCTTCCACAGGATGGCCTTCATCTGCAGCAGGTCAATGACGCCCTTGAAACCGGCTTCCTGGCCGATGGGGATCTGGATGGCGACCGGGCGGGCATTGAGGCGCTTGCGAATGGTATCGATGGCGTGCTCAAAATCAGCGCCCATCTTGTCCATTTTGTTGATGAAGCAGATGCGGGGAACGCCGTATTTGTCGGCCTGGCGCCACACCGTCTCGGACTGCGGTTCGACACCATGTACGGCGTCAAACACAGCGCAGGCGCCGTCAAGCACACGCAGCGAGCGCTCCACCTCGGCGGTGAAATCCACATGGCCGGGAGTATCGATGATGTTAATGCGGATGTCGCGCCAGGTGCAGGTGGTGGCGGCCGACGTGATGGTGATGCCGCGCTCCTGCTCCTGCTCCATCCAGTCCATGGTCGCGGTGCCTTCGTGCACTTCGCCAATGCGGTGCGTGCGCCCGGTATAGAACAGGATGCGCTCGGTCGTAGTCGTCTTGCCGGCATCGATGTGGGCCATGATGCCGATGTTGCGACAACGCGATAATGGAACCGTACGGGGCACTCTGAATCCTTTGTCAGCTACCAGCGGTAGTGGGCAAACGCCTTGTTGGCCTCGGCCATGCGGTGCACGTCTTCCCGCTTCTTGATGGCGCCGCCGCGGTTGTTGGCGGCCTCCATGAGCTCGTTGAACAGCTTGTCGGTCATGCCTTTCTCGCCGCGTGCCCGGGCATAGCCAATGAGCCAGCGGATGGCCAGCGAGGTGCGCCGGTCGGGATTCACCTCAACCGGCACCTGGTAGTTGGCGCCTCCGACGCGGCGCGTCTTGACCTCCAGCAGCGGCTTGCAGTTCTCCACCGCCTTCTTGAACAGCTTGAGCGCGTCATCGCCTCCGCGCTCCTGCAGCTTGTTCATCGCGTCATAAAAGATCGACTGCGAAGTGGACTTCTTGCCGCTCCACATCATGCAACTGATGAACTTGTTGACCAGCGTCGATCCGTAAACCGGGTCGGCGGCAACTTCACGCTTCGGAATGTGACCTTTTCTCGGCATGCGCTTCTCTCTCGATTGCTCAGGCTCCGAGCCTAGGCCTTCGGCCGTTTGGCTCCATATTTCGAACGGCTCTGCTTGCGGTTCGCCACACCCACCGCATCCAGAGTGCCGCGTACCACGTGATAGCGCACGCCCGGCAGGTCTTTCACACGGCCGCCGCGAATGAGCACAATCGAGTGCTCCTGCAGGTTGTGGCCGATGCCGGGAATGTAGGTCGTAACCTCGATCCCGTTGGTCAGCCGCACGCGGGCTACTTTCCGCAGCGCCGAATTCGGCTTCTTGGGCGTCTGGGTGTACACGCGGGTACACACCCCTCGCTTCTGCGGGCATTCCTGCAGCGCAGGGCTGGCCGTCTTGTAACGCGGGGCGCTCCGCCCCTTGCGAACCAACTGATTAAACGTCGGCATATTCCTCTTGTGTGCGCCCGATTGCGGTTGCCGCAGCCGCGCCAATCGGCCAAGCCAGGCGCAGCACCCGCATGGCGCATCTCCCGCCGTAACGGGTCTGGCTCCGGAATGGCCGGAACCATGCTTCTCCCCGAAGGAGGAACTATTGAACGCTGTCGATTCTCCGGCGACGTTCAGCTCATGTTCCCGATTACGAAATGAGCTCCGTTTCGCCGAACCGTTTGCCCGCATACCCTTCCAACAGGATGGAAGGAAGCGCGGGCGTTGTTTCTAGCGAGGGCGCCCTTCTTGCGAACCCGATCTTCGCGGTTCCCGGGCGAAACAGCAAAATCCTAACTGCCTGGTCCCGGCAATACGGGAAAAGCCAGTGTTGCTCGCAGAACCTATTTACTATAGCAACGCGCTTCCGCAGCCGTCAAATTACCGGCAACGAAGGGATGCTAAAATCCGCGCGCTTCACCGGCAGGGGATAAAACCAGCGGGTTCCGCGCTTCTAATCCTTCCGGCGTGAGGCACGCACAGAGATGAAATGAAGATTACCGAGCGGTCCATCGCCGGCTACGAACGGGTATTGATAGCGGAAGAGGAATCCTCCCGTTACCACGCCGTCATCGCGGTGCACAGCACGGCCCTTGGGCCCGCCGTAGGTGGCACCCGGGTGTGGCAATACCCCAGTGAGGATGAGGCATTGCACGACGCCCTGCGCCTGGCGCGCGGCATGACTTACAAGAACGCGCTGGCGGGCCTGCCGTTCGGTGGCGGCAAATCCGTAATCCTGAGCCCCGGCTCCGGGTTCGACCGCGAAGCCTTGTTCCGCGCCCATGGCCGCCTGGTGGCTTCTCTCGCCGGCGCTTACATCACCGCCGAAGATGTAGGCACCAGCACCGCCGATATGGAAGTAGTCCGCCGCGAAACCTCGTTTGTGGGAGGCCTGGCCGGCCTCTCCGGCGATCCTTCGCCGCACACCGCACGCGGCGTGTTTCGCGCCATGCTGGCGGCAGCGGCGCATCGCTGGGGAACCGCCGCGCTGGCCGGGCGCACCGTCGCACTGCAGGGCTGCGGCCATGTGGGCGAGTACCTTGCGCGCGAACTTAACCGTGCCGGCGCCAGCCTTATCCTGGCAGACGTGGATTCCGCCAGGGCCGGGAAGCTCGCCCGGGAACTGGGCGCGGATGTTGTATCGCCTAACGACATTTATTCAGCCGCTGCCAGCGTGTTCGCGCCCTGCGCGCTCGGCGGCATTCTGAACGATTCAACCATTCCGCAGCTTCGCGCCGAAATCATCTGCGGCGGGGCCAATAACCAGTTGCTGGATTCGCGGCACGGCGAGGCGCTGCTCGAGCGCGGCATCCTTTATGTTCCCGATTATGCCGCCAACGCCGGCGGCGTCATCAACGGCTGCTGCCGCGAGTGGCTGGGCTGGAGCCCGGAGCAGACGTCGCAGAAGGTCGAGGCCATCCATGACACCATTGCCGAGATTCTCCGCCTGGCGGATCGCGACCTTATTCCACCCCACGCCGCCGCCGACCGCCTGGCGGAAGCCCGGCTCGCAGCATGAGTTTGTTTACTATTTGGTACCGGATTCTCCACTGCTAACAGTGGAGAATCAGTGGAAGCCGGTTTTCCGGAATTTTTACCAACTAATAAACATACTCAGTACTTCCGCAGCACGCCGATCACCCGCCCCTGCACCTGCACGTTTTGCGCCGGCACCATGATGGGCTTCATGCCGGCGTTTGCCGGTTGCAGGCGAACCTGGTCGCCCTCCAGGAAAAAGCGTTTCAGCGTCGATTCGGCGCCCCCCACCAGGGCCACTACGATATCGCCGTTGCGGGCTTCCGCGGTTTTTTCCACCAGTACGTAGTCACCATCTACGATGGCTTCGTCCTGCATGGATGAGCCCGACACCTGCAGTACAAAAACCTCCTTCGAGCGGGTCAGGTCGCCCAATGAGATGGTTTCCGGGTTTTCCACCGCCTCAATCGGGTGGCCGGCGGCAATGCGGCCCACCAGCGGCAGCGTCGTGTTCTCCTGCAGGCGGGCGCGCACCCGAGCCCGCAGCGGAATAATATCGATGGAGCGGCTGCGGTTCTGTTCGCGCTTCAGCAGCCCTTTCCGCTCCAGGTTCGAGATGTGCTTGTGTACCGTGGCCAGCGAACTCAGGTCGAGGCCTTTGCCGATTTCTTCAAACGACGGGCAGTAACCGTTGCGCTGCACAAAATCAGCAATAAAGTCATACACTTGCCGCTGACGACGCGTAATAGCCATGGGCGCCTCCCGCTACTCAGATCCATTATAGCGAAAAAAAGGCGAATGAGCTATTGATTTTTGCGGTACCCGGCGGCGGAACCCAACAGCCGAGGCGCCGATACACGGAGGAATCGAATCCCCGAACACGCGGATTGAGCGGGTAGCTGCGGGTTTCGGCCGTTTATAGCCGGAACTGCGGGGTTTTGTGCCGAGTTCAAGGGGCTGGCTTTTACAGGAGTGGACTTCAGGTATCGGACTAACGTAACGAGCGAAAAACACCAAGCTCGGCTACCTTACAAGCAACAGTTCCTGATTTTCTTCCCCCAAGTGAGTCTGAGCGCGCCTGGCAACCTCCGAGCCGGGGGCGAACGATGAGGGCTATGGCACTCGGCTTCGGTTTCAACAAGACGAAAGTCATGCAGGCTGCCGAACGCAACGTCCTGCAGGGGAAACTCCCCAGTGCGATTGCGGAATACGAGAAGGTCATCAATCACGAGCCTGATGATTTGACCGTGCTGAATACTCTGGGCGACCTCTACATCTGCACAGGTCGCACCGAAGACGCGCTGCAGTGCTTCCGCAAAGTAGCCGATACTTACGCCGCCGAAGGCTTCGCCATGAAGGCGATTGCCATGTACAAGAAGATCACCAAGCAGAACCCGCAGGCGCTCGATTGCCTGCTGAAGCTGGGTGAACTCTACAGCCTGCAAAGCCTGTTCAGCGAAGCCCGAGCGCAGTACATCGCCGCCGCCGAACACCAGCTCTCGAAGGGCGACAGCGAAGGCGCGGCTGCGGTGTATCGCAAAGCCCTGGAACTCGACCCCGATAATCCTCACCTGCAGCAACGCCTGGCGGAACTGTACAGCAGCAGCGGGCGCCAGGAACATGCAGCCGAAACCTACCTGAAGGCGGCCGAGTCGCTCCACGGGCGCGGGCGGCATGCGGCTGCTCTCGACATGATCGAAAAGCTGCTGCGCTTCGCGCCGAAGCATCTGCAGGCGGCGCTGCAGTACGGCCGAATCGCGACCGATTTCGGCGATCCGGCGCGGGCGATTCCGCGGCTGGAAGCGGTGATCGATGGGGGCAGGAATGCCGAGCCGCTGCGCCAACTGATCCATGCCCGCACCGCCGCCGGCCAGCTCGATTCCGCCGCCGACGATGCACGTACCCTGCTGAACAAGCACAGCGACGCAAGCGGAATAATCCGCGTCAGCGAAGCGCTGCTGCACCGCTCATCGCCCGAGGCGGCGCTTCGCTTGCTTGAGCATGTGCCCGAGAATGCCCTGAAGGAGCATTCGGCTGCCATCTCGCGGATTCTGCAGGCCGCCGTGGGCCAGCACAGGGGCAACATCCCGGTGCTGGAAGCGGCGCTGCATATGAACCGCCGGGCGGGCGAACGCGGATGCATGGTGGAAAACATCGAACTGCTGGCCCAGGCGTGTGTACAGGCCGGACAGAACGAGCGAGCTCAAAAGCTGTACGAGGAGCTGGCGCAACTGGAGCCGGAAAACGAGATGCACCTGCGGAACCTGGAGCAGCTTGGCTCAAAAAAGGCAGCGCCGGAGAGCGAAGACGCCTCACTGGCCGCAGTCGATGCCTTGACTCCTGCACCGGCGCCCGCAGGCGGCGAGCAGTATCCGGAAGAGACTCAGCGCCTGATTGAGGCGGCGCTTACGGATGCCGAACTGTTTCAGTCGTACAACTCCGCAGCCCGGGCAATCTCAGCCCTGGAGGCGGCGCTCGCGGTTGCGCCGCGCGACGTCACGGTGAACCAGCGGCTGGCAGCCGCTTACGTTCGCGGCGAGCGGTATGGCGAGGCGGCTGAGCGGTTTGCCATATTGCGCGAGGCTTATGAAGCTTCGGGCCAGGGCGATGAAGCGCGCCAGTGCGCCGCGATGGAAGCCAAATACCGCGAACGGGCTGCGCTGGCCAGGCCGGCATCAACCGCTCCAAAGGCCGCTGCTGAGCCCGAGCCGGGCGCGGCCGAACCAACATTCCCGCTCCAGCCCGGTCTCGCTGCGGATCCCGGGGCCGACGAGTGGGAGGCGCTGGCCAGCGAGGTCAACGAGAACCTGGCCGCGCTGGCAGACGATGCTCCGGAAGCGGGCGCATGCGATGCATCGCCTGAGGATGAGGCATTTGCGGGCGCAGTGGAAGAGGGGCGGTTCTATTTGCTCCATGGCCTCAGCTCCGAAGCCGAGTCCGCCCTGGAACGCGCCCTGGAATTGCGGCCGCAGGCGCCTGAAGCGGCAGAACTCCGCGCCGAGATCGAGGCAGCCAGGCAGCCAGCGGCGGCCGACGCGGCGGGCCCGGCACAGGAACCGGCAGAAGAGGAGCCGCCTGTGACGCCGCTCTCGCGCATGTATCCGCGCGACGAGCCCATCTTTGGGGTCCGCAACTGCAGCACGGAACCGGCAACACGGAACATCACGGAAGAGGAATCGCAGCACGGCTATGCCGAGAACGAACCACGAGTGGCGCTGGCGGCCGCCGGCGTGCGGCTGAAGGCCGCGCCCGCCCCGCGCGAGCAAGCCAGCCGGCCGCTGAATCGTTCGCACATGGTGAGCAGTGCACCCGCCGGAAACGCCCCCCAGCCATCGAAAAAAACAAATGGCGCGGTGCGCACGGAGGTGGAAAGCTCCTTTCTGGAGAACCCGCTCGACGACATTCTGGCGGAATTTCGTTCCTCACTTGCGCCGCCTGCCGGCGATCTGGACCAGCACTACAACATGGGGGTTGCGCTGAAGGATATGGGCCTGCTGGATGAAGCCATTGGGGAGCTGCAGCAGGTTTGCAATGCGCTGGAGCGCGGCGCAGAGTTTGGCGATGCCCTGCAGGCATACACCTGGCTTGCCCATTGCCTGGTCGAGCGCGGCGTGCCGCAGGCTGCGCTACGCTGGTACAAGCGCGCGCTGGCGCTGCCTCATCTGGATCCCGATGCGCGGGTCGCCATTCATTATGAGCTCGGCCTGGCCTACGAGCAGTCCGGAAGCCGCGATACGGCGCTGGAGCATTTTATGGAGGCCTACGGCAGCAACATTGATTACCGCGATGTTGCCGACCGTATTGAGGCGCTCAGAGCGTAGAATCCTGTGGGATGGATTTTTCGCCCCAGCCGATAACTCGCGAGCCTGAAGAACAGGACGGAAAAGATTCTTTGAGCACACCCGCTGCCGAGCTTCCCCAACCCGTAGCCCTTGCGCCGGTTTCGGCTGGCCGGCTGCGCCACCCGCTTCTTACCGGCCTTTTTGTGGTGCTGACGCTTTACCTGGGTGGGCTGGTCATCATGCTGCCGTGGCGCGATGCCTGGGCGCAAAACACCCTGCTCGACGCATATCCGGCTATTCGCGCAATCGCGATGAACAACTTTGTCCGCGGGCTGGTCAGCGGCGTGGGAGCGCTGGATTTGTGGGTGGGAATCGCGGAGGTGATTCAGTACCGGCGTTCGCGGCGGTAATCCCTATTCAGTGCGGCTGACGTTCATTGCCCGGCAACTGTGCAACCTGATCGGGAGAACTGACTTTGGCCGGCTCTTCCAGATATCCTTCCACCGCTGCCGCCAGCATGGCATCTATGGCTGCGTTCAGCGCGGCAAGATCGGCAACCACAAAACTGATCTTGATTGCCAGCAGGTTCTCTTCAACCAACTGAAGCAGCTCGCGGCGAAGCAGGTGGCATTCGCGTATGAGCTCTGCCAGAGTGCACTTCTGGGCCCGCCGCGTCCTGCCGTGCTCCACGGCGGTTTCAACGATCAGTTCATTGTTTTCCAGGGTGGAAATCAGCCAATCCAGCATCGGGCAATCGTCCGGGCCGGCGTGGGGTACGGCTTCGTGCTGCCGCAATGCTGAAACCCAGCGCCGCGCGATTTCATCGCGGCGCTGCGCAATCATTCTGGGGACGCGCTCGGCGCGGATGGGTAGGTGCGGCGAGCGCGCGCTCAGCAGGCCGCGGATGGTGCCCAACAGGTGCTCGAGATCGGCAGGCTTCACCACGTACGCATCCACCTGCCGGCGAATGGCTTCGAGCGCGGTGTCAAATGCGGGATAGCCGGTCAGGATGAGAGTGGCGGCCCGCGGCTGGGTACGGCGCATAGCGCTCACAATCGTGAACCCGTCGCCGGGCTGCCCCACGTTCAGATCCGCCAGCAGCACCTCGAATTCGTGTGACTGAATGGCAGCAAGCGCTTCCGGGACGCTGCCCGCAATGGTTACGTCGAAGCCGTGCATCTCAAGAATGCGCCGCATCGTAATCCGGATGCTCTCCTCGTCATCCACGAAGAGAAGGCGCGGCGGGACCTGCTGTGCCTCAGCCAAAGCGGGAATCGACCTCGAAAATTTTTCGTAAGATCCGCAGCCTGGAAACGGCTCGCGTGACGAAGGGGCACCGACAGACTTCGCGCCGGATTGCGCCATCCGGCAGCACTGAAAAAATAGATGGGGGAAAAGCGATTAAGGTTTTCTGGATTCGGCGGAGACGCACCTCAGCACGAGGGCAACGCAACTCGAAAGTGAAATGCTTAATGCGAAATCACAGCGAACTGGTTTTCACACTTCAAAATTTCACATTTGCGATCCTTGCCATTTCCCGCGCTTCCGCAAGCGATTACTGGTTGACCGGGATCTTTATGATTTTCTTCTGAATCGCGTAGGTCACCAGTTGCGCCTTATTGTGAATATCGAGTTTGCGCATCAGGTTGAACTTGTGGGCTTCCACGGTCTTTACGCTCAACCCCAGCAGCACCGCGATTTCCTTTACCGAATTGCCCTCGGCCAGCAGTTTTAAGATCTCGCGCTCGCGCGGCGTCAAGGTTGAAATTCGCGGGCGCAATTTCGCATCACGCACGCGCGCCCGGAAATCTTCCACCAGCTTTCCCAGGACCTGAGAGCTCAGGTACTTCCCGCCCTTATACACATCGCGCACCGCGGTCACGAGCTGCGGGGCGGGCGTGTCTTTCAAGACATAACCGGCGGCCCCGACCTCGAGGCATTGCACCAGATAATCTTCGTCTTCGTACATGGTAAGGAAAAGGATGCGTGTCTCCGGGCGCGTCTTCTTGATGTGCCGCGCAGCCTCAAAAGAGGACAGGCCGGGCATGCCAATATCCATCAGCACCACGTCGGGGCGAAGGTCGCGAGCTTTCTCAGCCGCGTCGCCGGCATCGGCAGCTTCGCCTGTCACCTCAAAATCG
>JAFAIN010000194.1 GCA_019236695.1 Acidobacteriota bacterium | reverse complement strand
CGCTCAAACGGAGGCCACGGACGTCCGCTAGACTGACGGGCGCACCCTATTCAGAGTTGCATACCTGTATCATGTTCGGTTTGATTTCGCGCAGAGCGGAACATGGAAGAGGGTGGCGCGCACGGGTTCTGCGGTGCCTGGCGGTGGCCGGCTTCGCGGCAATCCTCCTGCTACCGATTGCCGCCACGCGCGAACTGCCGATGTTGGACCTACCGAACCACCTGGCGCGCATTTTCGTGCTGCGCCATTTAAGCGACCCGCAATACATTTTCTCTCGATACTTCCGGTCTGACTGGGGACCTTATCCCTATGTCGGAATGGATGCCTGCCTGCTTGCGCTCTCGCGAGTGATGCCGTTGCAAACGGCAGCCAAAGTGTTTGGCGGGCTAACCGTACTTGCCCTGCCGGCTTCGGTGTGGTGGCTTCTGCGGCGCGCCGGAATTGCTGATCGCACGCCGGTTCTATTTGCCGCGCTGCTTTCCTACGAGGAATTTTTCCTGGAGGGCTTTCTGGCGTTTCAGGCGGGGCTTGCGCTCTGCTTCTTTGCGGCGGGCGTATGGCTGTGGTATCGGGAACGGCCCGGAGCGGCACGATGGTGCGCAACACTGGCCGTGGTGATGGCACTGTATTTTATGCACTTGATTGCGTTTGCGATTTGCGGCGCAATCATCTGCATTCATGCGCTGGCCTCTCGTTTGCGCTGGAAGGATGTGGTTTTCTCGGGATTGTTATTTGTTCCGGGCGCCGCACTTTTCTGGCGGGTGAAAACAGCCATTTCGGCCAACCACGATGTTTACATCCGGGGCTGGGCTGACAAGCTGCGCCTCCTGGTGGATGTGCCGTTCCACGGCTACTCGATGGTGGGAGACAGAGTCACCAAGTGGGGCATCGCGGCGTGCATCGTGATAGCTGTAGCCGGGAATCGCGAACTGCGCATCCGGTTGCCATGGGCCGCGGCGCTGGCGTTCCTGCTGCTTACGTACTTTTTGCTGCCTTACGCCTGGGGTGACACGTTCGATATTGATTTGCGGTTTGTGCCCGCCGCGTTCATCCTGATGCTGCTGGCCGCCGATTGCGGCCGCAGGGCACGACCGCTGGCCGCGGTTGCGGCGGCGTTGCTCGCAGCGAAGCTGGTAATCAGCGCGGCCGGAATGCGCGAGCGGTCACAACTGCTGGAGGGCGCACGCACGGGGATCGAGAGGATAGACCGCAATGCGCGCGTGCTCCCGATGGTGCATGCACCAGACGAGCAGGATGTGCTGGATCGCCAGTACATCCACTACGCCGACTACGCTATGCCGCGCCGCGGAGCTTTTGTGCCCTACCTGTTCGATATCCCGGGACAAATGCCGCTGCGCTGCGACCCCTGCCTACCTGCGCCCGACGATTTCTGGAACCTGGATTACACAACTGCACCGGACTGGCACGAAATCAGGCAGGAATACGACTACGTGTGGGCGTGGGACGTAACGAAATTCGACAGCGATCTCCGCAAGTTTGCCGAGCCGGTGTACGCAACGGGCCTGCTGCGCCTTTACAAGGTTCGACGATGAGTCACACGACGGCGCCGCGGCCCCATCGGCTGGTTTCCCAGTTATCGGCTGCCGGCTGGGGCTTCATCCAGGGCGGCAAATCCATAAGAAGGAATTGGGCAAGCGCAGCCGCATAAGGTTCATAGAGACTGCGCAAGTGGGTGAGCTTGAGCTCCGCCTCGTCGCAATCCGGAAACTGCAGCCCTGAATCGCGCAACAACTCGCGCAGCCGGGCCATGTTTTCGGGCGGCAGGCGCTTGATATCTTTGCAGGGCGGCGTATTAAACACCTGCGCCAGGTCGACCAGGGCGTGGCGCGCAATGGCAAAAGTGAGCCTGGCCTGGTGCTGCGGGCCGGCTTCGATGCCGACCAGACAAAGCGCGCAAGTATCGAGCACGGCGGTGAGCGACGCCAGCCATGACTGGTTATCGTGCTGCGAGCGGAAGTAGGCCAAAACCGGGTAGGACATGTGGCTCTCGAGCAATTCCGCCGACCATCTTTCCCATTCGATCAGAACGCGCAGAAGCTCCGGCATTTCTCTGCTATGGCGACGCAGCAGCTCAACGCTGGTGGGGGGCGTGCCGGCACGCGCGTCAAGAAGCGAGATATTGACCTCGCGCCTCGAGAACGACTGGTACAGCACGGGCAGGTAGCTTATGACGAGCGCGAGGAGCGCAAGCCCGGTGCCCGATTCCATGATCGAGAGGAACCGCGCGGTGTTCGACAGCGGAAAAACCTCACCCAGCCCGAGGGTGAAGAACGTGCTGCCGCTGTAGTAGAGATCGGCACCAAAACCCTGGCCCAACCCGCCACCAAGGCGCGAGCCTGCCGCCCATTGCAGGACGGCAAAACCCAGGATGAGGCAGACGACCCAGAGCAGCAGCAGAAAGAAGAATGAAAGCGGCCCGAACAGGCTGAGAAAGCGATCGCGGCGCTGGCGTTCACGAATGGCCAGCGCCGCGGCCTTCCAGGGGCGCCATAGCAGCGCATACAACATGCGGGTAAGCCGCAAGCCGGTGCGAGGCCGCCGCGGCAAGATGATGGTCTCGAACGCGTCCCAGAGGACCGTCGCGATGAGTATGCAGCCGAGGATGGTTTTCAGCGCCGCCATGCTTCGAATGCCAATGGTCCATTCAGTCCACGCCAGTGTACGCGCACGCTGCAGCGAACCGGAACCGGCAGGCCGGTCCTGTATATACTCGGCCGGTGATCACCGGAACGAGCAATGCCGAAATTTCGGCCCGCGCCAGAATTGCATCGCGGCTGCTTCCCTTTTTGTTTCTGCTTTACATAACAAACTACCTCGATCGCGCAAACCTGGCCTATGCGGCACTGGGAATGTCGCGTGACCTGGGACTCAGCGATTCGGTGTTCGGCACGGCGGCCGGCATTTTCTTTATCGGCTATTTGAGCCTGCAGATTCCCGGCGCGATTCTGGTGGAGCGCTGGAGCGCGCGCCTATGGCTTGCCGGCACCTTGATCACTTGGGGAGCGCTAACCACTTTAACGGGCTGGGTCCACTCGGCCGGACAACTCTATGTTGCGCGATTTGTTCTGGGCATGGCCGAAGCCGGATTTTTTCCCGGCGTGATCGTATATCTGGGTCACTGGTTCGTCTATGAGGATCGAGCCAGGGCGGTGGCGCGGTTCATGAGCGCGATTCCGGTATCGTTCATTATCGGATCGCCACTGGCCGGCAAGCTTCTGGGAGTGCATTGGCTGGGATTGCCAGGCTGGCGCTGGCTGTTTCTGATGGAAGGAATACCCGCCGTGGCGCTGGGCATCGTAACGGCGGTGTGGCTGCCTGACCGGCCGGGGAATGCGCGATGGCTTTCACCCGCAGAGCGGGAGTGCATTGCGGCGCGGTTGCGCGCCGAGAAGGAGGCGAAGAGCAGCGTAAAGCATTATGGCGTGCTTGACGCGCTGACGCATCCGCCTGTGCTGCTGTTGTCCGCCAGCCTGCTGTTTTCCTACACGGCAGGCTACGCATTTGTATTCTGGTTCCCCACTATGCTGAAGCGGGCGTCGGGATGGACAGACCTGCGGGTCGGGCTGGTTGGAACCATTCCATATCTGGCAGGGTTCGTGGGGATGCAGATTTTCGCCTGGAGCTCAGATCGCATGCGCGAGCGCCGGTGGCATTTTGCCGTGACGCAGGTAATCGCGATTGCGGGGCTGTGCCTACTGCTGGGCGCACCCGGTTCCCTTGCACTCGCGGTCACCGGATTCACATTCATTGGAATGGGAATTGAGTGCTCCTATCCGTGTTTCTGGTCGCTGCCCGGAGCACTACTTACCGACGCATCGGCTGCAGCCGCAGTAGGGTTCATTAACAGCTTTGCGAGCATTGGCGGGTACATTGGTCCGAAAGTGCTGGGAACCCTGAGCCAGCATACCGCAGGGTTTGCGGCGGGTTACTGGTTCATGCTGGCATCCTATGCGATTGCTGCGCTGGTGGTGCTGCTGGTGCCGGGAAGGCAAGGTGCGATTTCCAGTTAAGTCGCTAACGCTGCTTCTTTATGTCGCGCCAGTTGGCGCCGACGCCTAAATCAACCTTCAGGGGAACGCGCAACTCGATTACGTTTTCCATCAGCTCGCGAACCAGTCGGCGGATTTGGTCGAGTTCTGACTCCGGGACTTCAAAAACCAGCTCGTCGTGCACCTGCAGCGTCATCTGGGTTTTCAGTCCACGGCGCTGCAGTTCTGAATCAATGCGGATCATGGCCAGCTTGATAATGTCCGCGGCGGTGCCCTGCAGGGGGGTATTCACGGCGGTGCGCTCGGCGAAGCTGCGGGCCTGATAATTCCTGCTGTTGATGTCGGGAAGAGGGCGCACGCGGCCAAACAGAGTCCTGACTTTTTGGTCGCGCCGGGCCTGCTGCCGCGTGGCTTCGAGCCAATCGCGCACGCCGGCATATTTTGCGAAATAGGCGTTTATGTATTCGGCGGCTTCGCGCCTCTCAATCCCCAAATTCTGCGCGAGGCCAAAATCAGAAAGCCCATAAGGGATGCCGAAGTTGATGGCTTTGGCGCGGCTGCGCAACTCGTCGCTGACGAGCGAGGGCATAACGCCAAACACTTCCGCGGCCGTAGCTTTATGGAAATCGGCGTCATTATGAAAAGCTTCGATCATCCGCGCATCTTGCGAAAAATGGGCCAGCAGCCGCAACTCGATCTGCGAATAATCGGCTGACAACAAAAGCCGCTCCGGCTCGGGAATGAAAGCGGCGCGGATCTCGCGACCCAGCTCAGTGCGGATAGGAATGTTCTGCAGGTTCGGATTGTTGGATGAGAGCCTGCCGGTGGCGGTTCCAGCCTGGTTGAACGTGGTGTGCAGGCGCCGGGTGCAGCGGTTAACCAGCGCCGGAAGTGCATCCACGTATGTGGATTTCAATTTCGCGAGCTCTCGATATTCCAAGACGAGTCGCGGCACGTCGTGGGATTCGGCAAGCTCTTCAAGGACCTCGGCGGCGGTGGAAACCATCTTCCCCTTGCCATACTTTATGGGTTTGGGGAGATTGAGTTTCTCGAACAACACTTCCGCGAGCTGCCTGGGGGAGTTGATGTTGAATTCGACGCCGCTGTGCCGGAATATCTCGGCGGCTTTGCGTTCGCAATCATGCTCCAGGCGGACTGAAATGCGCCCGAGGATGTCACAATCAATTTTTACACCAGCCTCTTCCATGCGCGCCAGCACAGGCGCGAGGGGCAACTCGATTTCCTCATAGACGCTCCGCAAGCCTTCGCGCTCGATATCGGGTACGAGCGTCGCGAGGAGGCGGCCGGTCAGGTCGGCTGCCTCGGCAAGGCCACCCGCGGGGGGGAAATTCAGGCGCCGCAGAGCAACTTCAGGCAGCGAGTGCGAGGAGTAGGTGGGGTCGAGCAGGTAGCTGTAGAGCATGGTATCGTGCCGAACGCCGGCGAGCTGGAGCGCTTGGCGAGCCAGCAGACGCAGGGCCGATTTCGAGTCGTGGACGGCCTTCGGCAGGGTGGGGGAAGCCAAAGCGTCGCGAACGTTATCGACCGCAGTGGTTATGGCCTGGCCCGCTTTGAGCGACAGCGCGATTCGCGGCGGCAGGGGCGGCACATCGGCGGCCGCTTCGAATGGGAGGGTCCCGCTGCTTTCTGCGTCTTCCGCCGCCTGATCAGGAGATGCCGGCTGTTCCGCCGCCACGCCCGCGGTCAAATCGCCGAGGGCGAAAGCAAGCGGATGGTCCGGGGTAGCGCGCGAGAGCAGCTCAACAATATCCAGGGAACCGGCGTCTTCGACGTAGCGCTTTTCCTGCCGGTCGGTGGCTTGCGCAAGGTTCTTCAGCAGCGTAGTGAATTCCAGCTCGGTAAAGAGCTCGCGACAGGCCTCGAGGTCAGGTTCGCCCGCGGTCATGGTTGCCAGCAGACTGTCGCTCAGATCGACGCCCGGAACATCGCAATCAATCGTGACCTGGCTCTTGCTGTAAAGAATCTGCTCGCGATTATTCAGCAGCGATTCGCGGTAGGTTTTCTTCTCGACTTCGACGGCATGCTCAAGGGTGGCTTCAACAGAGCCGAAGCGGCGGATGAGTTCGACCGAGCCTTTGTCGCCGATTCCGGGAGCGCCCGGAATGTTATCGATGCTGTCGCCGCGCAGGGCCATAACATCGACCACGCGCTCGGGAGGCACGCCAAGTATCTCTTCCACTTTGGCGCGATCACAAATCAGGTTGTCCTTCGGTGGGTTCAAGACGCAAATGTGCTCGTTCACAAGCTGCAGCATGTCCTAGTCGCTGGAAACGACAAAGACTTCCCTGCCCTGCCGGGCTGCGTGTTTGGCCAGCGTGCCGATTACGTCATCGGCTTCGTACCCCGGATTCTCCAGAATGGGAATCCGCAGTGCGGCGAGAGCGCGGCGAATGAAAGGAAGCTGCTGAGCCAGGTCGGGCGGCATTTCGGCACGATTGGCCTTGTACCCTTTGTACTCCACCTGCTGAAACTGCTGCGTCTTGATGTCCCATTTGCGAATCTCGGTGACGGCGGCGCCCTGCCGGTCGCGAAACGTGGGAGTTGCCACGTCGAATACCGCCGCCAGATGAGGAGGGTGGAAGTCTTCGCGCAGCTTGTTGAGCATGTTGACGAAAACATAAGTTGCGGCAGTGGGGATGCCGGTTCGGGTTGACATGGGCCGCTGGCGCGCCATGGCGTGATAGGCGCGAAAGATGAATGACATGGCGTCAATGAGGAAGATTCGGCCTGCAGATTCTGTCGTCTCAGGCGCGGGAACAGGATGCGCTGGAGCCTGCTCCACGGTGGATTTGGGTTTGCGGGGCAAGAATCAGTGTAAATGGCGTAAGCCCGGCGTTGAGCCGAGCGGTTGGGACGGATTAGCCACCTGCAAGCCGGAAATTCACTTTGACAGTCGATTCTACTTCGACCGGTTCGCCATTCAGACTCCAAGGGCGATACTTCCAGCGCTTTACGGCCGCAATTGCAGCCTGCGCCAGGAGTGAATCGCCGCTGACGAACTCCACGTACTGAATATCTCCGCTCTTTGAGATCACGACGTTGAGAACGACCGTGCCCTGAATACCCGCATTGCGGGCCTCTCGGGGATACTCTGGGGGCGCCTGCCGAATCAGATGGCCGACGGTTGAACTCTGCGTCAGCTTGAGCCGAGGCGGGCCTGAGGCGGCGGCGGAGGGAGGCGGCCCGCCCGTGTCCCTGGCAGGGCCATCGCCGCGCGAGGGGGGTGATTGGCTGGCGGGCGGGACGATGTTGTTCATGCGCAGGTATTCGACGATCTGGCCGTAATGATCGCCAATATGCCACACCGCGACGCTCTCAACCCCCAACCGTGTATTCGGACAGCCATAACGACCCGAGCAAGGGTCAAGCATGTTGGCGGCGGTGGTTTCGCTAACCACCTGCTGCAGCGCGGCAAATGAGTCGCGCAGGTATTTCAGAATCTCTGCTTTGCTTTTCGAGGGATCGGGTCCGCCACCCTTGTCACAATCAGGGGGCGGAGGCTGCTTGCGGACTTCGGCGGCAAAACCGAAATTCGCACACGCTACGTGCTTTACCTGTTCGGCAAAGGTACGGACTGCGGTGAAGGCGCCCTGCTCGGGCCTGAAACCGTATTTCTCCTCAGGCATGGCGCTGGCTGCGGAGATGAAGTCTCGCGCTTCGAGACCCAGGATCAGGCCCAGAGACCCAGCAACATCCCTGGGTACCTCCTGAGCGGCAGCGCCGGCGCACAGAAGAAGCACGCCAAACATGCGGGTCCAGAGTTTCATGCGAGGCTCTCCGAAGTGGCTATTGTGCGCCGGCGCGAACGGCCGAGCGCATGACGTCGCGCAACGAGATGACGCCTTTGACACGCTTGCCGTCGCAGATCACGAGGTGGCGGAAGCCGTGCTCCTGCATGACGAAAAGCGCCTGATCGATGGAATCGTCCAGCGAGAGCACCAGCGGGCGCGCCGTCATCACCTCGGAAACCGCAGTGGTGGCGGCGCTGCGGCCGCCGGCGACAACGCGGCACATGATGTCACGCTCGGAAAAAATACCGACGAGTTCATCGCCGCGCATCACCGGCACGGCGCCTACATTGAATTCGGTCATCAGCCGAGCCGCCTCCAGCACCGATTGTTCGCTGGTCACGAAGAGTATGCGGCGGTCCTTCACCAGATCAGCAACGCTTGCCATGAGCTGACCTCCCCAGAGTATCTGAATAGATTACGCCCTGGCAGCCGGCCATGGGAAGCCGGTGGCTAACGCCGTATCGCAATTGTTACAGGCAGG
>JAFAIN010000264.1 GCA_019236695.1 Acidobacteriota bacterium | reverse complement strand
GGGGGGGGGGGGGGGGGGGGGGGGCGAAATCGCCAGCACATCAATTGCCTGCCGGCCCAGTTGGATAGTCTGCCGCAATCGCCCGGAACCGGCATCCCAAATGCGCAGCCGGTGGTCTTCGCAAACCCCCGCTACCAGGCCTGCCTCGCCCGCCAGTGCCGCCGATACGACCCGCGCCGGGCTGGGCACACGAGTCTCGCGGGGTTGCTCCTGAGCCATGACGATCGCGGCCAGCGCTACGATAAAACCGGCGAAACTGAGGGCGCGCATCAAATCCGCTCCAGAACAATCTCAAATGTTACGGCGGCGTGAATGTCTTTGGGGTCGCCGGCCAGCGCCACCGGCCGGACGAGTTCGCGGCTCTGAATGAGCGGATCGCGAGTGTAGTTGCGGTCCGGATCGCCCTCGAATACCGGGTCGGTGGCGAAATACAGTTGTGTGGTGAGCGGCTTATGCCCGGGCGCCTGAACAAGATAGTGGATGTGCTGGCAAACCCGCCCCGGATAGTGGCCGGGCATCATTGAATCAAAGCGATACGCGCCATTCCCATCGGCGATAAGCGTGGCGCGGTAGGAATAACCATCCAGATCATAGTGCCCGAAATGGTCAGCCTGCCACACTTCAATGGTGGCGCCCTGCAGCACTTCACCGCCGGTGCCATACACCCGGCCCGCAACCTGCAGCGGCAGCCCAGGATCACCGTTTCGCAGCAGGGTAGCGGTGTGCGGCGCGCTGCGCTTGTAGAATGGGCCGATTTCGTCCCACGCGGTTGGCTTGCGCACGCCCTGCTCGCGCTGTTCCCAGCCGGCAATCGCCTCCGCAATGGTTAACGGCGCACTCGCGACTACGACTCCCAGCGCGGCCGACTTCGACAGAAGATCGCGCCGGGTAGGCCTTTCGGTTATTGCCACCTCAGCCTCCCGATGCCGGCGATTGTACGCGGCCCGCGGCGGGGCGTGAAGTGGATGCCCCGTGAAGCGAATGCCGGCTGGATCGCCGAACGACCGCATAGCTGCATAAGCGGCTGTCACTGCAGCCATTCAGCTCTTATTTTGGGTTTTCCCGGCGGCCAATCACCGGCTGCGGCGCCGGCTTCGATTGGGGCGGAGCATCGCCCGTGCCGCCACAGGCCTGGCACACATGGCCCGAGCCGTCGGTCCTCCGGCCACTGCATCGCGGGCACCGTTGGATCATCATGCTTAGAAGTCGTGAAACCCAAGCCCCTGCGGATTCCCGTCTTCATCATACGTAATGACGGGGTTACCGGTGCTGGACGGTTTGGATTCCTGGTTTTGCTGCTTGCGCTCAGCCAGCCTTTGCTTTTTCTCAGCCTGTTTTTCCTGGCGAGCGCGCTCTTTTTGCCGTTTACTGAATGAAGGACGAGAATTTCCAGCCACGTTTCACCTTATAGGAACATTTTATCAGCCCCGGCAAGACGCGCATTGGGGGCAGGCCGCCAATTCCCCACGAAGTTCTCCATGAGCCTACACCCCGAACCCGAACCCAGCCCCACCCCGCCGCACTTAGCCCCTCAACATTCCGAATAGAATGAAGCGAGGAGCCAACTTGGCAGGGCAGTTACGCAATATCGCGATTGTGGCCCATGTGGATCACGGGAAGACGACGCTGGTGGATGCCATGCTTCGCCAAAGCGGTGTATTCCGCGCCAACCAGGAACTGGTGGACCGCGTGATGGATTCCAACGATCTGGAGCGCGAGCGCGGCATCACCATTCTGGCCAAGAACACCGCAGTGTTCTGGGGCGAGGTGAAGATCAACATTGTGGATACACCCGGCCACAGCGATTTTGGGGGCGAGGTGGAGCGCGCGCTGAAGATGGTGGATGGGGTGATGCTGCTGGTGGATGCCAGCGAAGGGCCGCTGCCGCAAACCCGCTACGTGCTGGCCAAGGCGCTCGAAGCCAGGCTGCCTCCCATTGTGGTGATCAATAAGATTGACCGCGCCGACGCCCGCCCCCAGGAGGTGCTGAACGAGGTTTACGACCTCTTCATAGACCTTGACGCCGCCGAGGACCAGCTTGATTTCCCCGTGCTCTACACCAACGCCAAACTGGGCACGGCAGTGGCTGATGCCGGCAAGCGCGGGGAAGATCTCAAACCGCTTTTCGAAGCCATTGTCAGCACTATCCCGGCGCCCGCCGGCGATGCCGCCGGCGTGCTGCAGGTGCTGGTGGCGAACCTGGATTACAGCGACTACCTCGGGCGGCTGGCAATCGCCCGCGTGTTCAATGGAACCCTGCGCGCCGGCCAGGAGGCCGGCATTGCCAAGCTCGATGGCTCGCTGCAGACGGTGAAGATTACAAAACTGTTTTCCTTCGATGGCCTGAAGCGGATTGACATTTCCGAAACCCGGCTGGGCGACATTGTGGCGGTGGCCGGCGTAAGCGGCATCACCATCGGCGAAACCATTACGAGCGCCGAGAGCCCGGCCCCGCTGCCCAACGTGGCCATCGATGAACCCACCATCGCGATGCAGTTCACCGTGAACACGTCGCCGTTTTCGGGGCGCGAAGGCCAGTTTGTCACGTCGCGGCATCTGCGCGAGCGCCTGCAGAAGGAGCTGCTGACGAACGTGTCCATCCGCGTGGAAGAAACTGCCAGCACCGACGCCTTCACCGTGATGGGCCGCGGCGAGCTGCAGCTCTCAATCCTGATCGAGATGATGCGCCGCGAAGGCTACGAGCTGATGGTGGGCAAGCCCGAAATCGTGACCCAGAAAACCGGCGGCAGGCTGATGGAGCCAGTGGAGCTGCTGACCATTGACGTGCCCGAAGGATTCATGGGCATCGTGATGGAACAAATGGGGCTGCGCAAAGCCGAAATGCTGAAGATGCATAACCACGGCTACGGGCGCATCCGCATGGAGTTCCGCATTCCGAGCCGCGGCCTCATTGGCCTGCGCAGCGAGCTGCTGACCGATACGCGCGGCACCATCGTCATGAATTCCCTGTTCGGCGGCCATATCGAATGGCAGGGCGAGATTCCGCATCGGCTCACCGGCGCCCTGGTAGCCGACCGACCCGGCACCACCACCGCTTACGCGCTCTATAACCTGCAGGAGCGCGGCGAATTGTTTATCGGGCCGGGCGTGGAAGTGTATGAAGGCATGATCATCGGCGAGAACGCGCGCGACAATGACCTTGAGGTGAACGCGGTGCGCGAGAAAAAGCTTACCAACATGCGCGCATCCACCGCCGATGAAGCTATCCGCCTGGTGCCGTTCCGCACCCTGAACCTCGAGCAGGCGATCGAATTCATTGCGGATGACGAATATGTGGAGGTCACGCCTCAATCGCTGCGCCTGCGCAAAAAAATCCTGCAGGCGAACCGGCGACCGCGCCGGAACCAGGCCCCTGCGGCCGCAACCGTGGAGTGAAGCGCGAGGCGCTCACCAGCGCGGCATGAAAGCGACGCCTTTGCTCCTATCCTGCCACTAGCAGGATGCTGAAAAACCTGGTTAGTTCGGTCTAACCGTTTCCGTTTTGCCTCAATTCGATGGAGTTGAGGACGATTTTGATGGGATAGCGCCGGTTGAAGCCTTTTCTGCTTCTGCCGGAGCTTTTTTTGCTCCAGCATGCACACGACGGCACCGACTTACACCGCTTGAATCGCGAGATTCCGTATGCGCACCAGGTTATAGGTCGCGCATGCAAACGTGAAAACCCAGTCCACTTTGTTAAGACCCCGATGCCGTACCTTGCGCAAGAGCGCGACCGTCTTCAGCCAGCCGAAGCATTCTTCGATGCGCTTCCGCTTACGCTGACTAATGCGGTAGCCCTCATGCCGCGTGGTGCGCCCGTCAATCGAACTGCCGCCTGGTCTGCCATCATTCTGGGCAACGTGTGGCGTGATGTTCATGTGGCGGCAGTCGGCAACGAAATCGTGCGTGTCAAAGTTTTTGTCGCCGCCTACCGTCACCGACTGATCGCCAGGGATCTGCTCCATCATCACCAGCGCGGCGTATCGTTCGGCAGTGCCGTTGGCCTCCCAGGCCAGCGCGTCCACAATCAGTCCGTTCCGGTTTTCCACCAGCAGGTTCCCGCAATAGCTCAGCTTGGCTTCTTTCCCGTTGCCCTTGCGCGCCATTTTCGCTTCCGGGTCGGTGGTGGATTCGTGCGTATCGTTGGTGCGCCGTTGTCCATGGAAGTCGACCGTCGGATTGCCCGGATCGTCCGTGGGAGGAGGATTCTTCTCGTTCTTCGGCCGGAAGCTCTTCGCTCCTGCCCAAGCTTCCAGCAGCGTCCCGTCCACGGTGAAGTGCTCGTCGGAAATGAAATCCTTCGCCCGCGCCAGTTCCACCACCCGATTCAAGAACAGCTTGGCCACGTCCGCCTCCAGCAACCGGTCCCGGTTCTTGCTGAACACGGTCGCATCCCAGACTGGGTCGTCCAGGTTCAGCCCCACAAACCAGCGGAACAGGATGCTGTAGTCGATCTCCTCCATCAGCAGCCGCTCGCTACGAACCGAGTACAGCATCTGCAAGACCAGCGCTCGCAGAAGCCTCTCCGGCGCAATCGACGGCCGCCCTTGCTGGGCATACATGCGGTCAAAATCCCGCGACAAGGAGCGAAGTACTTCGTCCACGGTCAACCGGATTGCCCGCAGTGGGTGGTCCTTCGCCACCCGCTGCTCCGGCGACAAGTAACTGAATATCTCGCTCTGCTGTTCGTCAATTCCGCGCATGCTCTCTGGTAGCATGTCTACCTGTGGATTTACCAGTACTTTTTCAGCATCCTGTTAGAGCTTCCTGCCTACGGCGGGGGCGATGATGCGGAGCTCATCCATTAATTTGGCAAACTGATCGGGGAAGAGCGACTGGGCGCCATCGCTGAGGGCGTGGTCGGGATCGGGGTGAACCTCGATGAGCAGAGCGTCGGCTCCGGCGGCCACGGCGGCGCGCGCCATGGGC
>JAFAIN010000119.1 GCA_019236695.1 Acidobacteriota bacterium | reverse complement strand
CGGTTTCAATGTACTCGGTAAAGTCGTATCGCGTATCGCCGTTGTTCCACCCGCCTCCTCCTTCGATCACGCGGTCAAATACTCCTTTGGGGGCGACCGGGGTGCCTTCAAACATCATGTGCTCGAACAAATGGGCGAAGCCGGTGCGGCCCTGCGGTTCGAGACGGAACCCGATTCCGTAGCTGATACAGAGGCCGAAGGTGGGCGCCGAATGGTCCTCGGACACAACCACCACCAGCCCATTCGACAGCTTCTTCATGGAAGTGGGTGCTCGCCAGCTTTGCGCGCCGGCCAGGCACGCGACACTCAGCAGAGTCGGGATCATGCTCCATCGCCGCATGCTGGTTCTCCGTTTGTAAGAGATCAGGCGCAAAAAATCTTAGAACCGGCATCTGTGTACCGTCAAACCGGCCCCGATTACCTGAAGTGACTGTCGGCCAGTGCGCCGGCCGGGGCAATGCGGCATCGCCCAATTGGACGGTAATTGCACAATCCTGGTGTGCAAAGTCTTGCACAGCCGGGCTGCAGTGAAGTGAACACACACACGCAAGTCGTTGAAAACAAGGTATTCGGGTTAGGCCCGGAATGGCGCGTCTCTTGCTATTTCTTTGTGCAAGAGCAAATGAAGTCGAATTCAAAAACCGAAACGAATAAAGGAGAATCGATGAAGAAGCTGATCCTGGTCGCCGGAATTGCTGCCCTCTTCTGCGGTACTGCCATGGCGGAGAATGTAAAGTACCCGGCTGACAAGACAGCGCAGGACCAGATCAGCGCGAGCGAAGTGGTTGCCGGCACGGTTTCAGCAACGGATCAGGCTACGGTGACGGTGGAAGTTGAAAAGTCCGCGGCCGCAGCTTCTCCAGTTTCGCAACTGACGTCCACTGACCAGCCCGGCATCTCGGACATGGTTACGGAGCCCGCGTCACTCGCCATCTTTGGCCTCGCGCCTTTGACGATAGCAATGTTCATCCGGCGCCGGCGCTAGTCCCACCGGCAAGGCCTGCTGCTTCTGCAAAATCCTTCTCGAGCGAACTGCCCTGATTCACTTTCCCGCGCCCCCCAAACTTTGCCATCGCGGCTGCCTCGCCAGAACTGGCCATTTCCGAATCGCGCAATCAGCGCCCAAATAATCCAATGTCTCAGCGTCCCGTTACCGCAGCAGCTTGAGGGATAGCGCAGGCCGGGGTCCCTTTAACTCCCGGCCCGCTTTTGCCCCCAGGAGAACACCTTTTGGGGCTGGTTGTTGAATGACCGAGGTTAAGCAGGAACAGCGCAGCAGTCTTTGCCGCGGATCAAGCTCCCCTGGGCCGAACGCTTAAACTCACTAAAGCTGCTCACCAGCTACTGCTTAGCCGGCAACTGGCTCATAACAACTCCATGTTCATCCAGCAACTGCACCGTGGGGTGCCCGCCGGCGTCTACTTTGAGCAATATGCGATCGCGGCCTTCGGGATCCTTCAGCCGCAGGACGGAAGAATTGTCGCGTGCGCGCCCGATTGTGACACGCGCGTGGTCACCGGGATGCGTCTCCTGAAATTTCCCGATCGCCGCCGCGCGTTCGGCGTCAGGCAGGCCTTTGGTCTTCTGCAGAAGATCGAAAATTTCTGTTATGGAGTAGTCACCGCGGTCGGAGAATGTCATGGCCGACCAGCGGCTGTTCCCTTCCCGCCCGGCATCGAGGCTGAAAATCTGGTCCTGCATGTATTGGTCGAAACTCAGATGGCCGTTGGCCTGGATCTTTCCGTCTTTATCCTTGGAGCCGCCGAAGATCAGCCCTCCCATCTCGGTGCCTTCATCATCCAGGAACAGCATTCCGGTTGACTTGCGGTCTGGGCGCACGATTTCCTTCCCCTGAATGAAGCTGCCGGGGAACGACGCCTTGTTGGAAATCACGAGGCGCAGCTTGCCGTCGGGCTCGACGACGTTGATGCGATGCACGTCAATTTCATCGAATACGGTCTTTTTTGCGGCGGAAAAGCCCGAAAGAACAATCACGCCCAGCATGAGCGTGAGAAGCCCGGAATAAACAGCCAGGAAAGTGGTTGTCGGGCGCATTACGCTTCCTCCTTGTCAGTGCCTGCCATCAGGCCAATAGGCGACTCCCGATACGCGGATCCTACTACTGCGGCTTCCGCAGCCCCTCCCATAAGCGAACTTTCCTGTCGTCTCCCGATATGGCCAGGTAGCGGCCGTCCGGCGAAAACGCTGCCACCTCCATGCTCATGGCTGATTCATCAAGGCTGAGGAGCAACTGCAGCGTGGCTGTATCCCAGAAAGCAATTCGCCCGTCATCGGAGGTCGACACCAGCCGGGAGCCGTCGGGCGAAAGGCTCAAGGACTTTATGGCGGCTCTGTGTCCCTTCAGGAGGGCGACCATGCGCCGCTGCCGCCAGTCCCACACCTCGGTATCGCCGTGGGTCTGGCCCACGTATAAGTAGCGGTCGTTACGGGAGAAGGCCATGGTGCTGGATCCGTCCGTCGGCCGGAGTCTGGTCGGCTTGCCTGCCGGCTCCCAGACGATGATGTCGCTTCCCAGGCAACAGAGCGCCAGCGTGCGGCTATCGTGCGCAAAAGATAGCACCCCGTTGGAGACCACATATTCGAGCATTCCGGCGGCGGATTTGGGGTTATCGATGGCAGCTTTGTAGGAAGCAACCAGTGCGCCGCCGGGCAACTCGAGGACACGCACTTCGCCGCTGCTGCGATCGGCGATTGCGGCCAGCCTCCCATTGGGCGAAACAGCACTCATGATCGGCGCATCGGAACGCGCCAGAGTGCTGCTTGAGCCGGGCTGCTCAAGGTTGCGCAGAGCGACGCGGTGACGGGTTCCGGCAACCAGCGTTTTCGCATCAGGGAATGCGAGGCTCTCTACTCGTTCGCCGGCGTCCAGGCTTCCGCCCAGAGTAGAGGTCTGCGCGTCCCACAGCAGCACCTTGCCGTCATTTCCTGCCACCGCGAAGCGGCGCGAATCGGGCGAGAAGGCGATAGCGTAAACTTCGTCGCCGGCTTCCATCGCGGGCGGCGCGCTTCGCGGGAAAATGCGGATCGGATCATCCGCTCCCGGCTGTGAGGTCAGGAGCCTCTCACCGTCAGGGAAGAACGCCGCCAGGCAGGTAATCGAATGCGGCTGAAAGGCGCGAACCTCGGTGGCCGAGGCTAGCTCCCATATGCGCAGGCTCTGGTCGCGCGAACAACTGGCCAGCAGCTTGCCGTCGGGCGAGAGTGACAGTGAATTTACGAAGCCTTGATGAACTCCGATTGTCCGCAGCCGGTGGCTCTTGAAGTCGAGCAGCTTGATGGCGTTGTAATCGCCAAACATCAGGCAGGAATCGTCAGGGCAGAAGTGGGCGGCTCGAGGCTGGTTGGCCGGGAAGGTGGCAAGCCGCGCTCCAAAACTGGCTGACCAGATCTCGATTCGGTCGCGCGTGGCGAGCGCGATTCGATTCCCATGCCGTGACAATGCCGCAAACCGGGTCTCATCCCTGGTCTGGTGGATGGTTTCATGCCAATCCCGGGTTCGCCACAAGTGAATCGAGGAATTATCAAAGGCGATCGCCCACTGCCCATCACCCGAGAGCGCGACCTGGCCGTCCTGCGGCATCGCGGTAAACGGCTCGGAAAAGAGCAGATGGCCGTCGGCCATTGAGCGGGCCATGACCCGCCCATTCGAGCCTGGGGACCATCCTTCCCCCATTCGCGAGGGCGGCCCGAAATCCTCTGCCAGCATCCATTGTTCGTCCGGGGAAATGGCAAACGCCTGCAGGGGTACATCGAAACGAACAATCACTCGCCTCAGCCGCCCATCGGCTGAGCCGTATTCCGCAATTTGACTTGCGGTGGCGGCGAATACCCGGCTGCCATCGCGCGAAGCCACGGCGCCGACTACCCCTGGCCCAGGATTGATTTCTACCAGCGGCGAATCCGCAGCCGCCTGGTTCCACAGCGCATACCACTCGAAGTTGCGGAGGTCTTTCTGGCGCGGCGCCGGAATATGGGCCCGCAGCAGGTCGCGGGCGCGAAACTGCTCGTGCCGCGCCAGGGCCTGCTGCGCCAGGGTCAGGTCGGCAACATAGAGCTGGCGGCGGTTCTCGTCGCGCTGTTGCAGAACCGTGTAGCCGAGCGTGGCAATCACGCCAAAAATCACCGCCGCGATACCGCCGGCCAACGCCAGGCCGCGCCGGAAAGCCGCACGCTGGCGGCGCACCTCTGCTCCCGGCAGGCTCTGGGCTACCCAGCGGCGATCAAACGCCGTTTTGTAGATGCGGTTGCGCGGCCGCAGCCTTCCGCCTTCCGCCTTTACGATGCCCGCCAGCCGCAGCACATTTTCCAGTTCGTTACGTTCGTTGGATTCCACTCGCCGGCCGCGCAGCACACGTCCATACAGGGCAAGCAGAGCCGTGGTATCGACTCGCGCTTTCAGCAGCCGCTCGCGAACAAACAGCAGGTTGTCATCCTGCGTTCGGGAGTCACGCGACAGGAAAAGCGCTCGGCAGGGCTCATCTACCGCCGATCGGGTGGTGCCTTCGCCTCCAACGGGCGGACCGCCGAGTGATCTCATGGAGACACTGTGGCAAAGCATTTGTGTCAGGTAGGGGTGGCCGCCGGTCCAGTACAACACCCGTTCGAGCAACCGGGATGCGGTGGTCCGCTCACCAGGAAGCCCCGCCGCCAGGGTCTCGGCCTCCTCGGCTGAAAAATCACTAAGTTCGATTCGGCGGCCCACGTTGAACGGCGTGGTGCGCGTGTCGCGAATCAGGTCTGAGGGGGAAGCCACACCCAGCAGGCAGAAGCCCAGCCGCTGGAACTCCGGGGAACTGGAGCGCCGGTTATACAGTTCGCGAATCGCGGCAAAGAACTCATCAGTTGAAAACGGAAGGCTCAAGACCGCGTCGATTTCATCGATGAAGATGATCACCCGCTTCGGGGTGGCTTCGACAACAGACTCCATTACCTTTCGCCAGAACTGCACTGGCGGCAGGTTTTCCAGCGTGAGCGCCAGGCGCTGGAAGGCCGCAGCTCCAATGGTTTGTTCGCTGATCCTTTCGGCCAGGCCGTAATACCACTGGCTGGGGCTGACCTGCTGGCCGAGCGCAGTCAGATCCGCAATCACCGCAAGCGCGCCTTCTGATTGCAGCCGCTGCGATACTCGCACCATCAAAGATGACTTGCCCATCTGGCGCGACGTCAGAACGTAGGCAAACTCTCCCGCCTGCAGGGCCTGATGCAACTCCGCATCGGCCCGGCGGGTGACATAACAGGGTATGGAACGCGGCAGCGTGCCGCCGGCGACGAAGTACTGCTGCGGTTTTGCGGAAGCATTCATCGGGAGAGACTACCGAGCCTCCTCTGCTCCTCGCCTTCTCTTCGTCTATGCCGAATACTTCGCGGGGGCACCGGCGCCTTTGGCCTTCTGCGGTGACAGCAGTTCGTCTCGCAGGAATTGTGCATACATCGGGCACCTCATCCGTGGCCGGGTGGAATGCCCTTCCGCCAGCAGGCCGGCGGCCTGCAACTCATAGACCTGCTCAGGGAAGGCGCTGCCGGTTTCCAGAAACTCCATCAACGCAGCCTTCAGCCGGACACTCTGATTAAGCGAACGCAACATGCGGCGGAGGTGGTCGCCGAAGAGGCCGTCATGGGGATTCTCCGCTTGCAGGATCTGGGCAACGGTTCGCTCTCCCAGCGAAACCGCCTGCAGGCTGCCATGGATCAACAAAGGATGCCCGCCGACGAGGTTAAACAATTGCGCAAGTTCGGCATGGTTCAACGGATTGCCGTAACGGTCATTCAGTTCTCCGGCTTCCGCAGCCGAAAAATCCCTCAGCACGATCCTTGTGCCTACATTGAAAGGCGATTGGTTTTCATCGGAAATGAACAGGTGCGCCTCGCGCGCATAAGAAATGACCACGGTGAGGCGATGAACCGGCGAACCCGGTTGCAGGGCGCGCTCGTTATGGAACGACCGCAGCAAGGCAAAGAATTCATTGCCGATGGGAGCCTGGAACAGGCAGTCCGCCTCATCAATCGCCCAGATCACTCGCCGGCTGGTTGCTTGCAGCAGCTTTTTGAGGAAGCGGTCAAAGTTCACGGTTGGAGGGCGCCTGGCGCTCCAGTCCAATTCCGGATTCGATGTAGCACCCACCTGGCCGGCCAGTTCATCCGCCAGCATCAGCAGGAACCCGTTAGAGTCGGAACGGACCTGCACCGGCAGCTTGCCAAAGTCGGTCGTGACCGATACTACAGAGTCGCGATCCAGGCCCGCGAGCCCGCGTGCGACCAGGGAAGTCTTTCCAGTCTGTCGCGGCGCTGACACCAGAATGATGCTTTCCGCGGCTCCGAGGGCGCGTTCAAACTGGGTATCCGCTCCCCGCCTAATGTAGTAGGGCGAATCCACGGGCAGCGCAGAATAGATGTTGGCGCCTCGCGCGCCATCGGGGGGTGAGCCGCGATTCGCCTCAACTCGTTTGACCACTGCCTTGAAACGGTAGCCTCGGCCGGGCAGCGTTTCGATGAACCTGGGTTGATCGGCATCGTCGCCCAGCGCCGCCCGCAGCTTGTTCACCGAGCGATGCAGGCCCTGCTCAAAGTTAAGGTGCACGCCCGCCGGCCAAACACGCCGCTTAAGGTCTTCATGGGTCACTAGTTGGCCGGGGTTTTCAAGCAGTACCAGAAGTATGCGGAAAGGCAGGTTCTGCAGAGGCAGGGCTTCGCCTTCGCGGCATAGTTCGCCGGAGCGAGGATCAACCTCAAAAGAATCAAACTTCAGCCTCATGATGCCGAAAAGAAGAAGAAAGCCCCGTTCGTGGAGTTATACACGAAATCAGGGGCGATCCCGAATTTTTCAGAAGAGAAAAAGAGTAGACGCAGAGGCATTGCCATACCCCCATAGTTCGAGAGAAACTCCCTTCCCAGTTACCACGGTTGGTTCCAAAGGGGTAGAGCGCCAACCAGCGCCCAGCTCCCCGCCCGGTTGCGAAGGGAAACGCCCTCAGATTCCGTTCCATAAGTTGGGGCGCAAAATCGGTTGGGGCCCGGACACGGACCTGCGCGAGGGACGTTTCGGGCTCCTCGCGCCCCAGCCAGCGCCATCAAGGGCCCTTAAAAAAATGTCCGCAGCCATCTGCTGCCTGGAGGCCATGTGCGATCGCGCCACCAGCTTGCGAATCGTGCCATAAGCGTGCTCGTGGCTGACACGAACGTCATGGCCGCGCGATTCCTGTGCATGGAGCTTGGAGCCAGGCCGGAGTTTCACGTGGTGGGCGCGGCCTCGAGCGCGGCGCAACTGGTGAACATGGTTGAGCGGCGCGAGGTGCGCATTGTGCTGGTGAGCGCGAGCCTGCTCGAGCTCAAGGCGGGCGACGGCGCAATCCTCGCCGAGCTGCTGCAAAGGTTCAGCTCGCTTCGCGGAATCGTGATGATTGACCATCCTGATCGAGCCCTGGTGATGCAAGCCTTCCGCGCGGGAGCACGCGGCGTGTTCAACCGGTTCGAGTGCCAGGTGGACAGCCTTTGCAAGTGCATTCTGTGCGTAGACGGCGGGCAGGTATGGGCCAACGCGGAGCAGTTGAACTGGCGGCTGGACGCGGTGGTCGAGAGCCCGCCACGGCCCATCGTAAGCCCGGGGGCATGGAGCTGCTCAGCACGCGCGAGAATGAAGTGGTCCGGCTGGCCGCCGCCGGGTT
>JAFAIN010000332.1 GCA_019236695.1 Acidobacteriota bacterium | reverse complement strand
TCCTCCGATTCCATCTGCGCCGTGAATGGATGGATCTTGAGCTCGGCGGCCAGGGTGCGGACTGACGGAAATGCCTGGCCCGGGCGGAATTCGCCGCTCAAAAAGGCTTTCTTCGCTGCATACACCACCTGGTCGAAGATCGATTCGCCCGGGCGCAGCTTGAAATTCAGCGCTGTCACATCACTACTGTGACAGATGTGACTGTGGGAATCAACCGGAACTTTGATGGGGCGGGCGAGCCCATGGTGGGGTGTAATACCGCCCGCCATAGGGATCCGGCGCAGCCGCATGAATGACGTGGGTCCGGCCGCCCTCGGCCGGACTGGGCGTGCGAAGCGCGCCTGAGGTGACCATCGGCAGAGCTGTGACGGCAACAAACGGAGCGGCCTTTCAAGGCCGCCTGTCCGGCCGGGGGCGGCCGGACTCACGTCGGTATCGCGAGCGCTTTGCTTTCCTTTGTGCCCTTTGTGGTTATCTACAGTGCGTAGCGCCCGGCCTCCAGCACTCTTTGAGCAATCTGCTGGCGCAGCGCGATCGTATTTACCGGCTCATGCTTGGTGAGCCGGCGCACAATCGCCATCTGAGTGCGCAGCATGTCGCCTTCGGCCACGGCCGCGATGGCCTTGCGAGCCGCGGCTTCCACTTTCGCCAGCGCCCCGGCCACATACACCTGCGCCATAGCCACGGCGGTTTGTGCCTGCGCTTCACCCTGCCGTTCGGCAATCTTCTCGGCGCGCAGCACCGCGGATTCGCTGGCGTAGGTCTCGATGATGATATCGGCCAGCGCTCCCATGATCTCCTGCTGGTCGGCCAGTTTCTGCATGTAGCGCTGGCTGGCCGCGCCCGCGGCAAACAGCGCCAGCTTCTTCATGTTTGCCACCAGCGTCTTCTCTTTGCCCAGCGCGCCTTCGGGAGCTTCCCCAAGGCTGGGGCCGCTGAGCACTTCATCCATGATGCGTTGGATGGCCGGCAACAGCGGCAATTGTCCCGTCATGGCTCGCTTCAGCAGGAAGCCGGCCGTAATCAGGCGGTTGATTTCGTTCGTGCCCTCGAAAATACGGTTCACGCGCGAATCGCGGTAGGCACGCTCGGCCGGATACTCTTCCACAAATCCGTACCCGCCATAAATCTGCACTACTTCATCCACCGTGCGGTCCAGCATCTCAGAGCCCCACACCTTGGCAATCGAGCACTCGACCGCATATTCCTCAATGGCCTTGCGGACCTCGCGGCCGGCTTCGGCATTCTCCTTGTCAATCCCGGCCAGGGCCGCATCCATCATGCCCACGGTGCGGTACACCAGCGCTTCCCCGGTAAACACGCCAACCGCAATCTCCGCAAGCTTCTCGCGAATCATTCCGAACTCGGCAATGGATTTGTTGAATGCCTTGCGCTGCTTGGCATACTGGATGGCATGCTGCAGGGAATTGCGTGCGCCGCCTACGCACCCCGCGCCCAGCTTGAAGCGCCCCACGTTCAGGATATTGAAAGCGATGATGTGGCCTTTGCCGATTTCGCCGAGCACATTCTCCGCCGGCACCGGGCAGTCGTTGAAAATCAGCGGGCAGGTGGAGGAGCCGCGGATGCCCATCTTGTGTTCTTCCGCGCCCACCGCAAATCCGGGGAAGCCGCGCTCCACAATGAAGGCCGTGAACTTTTCCCCGTCAATTTTGGCAAACACCACGAACAGGTCGGCAAACCCGGCGTTGGTGATCCACATTTTTTCGCCGCTCAGCGTGTAATGCCGGCCATCGGGTGAGAGCGTGGCGCGCGCCCGGCAGTTGAGCGCGTCGGAACCGGATGACGATTCGGAAAGCGCGTACGCTCCGATCAGCTCGCCGCTAGCTAGCCGCGGCAGGTATTTCTGCTTCTGCTCCGGCGTCCCGAAGTACACGATGGGCAGCGTGCCGATGCCCACGTGCGAGCCCCAGCTCACGGAAAACGAGCCCGATTTGGCCACGCGATCGGCAATGATGGCCGATGACACCTTGTCCAGCTCCATGCCGCCATACTGCTCGGGGATGTCAACCGAGGTGAGGCCCAGCTCCCCGGCTCTGCGGATCAGCTCGCGCGTGAGCTCGAACTCCTTGCGCTCGATCCGGTCGATGAGGGGAACGATTTCATTCTGCGCAAAATCTTCGGTGGTTTGCGCGATGAGCTGGTGCTGCTCGCTGAAGTCTTCCGGCATGAACACTTCGTCGAGCCGGCGTTCCTCGATCAGAAAACTGCCGCCGGCAATCGCACGCGCCGTAACGCTGCTCGATATAGCTGTCGCCATTTCTCACTCCTCACTTTCCATGCAAAGAATTCAGGACGCCGAGGACGCGGAGGACGCAAAGGCTTTTTCAGGAAAGCCGTTTACCACACGATGAATTCCGTCGCGCAGGTGCACGCGATTGAAATTGATAAGAAGGCCGACGGCTCTCTTGCTCAGGCGGAGATACGACAGGAGCTGGGCTTTATGGATATCGAGAATGGCCTCCACAGCCTTCAACTCCAGAACAACGCTATCCTGAACTACCATGTCCAACCGGTAAGCAAAATCAAAAGTCAGGCCATCGTAAATGACCGGCAGGGGCACTTCTACTTCAACTCTCAAACCACACTTGCGGAGCTCGTGCGCAAGGCAGGCTTTGTAAACATGCTCGAGCAATCCCGGTCCGAGAAACGTATGGACCTTCATCGCAGCCTGAATGACCGTCCCGGTAATCTTGTTTATCTCCGCTGCGTCCACTGCGTCCTCTGCGTCGTTCCTTTCGCACGCTCTACGCGATGTTCTCGAAGACTCCGGCCGCGCCCATGCCTCCGCCTACGCACATCGTCACTACGCCGTATCGCCCGCCCCGCCGCTTCAACTCCCGAATAATAGTCGCCGTGAGCTTGGCGCCGGTGCAGCCCAACGGATGCCCTAACGCAATTGCGCCCCCGTTAGGATTGATGCGTTCCAGCGGCAGCTCGGCTTGTTTGATCACCGCCAGAGCCTGCGCCGCGAACGCCTCGTTCAACTCGAAGACATCAATCTGGTCCTGGTTCAGGCCCGCGATCTTCAATGCTTTGGGGATGGCGTACACCGGGCCCAGCCCCATCTCCTCGGGCATGTAGCCGGCCGTGGCAAAACCCAGAAAACGCGCCAGCGGCTGAATGCCGAGCTGTTTCGCCCTCTCCGCCGACATCACCACCGCCGCCGCCGCACCATCCGACATCTGTGAGGAATTGCCCGCCGTCACCGTACCGCTGGCATGGAATGCCGGCTTCAGCGCACCCAGCGCCTCCATCGAAGTATCTTCCCGCGGCCCCTCATCCACCTGGAAAACCAGCTCTGCCTTCTTTGGCTTGCTGCCGTTCGCCGTGCTGAACACCACCGGCACCGCCACAACCTCATCCTGGAAGTTGCCGTTGCGGATGGCTGCCAGGGCCTTCTGATGCGACTGCAGGCTGAACTCATCTGCCTGCTCGCGCGTAATTCCGTAGCGCTTCGCCAGCCGCTCAGCCGTGAGGCCCATGGAAAGGTAGGCCCCGGGATGATGCTCCACCAGCCACGGATTGGCGCTCACTTTGTTGCCGCCCATCGGAATCATGGACATCGATTCCGTGCCCCCCGCCACCATCACCTCCGCCGAGCCCGCGGCAATCCGCTCCGCCGCCAGCGCAATCGCCTGCAGCCCCGACGAGCAAAAGCGGTTAATCGTCATGGCCGAACACTCAACCGGCAAACCTGCGCGCAGCGAAGCAATTCGCGCCACGTTCATGCCCTGCTCGGCTTCTGGCATGGCGCAGCCCAGGATCACATCTTCAATCTCTTGCGCTTCGAGTTGCGGAATCCGCGCCAGCGCGCCGCGAATCGCAATCGCAGCCAGATCGTCAGGCCGCGTGGCCCGCAGTGTTCCCTTGTACGCTCGTCCAACCGCCGTTCGCACCGATGATGCAATCACAACTTCACGCATGCGTATTCCTCACCCTGCCGTCACTTCGATATACCCGGTAGTCGCGCTCGCGACGGGGACTGGGTGGCCTTGCTCGCGCAAGTCTTGCACGTGAAGCTCAACGGCCTCTCTTACAAGACCCTCCACTTCCTCTAAGCTGTCGCCAACAACGCCGACTCCCGGCAGGTCAGGAACGTATGCGCCCCAGCCATCGGATGATTTCTCGTAAACCACAGCGTATTTCATGACTTGAGTTTCGCCTGCTTTAGGATGTTGTTCAATGTTCCGGTCGGCACGTCTTTATTCGGTTTACCGGCCACCGTCACTGTGCCTGCTTTCGTTGGATGGTGAAACTGCTGGTGACTGCCCTTCGTCCGCACCAAATACCATCCATCGTCCGCCAATTGCTTCAGCAGGTCGCGGTATTTCACGCTCAGTTCCTCAGCGGCTTCCCCGTCTTTAGCGTGTATTGGATCCGCTCCAGCGTCTTGCGTTCGCCGCACAGTGACTTGAACCCTTCCCGCTCGAGATCCAGAACATACTGCTCGCTGATCATGGTTCCCGGCGTGACCGCGCCGCCGCTCAGCACCTCCGCCACCTTGTTACCCACCTTTACGTCGTGATCGCTGATGTATTCGGCCTCGCGCATCAGGTACACACCCAGCTTCAGCGTAGCCAGCATGCTTTCGCCCGGCGCTGCTATTTCCCGCGGGGCCGGCGGCTCATAGCCGGCGCTCGCCAGTTCAAGGGCCCTTCGCTTCGCGTCGTTGAGCACGCGCTCGCGGTTCATCGTTACCCGGTCGCCGGCGCCCAGAAATCCGTAGCCTCGCGCCTCCGCCGCCGAAGTCGAAACCTTTGCCATGCCGATAATCTCGAATGCCCGCTTCAGCGCTTCCATCAGTTCCACCGATTCCGCGCGCCCTCCCGGGCGCACCGCCGCGGCCGAATCAATGGCGCGCAGCAGCATCTCCTTGCATCCCCCGCCGCCCGGCAGCAGGCCCACGCCTACCTCCACCAGTCCCATGTAGAGTTCGGCGTGCGGCTGGCGTGCCGCAGCATGCAGCGCGATTTCGCAGCCCCCGCCCAACGCCATGCCGAATGGCGCCACAACTACCGGCTTGGCGCAGAATTTTATGGCCTGGGTCATGCCCTGAAATTGCCGGATGGCGAAATCAACTTCGTCCCACTCCCCCTCCTGCACCGCCAGCAGGAGTTGCATGATGTTGGCGCCCGCCGAAAAGTTCTGCGCGTCGTTCGTGATCACGAACGCATCGAATGCGTCACCCGCGCCTCCCGGCCTCAGCGCCTGCGTGGTCAACTGCACAATGTCGCCCCCCAGCGCATTCATTTTGCTGTGGAACTCAATGCACCCCACGCCATCGCCCAGGTCAACCAGCGATGCGCCCGGGTTCTTCTTCGCCACTCCGCCTGCCGTTTTTGCCAGCCCCACCGACCACACGCCCGCGGGCAGCGTTTCCGGCCGGTAATCGCTTTTTGCCGGGTCGAACCATGCGCGCCCGGCACTGGTTTCCGAATACCAGGTTTCGTGCCCCGCTCGGAGCAGGCGCTCTGCGTTCGGCGCAACCGCCATGCCCTCTTTGCTCATGCGTTCCACCGTCGTGCGCACTCCGGCGGCGTCCCACAACTCGAAGGGGCCAAGCTGCCAGTTGAATCCCAGCTTCATCGCGCGATCAATGTCGGCAATGCTTTCGGCAATTTCCGGCACGCGATTGGCAGCGTAGTTCCACAATGCCGAGAGCGTCTCCCACAGGAATTGGGCTTCCTTGCCACGGCCGCCGAGCAGCATGCGCAACCGCTCGCCCGCGTCCTCCACGTTCTTCGCCATCTCGAGCGCGGCCAGCCGTGGCTTCTGCCGCGCGCGGTACTCAAGAGTCTTCCAGTCCAGCGCCAGGCGGTCATCCGAACCTTTTTGCTTCCGGTAAAAACCGCCTCCGGTTTTGTCGCCCAGCCACTTTCGTTCCATCATCTGGGTCACGAATGCCGGCAGCTTGAGGTCGCTGCGCTCGTCGCGGATGTTCTCGGCGCTGTTGCGCGCCACGTGCCACAGCACATCGAGACCCACCAGGTCCGTGGTGCGAAATGTCGCGGAACGCGGCCACCCCACTGCATCCCCGGTCAGCGCATCCACTTCTTCAATGGTGAGTTCCATTTTCTGCATCACGTTCATCACGTTGACGGCGGAAAACGTCCCGATGCGGTTGGCGATGAAGTTCGGCGTGTCCTTGGCTCTCACCACGCCCTTGCCAAGATGAATGTCACAGAAGCGCCCCAGCGCTTCCATGGAAGCTTCATCCGCCTCAGGCGTGGGAATCAGCTCCAGCAGGCGCATGTAGCGCGGAGGGTTGAAGAAGTGCGTCCCGAAGAAGTGGCGCCGGAAGTCCTCGCCGAACCCTTCCGCAATTTTGTGCAGGGGCAGCCCGCTGGTGTTGGTGGTCGTAAGCGTGCCCGCGCGGCGAACTGCCTCCACGCGCTTCAGCAGATTGCGCTTGATCTCGAGATCCTCAACCACCGCCTCGACAATCCAATCGCAGCCGGCAATCTCTTTGAGGTCGTCATCGAAGTTGCCGGGCCGCACCAGTCGCGCAAGTTCCGGCGCGAAGAAGGCGGCCGGCTTGGATTTTCTGGCAGCCTCCAACCCGGCCTCGGCAATGCGGTTTCGGCCATCTCGGCTGCTTTCCGCCCCGCCCGGCACAACATCGAGCAGCAGCGAGGGAACACCGGCATTTGCCAGGTGCGCTGCAATGCGCGCTCCCATGGTGCCGGCTCCCAGTACCGCGACCTTGCGAATCAATCGCGTCATAAGCATGCTTCAGCGGCACAAGTTCCGCCGCTGGTTGCAAACGAGTTTGGGGTCTGCAACGCCCGAACTGCGAGACACTCGGACATTTCTTTCCTCCGTGTCTGTCTCGTCACCTGGATGAGGGGCCGAAAAGAACAGTGCGCGCGCCGTTCGATTGTGGGGTGAGGATGGCGACGGCGCGCGCGTTTATTAATTGCCGCCATCATAATGAATGAAGC
>JAFAIN010000257.1 GCA_019236695.1 Acidobacteriota bacterium | reverse complement strand
GAGCATTCCCATGTTGGCATAAGTGACACCCAGGACCATCAGAGCGCCCGAATCATGCGCATTAATCTGAATCGCCCGAATTGCACTCCGGTAGGCGCCGCTGTCATCGCCCTGCACGCTATACATCATGCCGAGCGCGTCCAGAGCCGCCAACTGGTGCGGATCGAGGTCAAGAGCATGCTGGGCCACGGTGCGAGCGCGTTCGGCATCCACGCTGGGGCGGGCCCGATCGACATCGTGGAGGAAATACAGGTGCGCCAGTTCTCCATAAGCGCCGGCCATGCCGGCGTCGGCCGCAGTTGCATCTTTCAAGGCCTGCTCGGCGGCTGTGAAGTCCTCCTCACGCCCGCGATTGTTGAACTGAACGGTCAGAGTCTTGCCGCGCAGGTATTCGTCGAACGCCTGTGGATTCTGCGTCAGCGGAGTTGCAACCGCGCTGTACTCTTCAGCACCCAGGGTGCTTGCGAGCGATTGCGCCACATCCACTGCGACCTCATTCTCCACGTCAAGCAGATTCTTCTCGGGGCGGTCGTAATGCCTTGCCCAGAGCTGCGTTCCGCTGGGGGCGTCGAGCAGCGCAACAACAATTCGAACTTGCTGTTCGGCGTGTTGAATGCTGCCCCGCACCAGATATCGAACGTGCAACTCTTTGGCGATGGTCTGAGGGGGAGGCATTGCGGCCGGCTGAAAGCGCCCCATCGACATGCGCGAGATGACCTGCAGCCTGCGTACCCGCGAGAGCAGCGTGCTCACTTCATCGGCAATGCCCATCCCCAGGTAGTCTTCGCGATTCTGCGGCCCGAGATTCTCAAACGGCAGGACTGCAATTCTGGGGTGCGAATCGGGCGCCGCAACGCGTGCGCGCGGCCGGAGATAATGCAAGCCAACCACGACAATGAGCACCGCCGCCACTCCCAACACCCCCACCCTGCGCGTCCGAAAAGAATTCCATTTGGCCGGCCGCCTGGTCAGCACCGCTTGCGGCGCGCTCAACCGCTGAAGGTCAATCGCCAGTTCACGGGCCGACTGATAGCGGCGTTGCGGGTCCTTCTCCAGGCTCTTGAGAATGACACTCTCCAGGCCCGTAGAAATGCGCCCCAGCGCCCGGGGCGACACAGGCGGCTGCCGCTGGATGGCGTCCATCAGTTGCAAACTGTTCTCTGAAGCAAACGGCAGCCGCCCCGCGGCCATTTCGTACAATGTGGTGCCGGCCGCGTAGATGTCAGATCGCACGTCCGCCGGGCTGCCACGCAGCTGCTCGGGCGACATATAGGGCAGAGTGCCCGCAACCGCAGCCGCGGCAGTAGTAGTTTCGACGCTGGACTGAGATTCGGGCGAG
The DNA here is from genome assembly GCA_019236695.1 of Acidobacteriota bacterium. Taxonomy (GTDB): domain Bacteria; phylum Acidobacteriota; class Terriglobia; order Terriglobales; family Acidobacteriaceae; genus JAFAIN01. Next base: position 5,625 of record JAFAIN010000257.1, on the reverse strand, counting down.
AGCGACCGGGCCAGACCAAAATCGACAATTTTCAGGATGCCTTCCGGCGTGACGCGCGCATTCTCCGGCTTGATGTCGCCGTGGATCACTCCGGCGCCGTGCGCGGCTGCCAATCCCAAAGCGAGCTGTAATCCGAGGTCAAGCACTTCCGGTTCGGCAAGCCTCCGGCCTTCAATCTTTGCCCGTAGCGACATGCCACCGACATACTCGAGGGCAATGTAATCGATTCCGTCCTGGCGTCCGAGCTCATACACGCCCGCCACATGGCGGTCACTGAGCCGCGCCAGTGCGCGAGCTTCCCTGCGCACCCGCCGGGCGGCAGAAGGATCGGCGAGCGTGCGAGCCGGCAGGACCTTTATAGCGGCATCGCGATTGAGTTCCTCATCGCGGGCGAGATAAACCTCTCCCATGCCTCCGGCGCCGATCTTCTCCAGCACGCGGTAGTGACCGAGCAGGTGGTTCGGCCGTGGAAATGCCGCTGCCATTCCGCGCATGGTAGGTCGTGGAAGATAACGAAGTCAATTTTGCACGGCTTTGATCAGTTGTCTTTTCAGAACAGCCATCAAAACCTGTCCGAAGAATCGCTGCAGTTCGCCGATCTGGTTCACCGGCACCGATGTGGCCATGACTTTGTGAACCCGCAATAGGCTGACAGTTCGTTTGTTCTTCGGCACTGGGCTACATTGCGATGAGCGGGACAGCCGCCAGAGCCGCCAGCATTCCGGTGGTTTGTGAGCGAGACAGCCGCTCCTTCAGCACCAGCCGCGCCAGGATTACGGTGGAAGCTGGATACAGCGATGCCAGGATGGTGGCTACATCCAGCCGCGCATGATGTGCCGCCAGGGTGAATAACAGTCCTCCCGTGGAATCCAGCACTCCGGCCAAAACGATGAATACCGCGGCCGGCCGGGCGCTGCTCCAATTGGTGCGCACCATACTTCCAATCACCAGCAGAATCAGGCTCGGTGTACCGCGGGCCACTGCCAGCGACCAGAGCGCCTGATCTGTTCCGCCTCCCATTCTGATCAGAACCAGGAAGCCGCTGAACCCGATGCCGGCGAGCACAGCGTGGCGGAGACCCCGAGAGTGAGCGACCGGACCCGACGGGCGGGCGAGCAGCCAGATGCCCGTGATCGCCAGGACAAAGCCGGCTAACTTCTGCGGCGCCGGCCACCCCTGCCCCGCAATGCCCACCCCCACCGGCAGCATCGCAGTGATCACCGCCGCGACAGGCGCACCGATACCCATCTTCTCCTCGGCAAGGGAACGGTACAGGCAGGTAATGCCGAGCGCGTTTCCTGCGCCGGCAAGAATGCTGAACCCCAGCGAACGTGCGGAGAGGAATGGCTGCCGCAAAGCAACCGCCAGCACAACCATAAACAGGCAGCCGGCAAACTGAGAGAGCATAGCAACCGGTATCACGGGCGCGCGCCGCGCGGCACGGCCACCGTTGAAGTCAGCGGCGCCCCAGGTCGCCGCTGCCAGCAGGCTGACAAGCGTAGCAGGGAAGAGCACGGGAAAGTGTACGCCGCCGATCCGGCCGCCTGCTCGAAACAACAGGGCTTACCTTGACCGTCATGGTATCCTGCCTCCACTCGGAGCCCTCCAGAATGTCGGTCCTGCGCCCTCTCTCCATTGGCGAGTTGCTTGACCGCAGTTTCGCCGTCTATCGCCATCAGTTCCTGGTGTTCATGACCCTGGCAGCGGTACCGGCACTGCTTGTGTTCGCCGCCCAGGTCATCATCATCGCGATGGCTTCGAAATCCGTGGGCGTTGCTGCATACGGCGGGACTCCTTCGCTCCTTCGGTTGGCTATGGCGACGCCGGCAGTGCTTCTTGCCTGTTTGGCATTAAGTGTCGCGTACCTGTTCCTTTCAGCAGCAGCACATGGCGCCGCCGTTCAGGCAGCCTCGGCCGGCGTAATGGGCGAGGCGACATCAGTGGCGCGGGCCCTCGGCACGATGAAGGGGAACACCATTCGCGCTGCCGTGGTTTTGTTTGTCACCGGCCTGCTTACCGCACTTGGGTTCATCCTGTTGATTGTGCCTGGTATCCTCCTCGGTTTGCGGTGGGCGCTGGTGCTTCCCTCTACCATCCTCGAACGGACTGGAGTTTCGAAATCGCTCTCCCGCAGTTCGTTCCTTACGGAAGGCTGTCGCGGCCGTATCTTTCTGATCCTTGTACTCTATTCTGTAGTTCTGTATGCCCTGGCAACCGTCATTGAAATGCCCATCGTCGCGGCAATGATGGCAACCACTATCCGCAACGGCGGCGCTTCCCCTGAATTTCCGTTCTGGTATCTTGCCGCGACCTATGGCAGCAGTGTGCTGGTTTCTGCGCTGGTCACTCCAATCCTGCTGATTGCCCTTACTCTGCAGTATTACGACAGCCGCATCCGCAAGGAGGCGTTTGACCTCCAGGTGCTGATGGGCAATGCAACAGCAGCTGCTCCCGGCATTTAGCTACGAACCATGCGAGTCCGCTGCATCCTGCTCTTCTTTGCACTGCTGCTGGCCAATGTGCAGGCACACGGCACGACCAGTGAGTTTCGTCTCGAACACGCCGGTGAGCAGGTGGTGGCACACCCGGAGCCCGCGGAAGCCGGCCGGCCGAACACCGGCGCTGATTCGCAATTGACCCCAGGCGAATACCGGCAGCAGTTGCGCACGCTGCTGGCGGTGTTTTCCGGTTCCGGGAATGTTTCGAAGAGCGCTGCGCGCTCCTTGTCAGGCTCGCTGCCGCTCGCATTCAAAGTGAAAGACGGACCGGCTGAGTACGAGGTTCCGCTGTATGCGGTACACCATGCGCTGGCAAAGGCGGCGGCCGGCGAAAAGGATTGGGAAGCCGCCCGCCTGCAGGCGCTCTCTACTGTCTCGATGCTGCTTTCAGAAGCAGACAGCGCCACCCGGAGTGTTGATTACCAGTCGGCTCACCGCCGTGTGAGCGACATTTTGAGCCAACGGGAATTCCGCGCGGTCCACGGCCCGACGCTGTGGTCCCAGTTCAAAGGGCGGTTCTACGATTTTCTGTTCCGGCTGCTGGGCCGTGTGTTCCGCAGGGTGGCGCCGTGGCTGCACCTCGAGTATGTCATTTACGGTATTGCGGCCGTCATCCTGCTCGCATTCGCAGGTTGGATCTGGCGGATGCTCCCGAGCAAGCCTGCTGAGGTTCAGTTGACTCTTGCCGTGCCGCCGCCATCGGCCCGCCATTGGTCTGAGTGGTTGAGGGAGGCGAGCGCCATGGCCGGTGAAAATCGCTGGCGAGAAGGAATCCATCTTGCTTATTGGGCGGGCATTTCGTTCCTGGAGGGTGCCGGGCGCTGGCGCCCTGACCGGGCGCGCACTCCGCGCGAGTACCTCAGCCTTATTCCGGATCATTCGACCGAACGAGCCACGGTTAACGCCATGACGGCGGAATTCGAGCGGGCGTGGTACGCGCAGCGACCTTCAGGGCCCGCGGAGTTTGCGCGCATATTGGCCCACCTGGAGGCTCTGGGATGCCGCTAAACGTTGATCCTCGTGACCGCAGGATGGCGCTCGGCGCGCTCGCTATGCTGGTCCTGCTGGTCGGACTGGCGTTGCTGCTGCCCAATGATCAATCTGCCGAGACCGAGGTTCCTTCGAGCTACTCGGCTTCTTCAGGAGGAGCAAAGGCCGCATTCCTGTTGTTGGGGTCCCTAGGCTACAGGGTTTCTCGTTGGACTCGCCCTCCACAGGAATTGCCGGAAAATGCGACCGCTGCCACGCTCATTTTGGCCATTCCAACCGATCAGCCAGGCGAAGCCGAGCGGCACGACGTTGCCGAGTTCGTGAACCGCGGAGGGCGGGTCCTTGCCGTTGGAATACCTGCCATGTGGATGTTCAAGGATGCGCCGATCCGTCCCGGGCAGTTGGAAGCGGCCATTAAACAGTTCCCGGCTATGGTTCCGGGCGCGATGGCGCAGGCTGCACCGCGGATCACTATGGCGCCGTACCATTTCTTTACCGGCCAACCCGCTGCGGGCGCGATCGGCATGTACGGAGATGACCGGGGCGCGGTCGTTGTGCGCTGGCGGCAGGGACAAGGCGAAGTGGTTTGGTGGGCCGGTTCCACCCCGCTGACCAATGCCGGCCTGCGTTACGACGGCAGCGTGGAGTTGCTGCTGAGCTCAATTGGCGAGCCCGGCCGCGACGTGCTGTGGGATGAATACTTCCACGGGTTGCAACATGGTGTAGGTCATGTGCTCGGGAATACGCCGTTGCCGTTTGCGTTGTTGCAATGCGGCATCCTGCTGGCCGCCGCCGTTCTGACATTCTCGCGGCGTTCCGGTCCCATCTATGAACCTCTTGAGCCTTCCCGCCTTAGCCCTCTGGAGTATGCGGAAACGCTTGGGGGCTTGTACCGGCGCGCTAACGCCGGCGATGTTGCGGTGCAGGTTGGGTTGGAACGGTTCCGCATTCTGGCCTCACGCAGTCTGGGGGTCCGGCCCGGCATGCCCGCCGAACAGCTCAAGGCGGCGCTGAGCTCGCGCTTCCGCTTCCACGACCAGGACTTCGTGCGCATTCTGCAGGAATGCGAAGCGGCGCCCGGCAATGTCCGTCTGGAGCGCGCGACCGCCCTGCGCCTCACCCGGGCTTTACAGCGTTTTGCGTCGCACCTCAAGATACCGCGCCCCGGCGATTCGGAGGGAACTCCTGATGCAGGAAACCATTCAAAGCACGATTGATTTTGTGGCGCATTTCCGGGCTGAAGCTCAGAAGGTGATTGTTGGCCAGAAGGAAGTCATTGACCAGTGCCTGCTTGCTCTGCTCTGCGGCGGCCATGCGCTGCTCGAAGGCGTGCCGGGTATTGCGAAGACGCTGATCAGCAAGACCTGCGCTCGGCTGCTCACGCTTTCATTCCACAGGGTGCAGTGCACCAGCGACCTCATGCCGGCCGACATTCTTGGCGTCAATATCCTGAATCTTTCGACCAATACTTTTGTGCTGCGCCGGGGGCCGGTGTTTACGGATATTCTCCTGGCCGACGAAATTAACCGCATGCCGCCGCGCACGCAGGCAGCCCTGTTGGAGGCGATGGAGGAACGACAGGCCACGCTGGACGGTGTGCGCCACCCGCTTTCCAGTTTTTTCACAGTGTTTGCCACGCAGAATCCCATTGAATTTGAAGGCACATACCCTCTGCCGGAAGCTCAGCTCGACCGCTTTCTGCTGAAAATCAAGGTGCCGTACCCCGCCGCCGAGGAAGAGGCGCGCCTGCTGGCCAACACTCATCAGGGCTTTGACGCGCATGAGTTCGATCAGATGGAACTGGCGGCCGTGGATTCCTCCCTGCTCGGTCGGGCGCGCGCAGAGGTGCGGGCGGTCAAAGTCGAGCCCGCTCTGTTCGGCTACATTACGCAGATCGTACGCCGGAGCCGTGACTGGCCATCGGTTTCACTTGGCGCGAGCCCTCGTGCCGCCATTGCCCTGCTGCAGGTCGGTAAAGCGAGCGCCGCTATGAATGACCGCGACTACTTGCTTCCCGATGACGTCAAACAAGTTGCCCATCCGCTGCTGCGGCATCGCCTTGTGCTCAAGGCGGAAGCTGACCTGGAAGGCGTTACGGCTGATCAGGTGATTGACGATATCGTGGGTTCCGTTGAGG
>JAFAIN010000297.1 GCA_019236695.1 Acidobacteriota bacterium | reverse complement strand
ATGATCTCGCTGGCCACGGAAACCGAGCGCACCCTCTTCTTCGATTTCCTTCCGCTGGATTTTGGAACCGTGCGCGGCTTCCGCACCCGCTTCCATCTCTACACCGTTCCCGGCCAGGTGTTCTACGATGCCAGCCGAAAACTGATTCTGCGCGGGGTTGACGGCGTGGTGATGGTGGCTGACTCGCAGCGTGAGCGCATGGACGCCAACCTGGAAGCCGTTGAAAACCTCAGGGCCAACCTCGGCGAGCACGGCTACGATTTCGAAAGCATTCCCTACGTGCTGCAACTGAACAAGCGCGACCTGCCCAATGCGCTGCCGGCACCGGAGCTGAAACGCCAACTGGTGCGCCGCAACGAGCAGGTCTTCGAAGCGATTGCATCCGAGGGCCGTGGCGTATTCGAAACTTTGAAAGAAGTCGCGCGCCAGGTGCTGGTTGAATTAAAGAAGAGCTGAGCCGCCTTACTCACAGCGGAGGCACTTATTGTGGATCATCTTCCCCGCTTGGCTATTGCGGGGTCGCGCCTACGGCGCTTGGGACCACCCCCGCCTAACGGCGCACTAATACCCGCGCCTGAACGGCGCTCGAACTGCGCGCGCGGCATGGCCGCGCAAACGAGCGCCGTAGGCGCGGACCACATTTAGCCCAGTGCGGAAGCGCTGGGTAACGGTCGCGAACCCATCCCAAGCGCCGTAGGCGCGACCCAAACCCCCGCCTCCGGGTACAATGCCCCGCCGGGTCGCATTTCCGGGGAAATGAGCTTGCGCCGGTCGTGCGTGCTGAACACGAGATGCAGGTGGTTGGCGATATAGGAGTGCGACATTACGGGGCTCTGGGCCTACATGGCCGGCGTGGCCGCAATCACAAGCTCGTGGTTCACGTGGTCGGCGGCCATCATGACCACGCGCGTGCGCTGATCTCGTTGCCCCGCCACACTTCGGCTGGCCGACGCAATCAATTCAATCAAGTCTGTCTCCTCGGGCTGGATGCACGACAATGGCGTCCCTTTGTTTGACTGGCAGGCCGGGTACGGCGCCTTCAGCGTGAGCAAATCCAGCCTGAACCGCGTGCGCCAATACATCCTCACCCAGGAAGAGCATCACAAAAAGATCTCGTTCGAGGATGAGTTTCGCGAGCTGTTGCGGCGGCACGGCATCGCCTTCGATGAACGGTTTGTGTTCGGGTGAGGCAACGTTGGGTCGCGCCTACGGCCCTTAGCATGCATGTCATGCATGAGGAACTGAGAGCCTCGGCGCCCGTCTCTGTATTACTGCCTCAGCCGGAAGCTCCTTACCATCTGCTCAAAGGCTGGCCGCATGCGGTCGAAATCGCGGTCGGGGGCGACAAACACCATATAGATGTCGCGGCCGGGCTGCCACGGCACCATGACAAGCCAGTCGCGCTCGCGCAGCGGGTGCCCATCCGTATCATCCAGCGGCGATGTGCCGGTCATATCGACTGACCGTCCCTGCAGGCCGTTTACGGTGATGGGCTCATCGTGGCCGATGATGCGCAGGTTCGGGTTGGCCTGGCGAATCTGGTCTTCGAGCTCATGCATGGCGGAATCAATGGAATCCGATTCGGGCTCGAACTCACGCACGATGGCGCCATAGGCGATTGCATTCTGCGAAAGCCCGTTGGGCGGAGCGATAGTTACGTCGGAAGTTTCGTTGCCGGAAACAATCTGCCAATTGTCAGGGTATTGCAGGCGAAAAGCGCTGTGGTCGAGCGTGCGCCAGCCGCCGCTGGGCATGGGGTCGCGGTCGGGAGGGAGCTGCGGGCTGCCGCCGGAGCCGTCGTCGTTCCCCTGATCCCTGCCCCGCTGCTTCGAGGCCTGCTGCTCGCTTACCGGGCGGCGGCCGATCGCCAGGTCATGAACCTGCTGGAATTGCGGCGTGTTGCCGGTGACGTATTGCCGGGGCGGCAACTGGCGAATGATGGCGGCGATGGCCTGGGCGCGGTTGCCGGGATCAGGATGATCGCTGAGAAACTGCGGGCCGCGGCTGCCGCCTTCCTGCTCCAGCTTGCGGAAAAATTCGGCAAGCGCCTGCGGATTGTACCCCGCTTCATACATGAGCAACGCGCCCACATGGTCGGCTTCCGATTCATCCTGCCGCGAGTACTTCAGGAAATAAGCGCCCGCTCCAATGCTGATGGCGGTGCGCCCCAGGGCGCCGGCTACGCCCCCGCCGAGGATGGCGCCCAGAATTCCCAGTCCTACCTGCGCGTAGCCTTCCTTGGTGGCCTGGGCCGCTGCGTGCTGCATGTACGTGTGGCCCATCTCATGGCCAATTACGCCCGCGAGTTGCGCC
>JAFAIN010000185.1 GCA_019236695.1 Acidobacteriota bacterium | reverse complement strand
TTAACCCGCGTTGGCTCTTCGACTTTCTCCAAGAACTTCAAGCACATCAGTAGCGCTTGAGTAGCGGCCAAAAGGTGCGCTGATCTGTGCTCCCTGCACCACGTCACGCAACTGGCTCAGCATTTCGCGGGCGATGGCGATGCCTTCGGCGCGCGCCGCTTCGGCGGTTGTGGCTCGTGCCATGCGGACGAGAACCGCGTCGGGGATTGACACCCGCAACTCATTCTTCATGAATTCGGCGTTTCGCGCGCTGGTCAGGGGCCAGATGCCGGCAATCACCGGGATACGGCAATGCTCAATGCGGCGCAGGAAACGGTCGAGCAGCCCAAGATCAAACACCGGCTGCGTAACCGCATATTCGGCGCCGGCCCCTACCTTGTATTCGAATCGGTGAATCTCCTCGTCGATATTGGGCAGGCCCGGATTGGCGCCCACTCCAATGACGAATGCGGTGGCGCTGCCGATGGGATTTCCGCCGATATCGAGGCCGCAGTTCAGGGCGTTGACAATATTGACGAGCCCGATAGCATCCACATCAAACACGGCGGTGGCGTCCGGATAGTTGCCGAGCTTGGGCGGATCGCCCGTGATGCAGATCAGGTTGCGAATGCCTACGGCCCCCGCTCCCAGCAGATCAGACTGGATGCCCAGGACGTTGCGATCGCGGCAGGTGTAATGCAACACGGCTTCGATGCCCACCTGCTGCTGAATGAGCAGTGACAACGCCTGGTTGCTCATACGGGCCGAGGCGCGCGGGCTGTCGGGAATGTTGATGGCATCCACGCCGCAGGATTTCAGGAACCGCGCGCCCTCAATTTCTCTGGCTGCATCGGTGCCCTTGGGCGGGACAATCTCCACCATGGTCACGAATTCGCCGCGAACGAGCTTCGCTCCAATGTGCGATCGTTCCCCCAGCGGCGGCGCCGAAACCGCGGCTTCCACCCGCGGCCGGGCAGCCGGTTCGGCCACCGACCTGTTCTTCGCCTCGCCAGCCCGCAGGGCCGACCTCATCGCCTTGATGTGCTCCGGAGTGGTGCCGCAGCATCCGCCGACCACCTGTACTCCGGCACGGATGAATTTTCTGGCGTAGCTGGCCATGTACTCCGGAGAGCAGAGATAAATGTTCCGGCCTTCCACCGAGCGCGGCATGCCGGCGTTCGGCTGCGCAGCAAGCGGCCGCTCCGTCACCCGCCTCACGCGTTCAATGGCTTCCAGCATCGCCACCGGTCCAACGCTGCAGTTGCACCCAATGACGTCAGCGCCCCACGCATCCAGCTTCGCCGCAAAGGTCTCAGGGCTGGCTCCATCCAGGCAGTTGCCGTCTTCGTCAATCGTGACCTGGGCAATCAGCGGCAGCGCGGCATCCACCTCCCGCGCCGCCTGGATGGCCTGATGAAGCTCTTCCAGGTATCCCATGGTCTCCAGGATCAGCAGGTCAACCCCTCCCTCGCGAAGAGCCTCAATCTGCTCGCGAAACGATGCGCGCGCCTCTTCCAGCGAGATTTTGCCCAGCGGCTCGATGCGAACACCCAGCGGACCAACCGAGCCCGCCACCCACGTTCCGAAGCTCTTCGTAGCCTCCCGGGCGAGCCGCCCCCCCGCCGTGTTGATCTCGCGCACGTGCCCGGCGAAGCCATGCCTCGCCAGGCGAAATGAGTTGCCGCCAAACGTGTTGGTTTCCACGATATCGGCGCCCGCCCGGGCGTACTCGTGATGAATTTCGCGGACAATCTCGGGATTCGAGAGGTTGAGCTCGTCGTAGCAGCGCGTAATGAATACGCCTTTTGAATACAGCAGCGTGCCCATGGCGCCATCGCACAGCAGAGGCGCCTTCTTCAGGCGGGAAACAAGGTCGAATGCCATACAGGGAAACGGCTCCGGATATCTGTTCAGAATACAGGAGGGCGGAAAAAATTGAGAGGCGGCAAACGGGGAAAAGACTGAGAGTGCCGCCGCAAGTACCGATGATATCGAGCCCGGTCCCCCGGTCTGGAGGACGCCCGCCTGAGCATCCGCCCGGAAGGCGCCTACCACATTCCCGAGAAGAATCCGCGTTCTGTTCCATTTCGGAACAGTGCCGGAGAGGCAGCAATTACCGCCCATGATTCAGGCGACAATGGTTTCACTGAACAGGAGGAGCGGTCGAGATCCGCCCGACCGCATGGACCACGATACTTACAGTGTCGCTCACGCGAAGGAATAGCGTACTCGGATTCTTCAAACCCCATTTCACATAGGGAACAGGGAAGGCAACGTCGGCCGTTGCGGTGAGGCCGGCCACGCTGACCGGGACCGTCACGGTGATTGCATGATCTCCGCCATGCAGCGACATCGTGCCGGTTAGCTGCACGGATGATTTCCCGCTGATCGAAACAGTGCCTTCGATCCTGCTGACTTTCAAGATGATCTCCGGAAACCTGTCGGTTTCCAGAATTTCCCGCTTCATCTTGCGATCGCGCGCCTTGCTTCCGCTCTCGCCGCTGGCCGCCTCTACAACCATCTCTCCGCTGGCATGGCCGGTGGCATCATCAAACGTTATGGCTCCGCTTTTCAGCTGAAAGGTGCCGCGAACCGTATGCAGGACGTCTCCCAGGGTGAAAGCGACACTGCTGGCTGCCGCGTCAACCGTAAAGGTTCGAGTTGCGGCACTTCCGGGAGCACAGAATGCGATGAGCATAGCGGCGCTGATCGCGAACCGGCGAAGAATGCTCATTTGCAGTACTCCTATGTTAATTACCGGCTTCTTCACTGCTTAAGCGAGCAACAACTCTGCAGAAACTCCCAGAATTCCATTTCTGTTTAGAGCTAACAGGCTTTCGTCGCCAACATGCAGGGCCAGCATGCGCCGGAAGAGGTCGCGATGCGAATGGCAGGCGGCAAAAACCCGCCGCCGCGCCCAGGGGTAGCGATCCATCAGGAGCATGGCTTTGCTGCTGAAGGTTGGCCGAGCCATGATCCTGCGGTGCGCGACTTCATAACCTCGGAGGTCCGAACAGGCGAGGGCTTTCCCTAATGCGGCCGCCTGGCGGAACCCGATCGCCAGGCCTTCCCCGGTAATGGCGTCCACAGAACCTGACGCTTCGCCGATCAGAGCGACATTCCCGCGCGCAACATGCGTCAGGCGCCTCGACCAGGTCAGCGCGCCCCGCACCGGGGTAGTTGGCGAATAACCGCCCAACCTGGAGGCGAGTTCGGGAAAGAGCGTCAGATCGAATGATCGCTCCCGATCGCGTGATATCACGGCTACACACACCTCATGCGCGCTGACAGGAGTGACATACGCCTGCGCGTGTTCGGCCCAGTAAATCTCAACGTAAGGGCTCCACGGCTGCACGCCAAAGTGCTGGCGCAGGCCGAGCCGTTTGGAGGCGCGCCGCCCGCCATCAAGGCCCGCCCATCTACGAACTCGCGATTCGTTGCCATCGGCGCCGACCAGCCACCGATAGTGCACCCACTCTCCCTGCACCAAAGCCGCGCCGGGCGCGAAGCGGGAAACGCGAACGCCCCACGCGCACTCCGCGCCGGTCTCTTCAACTCGCGTCACGAGCGCCTGATGCAATAGCAGCCGCCGAATCCCGAGCCCTTCACCGCGGGGAAACTCAGCCTCGATGGTCGCGCCGTTGTGGTGAAACCGGATGCCGAGAAAGCGGCCGGTTTCGTATTCCGAAAGATCGACTCCCAGCGCGCTGAGTGCCGCGAGGCTGTCGGGCATCAGCCCTTCGCCGCAAGCCTTGTCGATCGGCGGCAGGCCGGAATCGGCAACCAGCACCCGCAGGCCGTTCTGCCGTGCCGCAATGGCGGCTCCAAGGCCCGCCGGGCCCCCACCAACAATCAATACATCCGTTTCTCGCACCCATCAACCTCGTGAGGAAATTTCAGGCGGCCAGCGCGCGTTGCGCCAGCTTCAGCGCATCGGACCAGAAGGCGCCTCCGGCATGGACTGCTTCCATAACGGCCTGCAGCGCGCTGACGAAGCGTTCGATCTGCTCATCCGTGACCACCAGCGGCGGCGCAACTTTCAGGACCATAAAGTTGTTTCCGCAGACCTGGGTGAGTACGTCGCGCTGGAACATCCGCATGACCACCATCAGGCCAAACATCGCGGGATGGATTTTTCCAAATGACGCAAACGGAATGCGAAGCCGCAATTGCCGGGGGGAGGAAAACTCCACGGCGCACATCAGGCCGAGGCCTCTTACCTCGCGAACCATCTCATAGCCCGAAAGGGCTGCCGCCAGCCGCCGCCGGAGATCGCTGCCGAGCGATTCGGCGCGGACAGCCAGGCGCTCCCGGTCAAGCACTTCGAGCGTAGCCAGGCCGGCCCGCATTGCCAGCGAGTTCTCGCTGTATGTTGAGGTGTGAACCAGCGCGCGGTTCAGCGAGCCGTACACGGAATGATGCACCGCGTTCGTCATCAACACCGCGCCGCTTGGAATCAAGCCGCCGCTTAGAGCTTTAGCAAGCACAACCATATCCGGATCGGCTGCGAATTGGTGAGCGGCCAGGAATGCGCCCGTTCGGCCCAGGCCGGTTTGCACTTCATCCAGGATGAACAACGTTCCGTATTTGCGGCAGAGTGCGCCGGCCTGCTCCAGGTAATCCGGCGAGGGAATTACGACGCCGGCTTCGCCCTGCACGGGTTCCACAATAAAGCCGGCCATTTGCCGCGAAGCCAGGCAGTCCTCAAGCGCTGCGAGATCATTGAACGCGATTTCGCGGCAATGTTGCAGCATGGGTCCAAAGCCTTTGCGCCAGAAGTCGTGCCCCATGAGCGAGAGAGCGCCGCACGTAAGGCCGTGGAAGCCCCCCGAGCAATACACCAGGCCGGTTCGCCGTGTGTGAGCGCGCGCAAATTTGATACTTGCTTCAACGCCTTCGCTTCCCGAACTGCAGAAAAATACCTTGCCGAGCCGGCCGCCGGCGCGGCGGCAGAGTTCCGCGGCGAGTTCGCCGGCCATTTCTGGAACGTGGCTCTGCAGCATGGCCGGCCCGGAGCGCTGCAGTTCAGACTGAAGCGCCGCCACAATTCCGGGATGATTGTGGCCGGGATTGTGAACGCAGTATCCGGAAAGGAAATCGAGAATGCACCTGCCGTCTGAGGTATGCAGTTCCGCACCCGAGCAGCGCGTATAGCTGACGTTCATCTGCAACAGATTCAGCAGCTTTACCCATTGCGGGTTCACGAACTCGCTGAACGCGCCAGTGCTTTCAGAGCGCAGCGGCTCTCGAGCGGAAACAGAGGAGGGGAACATCCATTCAGTCTAAACTCCGAAAACAGCGGGAAGTTGCGATCCGGGTCAGAGACGGCAGCGCGGGAGGACGACAGGATAGCCGCAACCGGCTGCTATAATCGAAAATCCAATACTGATGTTTTCATTCTCTCCTACAACGCTCCTGCGCTTTCGTGTTTCTGCCGGGCTTGCTTCGCTCACTGGCTTCGCTGTGCTGGCCGGTTGCGGCTCCAGTTACACCGCACCAACTCCTACCACTGTTAAGGATCGCGTTTTCATCTCGAATCAGTTGATCTCCTCCGGGCTGCCGAGCGGAGAAATCAACATCGTCAGCGGCCAGAACGATCAGTCGCAAACCTTCATCAGCACCGGGGGCGCTCCGGGCGCCATGCTGCTCTCGCCCGATAAAAAGCACACGCTCGTGCTCGATTCGTCCACCCGCAACGCCTACAGCATCGATAACACCCTGGGAGGGGTTGCGGGAAACACCGTGTTCGCCGATGTTCCTTCCAGCGTGGTGGCCTGGAGCGACAATGCCACCGCTTATGCCGCGATTCGCAATGCCGGAACCATCAGCGTCTTCGATTACGCCTCTACTTACACAGTTAAGAACAATATTGCCGTGCCCACGGTGCGCACGCTGGTGATGAGCCACAACGGCAACGTGCTGCTGGCCTTCAGCGACGATTCCAATTCAGTTACGTTTATCGACACCAGCAAAGACAGCAACGGTAATCCCAAAAACGTGGTGCAACCGGCGATCACCGGCTTTGATCGCCCCGTGTACGGCGTTTTTACCAATGACGATTCCAAGGCGTTCATCCTGAACTGCGGCTTCGAGTGCGGCGGCACGGCGGCGAGCGTAACCGTTCTCGATATCGCAACCATGACGCCCGGCGCCTCGGTCAGCCTTCCCGGCGCGACCTTCGGGCTGCTTGATCCCAGCGGGAACACGCTGTATGTCGCGGGAAGCTGTT
>JAFAIN010000228.1 GCA_019236695.1 Acidobacteriota bacterium | reverse complement strand
CGCCGAGAGCCAGAGAGAACGCGAAAAACCAAACGCAATCAGGCGTGCTCCAACGCCGCCGGTCGCCACCATGACCCAATTGCCGAGGCCGCTCACGCCCGTGCGGGCGGCCAGCGTCAACGCTCCGCCTAGCGCGCCTACGCCGCTCGCGACCATCAGGTAGCCGAGGCCTTTTGCTCCGCTATGCAGGATGCGATCGGCGAAAATCGGCATCAGGACGGCATAGGGCATGGCGGTCAGGCTGACCAGACCGATAAGGAGCAGCAGGGCGCGAATCGGCTGGGTTTCACGCACGAAGCGGAAGCCCTCGATGATTTCTTCGACTGCGGTTCCGGAGGGCGGCACCACCCTTCGCCGTACACGCATCAGCCCGAGACCGATGATTACGGCGATGTAGCTGACGGCATTGGCAAAGAAGCACCATCCCTCGCCGATGGAAGCAACCAGAATTCCGGCGATGGCGGGGCCGACTACACGCGCTCCGTTGAACATGGAAGAATTCAAAGCGATGGCATTCATCAGGTCTTCTTTCGTCACCATTTCGACAATGAAAGCCTGACGTGCCGGAATATCGAATGCGTTTACCACCCCGAGCAGGCCGGCAAGAACATAAACGTGCCAGATGTGCACGCGGCCGGTGAGCGTAAGCCCGGCGAGCGCAAAGGCCAGGAGCATAGAAGCCGTCTGCGTGGCGATTACGATTCGGTGGCGGTTGTAGCGATCAGCCACTGCGCCGCCAATAGGCGACAGAATGAACACGGGAATCTGGCCGGCAAAGCCGATGGCGCCAAGCTGCAGCGAGGAGCCGGTCAGGCGATAAACCAGCCAGGCCTGCGCCACGTTCTGCATCCACGTGCCGATCAGGGAGATGAGCTGTCCGCCAAAAAAAAGCTGGAAGTTACGATGCCGCAGCGCGCGCACGATCAGTGCCAGGCGGGAAGAAGCTTGCGTGCTCAGGCGTGCCGTCCGAACCAACTCAAAATAGTATCAGGGCGCTCGTAGGTCGCGGCGGTTTGCGCCGGAGGCCCTAGTTAAGCCAGGTCGCAGATGACCGGCGACCGCGGCTTGGACCTTTAGGGACCTGTGCGGGGCGGCCAGCTTTTTCCCGGTCCCCGTTACCGACGCCCCCGCTTGGCAAATTGCGGGCCGAGTACCTGCGGTTCAGAAGAGTTGAACCGGATGAGTTGCTCGCGGTCATCGCGTAAGTCCCACTCGAAAATAGCGGGACAAGGATATCCAAAGGCCACACCCGGGCCAGTGCAGTTCTGGCCTGTTTCCTCTGTGACGAGTGCCACTCCGGCTGGGAATAAGGCCGATGGGTTCCCGATCGCCACTTCCTCCGCGCCGACAAACAGGCATTTCCATGCCAGACCCTGCCTTGTCTTGGTGATGCAGGTGCGAGTACCGTCGGAAAGGATCAGGAGTGATCCATCGGCGCTAACGGCAAAAGCGCGAACATTGGTTGCAATTGGCTGCGAGGGGCTGAATGTCGACAGGAAAAGCACGTCGCCGCCCAGAGTAGGGCCTCTTGAGGTCCAAGCCTCAACAGTACCGTCGTCCGAGCACCTCAGGTCCCCGTTGGCGGGGGACGAGTGCAATGCGCGACCGTAAATGACCCTACTCACCTCCTCTTCATCGACGCGGGTTAACAGCAACGCACCGCAGGTGTAGTAAAGCTCTGCCTTCCCGGCAAGCTCCAACGACTTAAACGGTGGCTCTAACCCGGCGAGGTCTGCAGATCTGTGCTGGACGGAGAGGCGACTCTTACCGACACCAATCTTACGAATAACTGAAAGCGTACCGTCGTCGTGTATCGCCCAATGCAGCACGTCGCCATCGTGCGTGAGCTGCTTCACGTCTAGGCCGCACTCGATAAAAACGTCGCCTGAGCCCAAGAAGCCAAAGCAGGAAACCTGGCCAGGGGGAGGAGGGGAGTGCGGTCGCGGAGGGGAGGGGAGCGGAGGTGGTGCCACCTGACTGAACACGCAGAATAGGCACGCGGCGGCAGCGGTCAGCCGCGGCAGCAGGGCGCGCTTCTGGTCGTCCCGTTCGGCCCACCGCAAACTGGCGAATTTAAGCACTTCCCCCCGGGCGCACCGCTTCAATTAATCCTTCCCCCCCGCAGGTGAGCGGCTCACTGCGGCTTGCGGCGCCCCCGGCCCGGCCCCTGCGGCGCTCCGGGAACTTTGACATCCGTGCAATACATGCTTCCGTATAGGAGGTACTGGCGGACCGGGTCACCGGTGTCGCGCACCGAGATGCCTGCTTGCGCCGCATCCAGTTCGGGATTTACGCCGGCCCAATAAGTTGGCAGGCTCAACTTCTTAAAACGCGCGACAACCTGGTCGCGCAGCGCGGGATCGAAGTGCACGCCATACCGATCGACCAGCGACTTGATTCCGTCATAATCGCCTTCGGCCTTGATTCGCATCAATTCGCTCAGCAGCATACCAACGCCCTGCTTCATTTTTTGGTAATCCTGCACTTTGATGTAGGTCTTGCCGTCGCGGTCAAATTGCGTAATGGAACCGGGAACGCTGTCCTGGATATAACGGGCAATGAGCTGGCGGTCGCGCTGATGGTCTTCCTCAATGGTGTCGCCGCGCGGGATACGGCGCAGTTGGGTGAGCGTCGTGAGGGCGGCCGAATCGTACATGGCCTTCGCGACTTCCTCCTGATCCTGTACCAGACCGAGGTCTTTGAGCCTGGGATCCCATGCGTTCCAAAGCGCCATCAGGTCGGCGCGGCCCTCTTCAAGAGTGGAGAAGTACTCTTTCAGGTAGCTCTCGGCCCCGGTCGCAGCGATGCGGGAGCTGAGCTTGCCCGAGCCGTGGCCGATAACCTCGTGCATGGCAGTCATGAGCGAACCGGCCTTCTCACCGTATTTGCGGGCCCGGGCAATGACGGTGGCGTCGGCGCCGAATTCCTCCAGAACCTTGTGCCCGGAAGCTGCCGTAAGGGCGCGATCGCTGCCGGTGAACAGGAAATTCTTGGTCCCGAACTTCTCGTGGATCTGATTTTCGTTCGGCAAGTTATCGCCTACCGTAGTCACATGAAAGTCGCCCGTCTCGATCAGCGTCTCAACGGCTTTGACGAGAGGCGGTTTGAACGCAGTCTTCTTGTACGCTGTGTTCCATGGGGCTTTCTGCTCGAAGTACTCGGCGTTTTGCGCAAGCCGCGTCATAGCCGTTGTAACGGGCTTATCGGTGACAGTCACGAAGCTTTGGGAGCTGCCCTTGGCCCCGCGGGCATCGCGATAAATCTCGATAAAGCCATTCGCGAAGTCAACGGTTGCGTTGTTCTGCACCCAGTCTTCATCGAACTTTAACCAGTCACTGAAGTCGCCGGTTTCGTAATAACGAATGAGGTCAGCGATAACCTGCGCCTGATCAGGATCGGCAAACTTCCGCGCTCGCTCGAGTTTTTCAATCGCCATTTTGAGAAAAGTGGAGTAAAGGCCGGGCGGAATCCTGCCATCGGGTGTGCCGGCGCGGTAAACCTGTTCCACGAGCGCCCCATCAGGCGTTTTCACCACCCGGGAGTTTAATGCGTGCTCATCATGGAAATTGGCCAGTTCAGCGCGTGTAACGCCTTCATAAAAGGTATTCGAGCTGGCCTGAATGATGTCCTGGTCGCCTTTCGGGCTCTTGGCCGTAGTCATGGGCTCGAAGTTCGGGTCAAAAAATGCAGGGGCAAGCTCGTTGAGTTCGCGCGTGAGCGCCTCACCATCGGAAAGCGGCGGCAGGTCTGCGTAGCCTGCAACAAAAGCCCCGTTCTTTGCCGCCTGTAGAGCGGCCGCGCGAAGCTCATCGGCGGTAAATTCAGGCACGAACTTTTGCGATGTGTTCTCGTTGTGGTTGCCGCGGTTGGCCCAGAAGAGCAGCGCGTAATCCGTAATCTTATGCAGCACTGCGGGATCCATGCCACGGGGGTGCGCCGCGATTTCCTCAAGCAGGCGCTTTTGCCTCACGCCAAATCGCGAGAGCTGGTCATAGATGACGGGATCAATGGCGATGGAGGCCTGCACCAGCCAATACGCAAGTTGCTTTTCGCGCGGGCTCAGAGGCTGAAAACTGGGCGCGTGAAGCTGCACGAAACCGGTATTGCCAACTCGCTTTACCAGCGAACTGCGGGAGCCGGCAGGGTTGGATGGGGCGCTTGCCGGCGCCTGAGCCTGAGCGGCAACACTTATCATCAGAAGAACAGCCGGCATCCTGGGTATCACGAGTCCTCCGAACAAAACCTTCATTGTAGTGCTTTCCGGGGAAGCTCTCAGCCCCCCAGCCTTCTCCACTGGGGCTGAGGAGGGCAGTACTCGTTCGGGAGCTGACGGTGGTCTGAGAACCGAAGCGCTCCGAACTGATTAGTGGGCCGAAACTGCCGCCAGGCAGCGCTGTAAGGCGCGGATGAAGAGCTCGTTCTGTTCCGGGGTTCCGATAGAAACTCGAATGGAGCTGGGAGCGCCCCAGGCGGTGAGCGGGCGGACGATTACGCCCTCCAATTGCAGCCGATCGGCCAGTTCTCGAGCCGGTTCGGGAACATCGAAGTACACGAAATTTGCCCACGTGGGCAGCGCGCGCAGCCCAAGCGCCTGCAACTCGCGCAGCAGCCATTCGGCCCCCTGCGCGTTATTGTGCAGTACGCGGCTGATGTGGGTGTGGTCGCTTAACGCAGCCAGCGCAGCCGCTTCGGCCAATCCGGAAACCGAGAAGATGGTTCGAACACGAGCAAACACCGATATGACCTCGGCGGAGCCAAACCCGTACCCGACTCGCAGGCCAGCGAGGCCATGTGCCTTGGAAAAAGTCCGCAGAACCAGCACCTGGCGGCCTTCACGCACATAGCGCTCCGAGTGCGAATATTCGAGGTTACGCGGCCCGGCGAATCCGGCAGCGAAATCGGCGTACGCTTCATCGAGCACAACCAGCAGGTTGCGCGGAACGCGCTCAAGGAACAGGTCAATTTCCCCGGGCTGCAGCAGCGTGCCGGTAGGATTGTTCGGATTGGCGACAAAGACGACGCGTGTTGCCGGGGTAATCGCCCTCAGGACGGCTTGCAGATCAAATCGGTCATCCTGCATCGGGGCTTCGACCAAATGTCCGCCGGCGGCACGGGTAAGCAGCGGATACTGAATAAACGACCGGGAGCTGGTGACGGCATTCAGGCCGGGACCGAGAAGGGTGCGGCAAATCACATCGAGGAACGATGTCGAGCCGGCGGTAACGAGAATCTGGTCGCGTGCGAGTTCGTGCTTTGCAGCCAGCGCCGTCACCAGCGCCGACTCATCATTATCGGGATAAAAATTCACCTGATCCGCGCCGGCGCGGATTGCCTCCATGGCGGCGGGTGAAGGGCCGAATGGATTCTCATTTGAAGCCAGTTTGACGCACTCAATTCCCGATTCTGCCTGCGCGCGTTTCACAGACTTGCCCGCGGCGTAAGGGCCAAGCCCTCGCAGATGCTCAGGCACAAGCTCTTGGAAGCTCACAGCGAATTTGTACCTAAGGCAATGGCAAAAGGCAAAAGGCAAACGGCAAAAACGAATTATGTCGCCATGGCGCGCAGGGTGCGCACTTCAGCACGGGTCAGGGGCCGGAAGCGGCCGGGCTCGATGTCCAGTGCCAGCGTGCCAAACCGCACGCGCTTGATCTTCTCCACGAAGTGGCCAATCCGTTCGAACATGCGGCGGATCTGGCGATTGCGCCCTTCGATCAGGCTGACTTCAAACCATGGATTGGGGGCATCACGCACGAGCTCTATGCGGGCGGGAGCGGTTCGTACAATTCTGGTGCGCGCACGGCCTCGCGGGGCATTCCGGCTGGGTTGATCGGCAATGGAGATTCCGGAACGGAGCCGGTCAAGAGCGTCAGGCGCCGGCCTGCCGCTTACTTTGACTAGATAAGTTCGAGGCACGTGGTGGGAAGCATGCGTCATGGCTTGCGCGAATTCCCCGTCATTCGTCAGCAGGAGCAAGCCTTCACTATGAAAGTCCAGACGACCGATGGGATAAAGCCGCGCTCCCGAGGTAAGAAGCGGGTGCACCAGGTCGAGGACGGTTCGCCGCCCTTCAGGATCGCTGGTAGTACTCACATACCCCTTGGGCTTATTCAGCATGTAATAGAGGCGCTCCGTAGACTTGCGGAGGGCATGTCCATTGACTGTGATTCGATCGCGAATCGGGTCAGCTTTGGCACCGAGCTGGGTAACGGGCTGGCCGTTCACCGTAACCCGGCCGCCCGTAATGAGAGCCTCGGCTTTGCGCCGTGAGGCGATGCCGGCGGCCGCAACAATTTTCTGCAAACGCTCCTGCGCCATGACTCAATCAGACGCGGCAGAAGCGGCCGGGGCGGCACAATGCTCCTCGGAGGGCGCGGCAGGCCGAGCTGCGTCAATGTCAGAACCGGCGGGTGCTGGGCTGTGGGGCGGCAGCAGTTCCTGTTGCGCGGCTTCGCTCATCAACTTCTCGAATTCCTCCACGCTGGGCAGTTCACTCAGGTCTTTCAGCCCGAAGCGCATCAGGAACTCGCGTGTGGTTTTGTACAAAATTGGGCGTCCGATTACCTGCTTTCGTCCCGCGGTGGTAATGAGCTTGCGGTCGAGCAGCGTACCGATAACGCCGCTGGAATCCACGCCGCGGATTTCGCTGATCTCCGGAACTGTTACGGGCTGCTTGTAGGCGATAACGGCAAGGGTTTCGAGCGCCGGAAAGGAAAGCCGCACGGGAGGAATAAGGCTGCGCGCGAAAGCGCGCACCACTTCGTGGTGCTCGGGCTTGGTTGCCATGCGGTAGCCGCCCGCGATGGCACGAACCTCAATTCCGCGGTCAGGAGAAGCGGATTCGGCGATCAACTCATCCACCGCGCGGCGGATCTCGGCTTTCAATGAAGGCACGACTTCAAGGCGCGGCTGGCTTTCGCCTTCGGGCACGTCCGCCTCAGGGGGGGCGCACGCAGGCTCAGCCGCAGCATTCGCTTCCCGCAACAGGACGGAAATCTGCTCGATGGTGACGGGCTCTTCCGCAGCGTAAATGATCGCTTCGACCTGGGATTTAATACTCATAGGCAATGCCAAAGGCGACATTTTGCACGGTCGCAGTTCTGTTTACCATCCCATCCTCTCACGCAATGAGGTGATGTGGGCCACGTGGTGGCGGGAGTGCCAACTGTAAAGCGCGAGCACCTGGTCCAAGCGCATCACCCCAATCTCAGGATGCTTGAGCGTGCGCGCGAAATCCTCTGCTGTCATGGCCTGCAGCAAGGCCACCCATCGCGTGTGCAGCGCCTCCAGCAGGCGCAACGAAACTTCAATTCCCAGTGTGCTGTCGGGAAGCTGGGCCCAGAGATGCTCGTGGTATGTCTTGATCGCCGGTTCGTGCTCCGTGAGCGCCAGCTTGAAACGGATGTAACTGTTCATGTGGCTATCGGGCAGGTGGTGCACCACCTGGCGCACTGTCCAGCCGCCCGGGCGGTAATGGGTGTCAAGTTGCTGGGTGGTGAGGCCGAGAACCGCAGTACGCAACTTAAAAGGAGCGGCCGCGATGTCCGCAATGTGCTGCTCGCGCTCCTCGGCGGCAACATCATGCGGCATGCTGAACGGGCCGGTTGGGTAGCGAAGATCGGGTTGAGGGTAAGCGCTCATGCAAACCCGGCAGAAAGCAAAAAAGAAAAACCCGAACCGTTACTCAAAGCGAACCCCACGTCAGGCCGTCTCATTTCCAATCGTCTCGAATCGCTGCGGCATCGGTCGCGATGGCGTCAAAGTGAGTGTGCTTCTTGATGATGATCTCGCCGAATGTGTGGTCCTGGCGAGCCATGATGGCCTGCAGCCGGATCAGTTCCAGCAAAGCCAGAAACATGCAAATCAGGGCCTGGCGGGAGTGCAGGTTCCGCAATAACTGCTTGAGCCGCACCGGCCGCTCCTCGAGCATAAGGCGGCGGCATACAAAATCGATCATCTGGCCCACAGTTACGGTTTCCTGGTTGAATTCAATCACTGGCCGGTTTTTCAGCCGGTCAAGCACGCTGCGGAATGTCTTAACCAGGTCCACCACGTCCGCGGCCAGTTCGCGCTCCGCATTCTCGTCTTCCCGGAATTCCTTGAGCGCCGGATTGGACCATACTGCCTCTTCGATCTGCTGTTTCTGCAACAGCATCTGGGCAGCATTGCGGAACCGCTCATGCTCAAGCAGGCGGTTCACCAGTTCGGTCCGCGGATCCTCCTCGTCGGACGCATCGGCGGGATCGCGGGGAAGCAACATCCTGCTCTTAATGTGGATCAGCAGCGATGCCATGTAAACAAACTCAGCAGCCATCTCGGCATCAAGCTGCTTCATGCGCTCTATGTAATGGAGATATTGCGCAGTAATCTGCGCGATGGGAATGTGGTAGATGTCGATGTCCTGCTTGCGTATCAGGTCGAGGAGGAGATCGAGAGGACCTTCATACACGTCAGCCACGGCGATGGCGAATGGGAAGTCACTGGCCCGGGTCCCATTCGGCCCGCGCAATTGCCTTTCGGAAGCAACCTGTGCCGATTCGTTCATTCCGCGAGCGGAGATTGAGGCCAGTATAGCGGGTTGGCCTGAGGAAAGCGCAGTGAATACGGCGGCCGGCCGGAGAAAAACGTGCCACGGCAAGCTTCCGATTGCCGTAAGGGGGCTGAGGAGCCTTATCCTGCACCCTCATATTCCTTCGACATCTGCATTGCTGCCCGTACCTGCACCATGGTGGCTTCGCTGGCCTCGCGCGCCTGGGCCGAGCCGGCTTCCAGAATGTCCCAGGCAAGGCGGGGGTTTTCCTCGTATTGGCGCCGGCGCTCCTGCATGGGCTTCAGCACCTCTAACAGCGCGTTGGCGGCCCAGCTTTTGCACTCGATGCAGCCGATGCCGGCACTCCTGCAACCGGCGTTCACGCTGTTGATCGTTTCGGCGGAGCTGAAGATCTTGTGCAAATCGCCCACCGGGCACACATCCGGGTTGCCCGGGTCCGTGCGGCGAACGCGCGCCGGGTCAGTGACCATCGTTTTCAGCTTCTGCCGAACCACTGGTTCCGGATCGGTGAGCATGACGGTATTGCCGTAGGACTTTGACATCTTGCGTCCATCGGTTCCGGGCAGCTTGGGGGACGGGGTCAACAGCGTCTGCGGTTCGGGGAACACGAACCCCGAGCCGTCGCGCCGGGGGTAAAACTGATTGAAGCGGCGGGCGATTTCGCGCGTCAATTCCACGTGCGCTGCCTGGTCCTGGCCGACGGGGACATAGCCGGCCTGGTAAATCAAAATATCGGCGGCCTGCAGAACCGGGTAGCCGAGAAATCCGTAAGTGCCCAGGTCCTTGTCGTGGATGTTTTCACGCTGCTCTTTGTAGGTGGGATTGCGTTCGAGCCATCCAAGGGGCGTGATCATGCTGAAAAGGACGAATAGCTCGGCATGCTGCGGCACATGAGACTGGATGAACATGACCGAAAGCTTCGGATCGAGTCCTGCTGCCAGCCAATCGAGCAGCACATCAATGGAGTTCTGCTTCACCAGCGAGGTATCGGCATAATCGGTGGTGAGCGCGTGCCAATCAGCGATGAAGAAAAAGCAGTTGTACCTGCCGCTGTTCTGCAGGTCAACCCAGTTCTTCAGCGCGCCGACATAGTTCCCGAGGTGAAGCTTGCCGGTGGAGCGCATGCCGCTGAGCACGCGCAGGCGAGTGATTTTTGATGGGTCAGCCATGAATGCTACGTAAGCCTGAGCAGAATGGTGTTGAACAGCGCCATGACGGGCGAGAAGAGGGTGAAAAGAAATCTGCCGCCAAAAAAGAACAGCAGCAGCAGCCCAAAACGGCCAACGTTGTCATAGACGGCCAGGATGCTTCCCGATAAGAAGTGGCGAAGAACGTGGCTGCCGTCGAGCGGCGGCACCGGGATAACATTGAAGACCGCCAGGAGCACATTGATGAACATGGAGGTGTAGAGCAGCAGGACGACGGGCACCAGCACCGACTGGCTGCCCAGGAACCCCTGGCGGAGCACGACCGCGTGGATCAGTTCGCCGGCCTGCGGCGACAACGCGGCCATAACGACCAGCACGGCCAGGCAGGCGGCCGCGACCAGAAGATTGCTGGCCGGTCCGGCAAGGGAAGTGAGCACGTCATACTTCACCAGCTTCTTAAAATTCCTGGTGTTTACCGGAGTTGGCTTGGCCCAGCCGATGACTCCGAAGCCGCTGATGGCCGCCACCAGCGGCACCAGCACGGTTCCAAACGGGTCGATGTGGCGAATCGGGTTAAGAGTGACGCGGCCCAGCATGTAGGCGGTAGGGTCTCCGCAGCGCAATGCGGTCCAGGCATGCGCGGATTCGTGGACGCTGATTGCGAACAGGAATGCGACGACCTCGAACACAATGAGGACATGCTCTGGCGTCATGCGGGTATTTCGATGGTATCACGCAGGATTGCAGGGTTCCGACGAGCGGAGCAGGTGCGTGCTAACGAAGCATTCCCAGCAGCAGGGCCTGCACCCGCGCCCAGTATGGGGACTGCGGGTCCACCAGGTCGAAATGGCCCGCTCCTTTAATTAACTCGAGATCGATGGTTTCATTCCGTTTTACCTCAGCATAGCGAAGGCTGAATTCCGGCGGAACTATTGCATCCTCTGAGCCATGAATTAGGAGTTGGCGTGTGCCGACGTTCAAACGCATGGGATCGGCTTCGGCATAATGTTCAGCAACGTGCGCGGGCGTGCCGCCCAGCAAGTCGACTACGGCGTCGCGGCTCAAATGCAACTCCCAGGCACGGCGCAGGTCGATAACCCCGGCGAGTGACGTGGCAGCGCTGAGCGATGGATCGCGCGAAGCCAGCCACAAGGCCAGTGCTCCGCCGGCGGAATGGCCTGCCACCCCAATTTTTGACGTATCGACGCGGAATTCCGAGGCGAATCGCCGGCGGCTGGCAACCAGATATTGCCGGGCAGCGGCAATGTCTTCGAAGGTTCCCGGCCACCCTCCGCCGGAATTGCCCACCCGGCGGTACTCGACGTTCCAGGTGGCTACGCCGCCGGCCTCCAGCGCAGAGCATAAGTGACCGGCATGGGTGAGATCGTACGGGGCTCTCCAGTAGCCGCCATGGATGAACATCAATAGCGGAGCGCCGTCGGTTTTGGTTCGCCGCAGATCGCCGAACTGCTGCGGATCGGGGCCGTAGGCCAGTCGCGCATTGGCTGGCGGAGGCGCCGTGCCGAGGATGCGATTGCCGTCGTTATCGGCCGCCACTCACTTGCCTTTTTCGGCGGCGCGCCTCGCCTGCTCCTGAATTTCGGGAGGCGCGATGCTCTTCACCTTCAGGGATTTCGCCGGAATGCCGCCGGCGATGTTGTAGTCAGGAATGTCTTTTGACGCTACCCCGAGGGAACCCAGCATTCCATGCTCGCCCACTTTCACTCCGCTCAGCACCGTGGCGTGGTATGTGATGCGTGCTCGCGGCCCGATTTCGGTCCTCATGTTCGACACAATCATCCCGTCATTCAGATCATGCGCGTGCGAGTAAACATTGGCGTAATCGGAAATGGACGTGCCTTCGTGAACAATGATCTCGCCGCGATCGTCCAGAAGCACGTATTTGTGAATGACGCAATTATCCTCCACCGTGAGGTTGTAACCGAACGAGAACTCCACGCCGTGAAAGATCTTGACGTTGTTTCCGCAATGCTTGAAAACATGCCGGGCCAGCATGTGGCGCATGCGGAAGCCCAGCCAGTGATTCAGGCCGGCCGGTGAGCGGTCAAACATCATCCAGAACCAGATCAGAGGTTTGCGGATGGCGTACTTTTCGCCGTCCACATCGCCGTAATATTCGGGCTCGAGCGTGGCATTCCTCGGGTCAAAACAGAAGGCCTGGGCACGGAGGGCGGGCGATCCATTTGCGGCGGCCGGGCCGGCGAGATAAAGATCGCGCAGGGCATCGCGCACAACATCCGAGCGTCGCTGGGGATCAGGGTTGCGAAATTCCCGGTCGAGATCTGCAATCCAGCTCAGGAAATGCTGTTCTGCCGGAGCAGTGGGATGAACATCGCGATACTCATAGCGCGGCATACGTAGCTCACAGGATGACTTAAGAGGCTAACACGATTCGCAGCGCTCAGGTCCGCTCGTGCCTCCGACTCCCCGCCGGACTGGAACCTGGACAGCGGCTTTCATGGCTTTGCAGTAGCATATTAAGCGTGGCGGTTTATCCCACTTCGATAGAGCCTCCTGACCGGGGCTCGGCGATTGCGGAGCGCAGAAGTTTCTGGCTCGCTTTTCTGCTGGCGCTTACGGCGGATGCACTGCAACTCGTGCTTTTTCCGCTGCTTTCGGAAGGCGCGCTCTCCCCCTTCGATGACGCGCTCGACTTCGCGGTCGCCGGCCTGCTGGTGTTCCTGCTGGGGTGGCACTGGGAGTTTCTGCCTTCGTGTCTTGGGAAATTGCTTCCCATGGTGGATGCAGTACCGTTCTGGACACTGGCGGTTGGCAATGTTTATCGTAAGTGGCGGCGCATCCATCGCGCGGCTGGCCCATCTACGCTCGAAGGCCGGCCAACAACTGGCTGAACTTTCACACTCGCGGGCGCCACTCCGGAGCTACCTCTGAATCACCGTCACGGCGTGCGCGCCTACCCTGGCATTATCAATCTGGTCAGGCAGGGAAAACGTGCTGTGCGTTCCGATTCCGGGATATCGCGGGCTGAGGTAGCGATCGGCGAACAGTTCAATGGCAACGCGAGGCACCATGACTCCATCGATTTCCACGGTATCGACATCGACTGTCCCGACGCCATTTTCGGCCGAGACGTGAGCCCTGACGCGAATGTCGTGCGTGCCGCTGAACATGGCCAGCAGGGGGTTCATAGAGTTTCGCCGGCCTGCCTTCAGTTGGTCAAAGTTGACCTTTGCGGTGCCGACTACAACGCCGTTCTCTCCGATCATATGGACGTTGTTCACGCCCTCGGGAATTTTGACCGCCCCGGAGTTCAAGTAGCTGTTGATTTCCGTTTCACCCAGGTGAGTCGTCATGGGCTTTGGTGATGCGCTCTCGCCGTTTTGCTGAATGGCCTCGATTTTTTCCTGCGCGCTGCGGGCAGCACCGGAGAGCACCGGAGGTTCAGCCTGGCAGAAGGCGAAGTTCGGGAAGCAGGAGCCAAAGAACACAAAGACTAAAATCAACAACCTTGACATCAGTAAGTACCTGGGCCGAGCTTGCCGGAAAGGTGCGTGGAGGCGCGCGGGCCCTCCAGCAGCGGTATGGGTGCGTCCAGCGTTCCGCCAATACTGTACTGCCCTGAGTTCGAAGCCAGCATCAGCGCGAGCCGCCGATCAGGCGAAACCGTCCCGCTGACGCGGTACAGCCCCGTTCTTGCCCGCATTCTGGAGCGGGTGAGCTCGAGCGAGCTTTGGCGCAGAGCGGCGTGTCCGGTGAATTGCGCGAAATGCAAAGCCCCGGCTGATTCCGAAGGGCCGACCCGCGGCAGCCTCACGGGCAGAGCGAAGCGGTTCAGAGCCCCATTGCGCCACGTGAAATCAATGTCGGCAGTGGCTGAGCGCAGCAGCTCCGCGGATCCGGTGCCCGCCAGATAAACCGTGAAGGTGAAGTCGACGGCTCCGCTGCAGCAGTCGTCGGCTATCCACGGGGCAGCCTGCACCGGTAACGCGCGAAGCACCCGCCCCCTGCCGGAATAGCGCGGCTCCGGGCCGCTGAAGTCGGCGCTCCAGGCTCCGCGATGCCGGCCGCCGAAGATTTGTGCGTCCACGCTGTCGAGCTGCAGGACTCCATTGTCGAGACTCGCATTGGCTTCCACCCGGGTTGCGACGAGCGAATGAATCGCGAGCCTTGAAAGGCTAAGGTGGCCGGTGGCGCGCACCCGGCCGAAAAAGCTGGGCGCAGGCGCGGCAGGTGTGAAAACTCGATACCATGGCGACTGTGCCTGCGCAGCAAGGGCCAGCCGAACGCGCGATAAGTCCAATTCCGCCGAACGCAAATTGAACACAGCCACGCAATCCTGGGGATGGCCGCAGCCGCGAGGCACTTGGACGGTGCCGCTGAACACCGGGCCGCCCGGAAAGGTCCCACTGATATTTCGCAGAGTGGCAACCGACGGCGTCAATTCAAGCTGTGCAGCCGTTATGTGCAAGGGAACGCCCACGCCGGCCAGACCGGCCGAGACGCCTGAGAGCTGTGCCGTTCCTGTTATTTCGGGAGGGGCAAACCCAGCCCACAATCCGGCGACCTGCAGATGAATGCCGGCGCCGCCGTGCAGAGGATAGCCAGGAGCCGGAAGACCGAACATGCGGGCAGCACGTACTGCATCTTCAATCGCAACCGGCCCGGAGAGTGCAACTCTGTACCCGGCGCCGTCAAACTGTCCCGATAGACTGGCCGGGCGATCACCGCCCAGTGCCACATTCAGCGGGCCCGCCGTTATACGAAATCCGGCTGATTTGCCTGCGCTCCCCATCTCAACTTTTACTTCAGGAAATTGCAAATCGCCATTGCCTGACATGATTTTGAGATCAGAAATAGTTCCGTGCCCGGAGTAAAGCGAAGAGCCATTTTCCAATCGGCTTACCAGAAGTTCCGCGTCAATGATTCCGCGGGCGCCCAGGTCAGCCGGAACGTCGCGCTTTACCCGCCGAAGAAACGATACCGCCGCAGCGACAGGCACGCTGTGCAGCCGCGCCCGGAGCGAATAGTTCGGGCTCGCCATGCCGGCAACGCTGCCTGAAAGCACGATTTGCCCACCACCCGAGGGTGCTTCACACTTGAAGTCCTCCAGGGATTCCCGTGCCGGGTCGAGCTGGCCGCTGCACATGGCCTGGAGGCGGAGCGGTTGGGCGGCGGCCAGATCGAAGCGGCGGAAATCATCCACGCTAGAACGCAAAACCAAGTTGGGCCTGGCAAGCGGGCCCGCGACAGTTACATCGATATCTGCGGCGCCGCGCCAGCCGCGATCGCGGCCGTACACCAGGGCTGAGAGTTGGCCGAGTTGAGCGTCACGCAGCCGTGCCTGGAGATGCAGGGTCGGCGCGTTGCCGAGTTGTGCCGGTCCGCGCCGAATGGCTGCTTCCAACTGCAATGTTCCGGTGTCGCTCAGGCTGGCATCGGTCCGGATAATCCGCGCCTTCATGCGCGCGTGCCACTCCTGGTCGGAGGCCGCCCAGAAAGCGAAATCGGCATCGGTGAGGGCAACCACCTTCTTTTCCACCCCGGACTTGAAATTAAGGCGCCCCGAGAGGACCTCGACATATGGAAACTGAGCCGGCGCATCGGGCGCCGAGGTGCCCGCCGGCGCAGGAACCGCCTGCGCGCTCCGCATCAACGAGGGGAGGCTCCACTGGCCATCTGAGCGGCGCACCAGGTTCATGCTGGGCGCCACTCCATCACTCTCGCGGAAGCTGATACTGCTGAAATCCAGGCGTCCACGCCACAACGAACTCAGGCGCAGGCTAGCGACGACGAGGGGCGCAGTCATCATAGGCTCGGCGCCGAAAGAAGAATCTTCGCCGATGGTGACGTAGTGCAATTCGAAAGCCGGACGAGGAAGCAGCCGGAGACTCGCGGCGCCCAGCGTAACATCGCGCCCCAGGGCATGAGACATAATGCTGCTGACGCGGCGTACCTTGAAATGAACGAGCGACGGCAGCGCAACGGCGGCACCCACCAGCAATGCGGCAGCCAGCCATATTTTTCGGCGCGTCAGCTTCATAGTTGAATCCGGCGGCTACTGGACCAGGTGCAGGGTCCGCCTCCAGCGGGTTTCGTCAAAAAAATGAATCACGATCCTGCCGAGGAACGCGAGCCGGTCGCCCATGGAATTCTTTTGCCACTGGTCATCCGGAGTCTCAAATGACCAATAGATGAACAGCGGCCGGCCAATGATGTTTTCCTGGGGAATAAAGCCCCAGAAGCGGCTATCGTAGCTTACGTCGCGATTGTCACCCATGCCAAAATACCGGCCGGGCGGGACCACCAGCTCGCCATCATGGATATAGTTGGGTAATTCGAGGCGCCATTCCGGTATGACCCCGGACGCATAAGAAGGGGGAACTGAAGGAAAATTGTCGCGGTAGTCGTCATATGCCGCCCCACCCGGGCATGGCGGATTCTCGCCGGCACAGTGGCGCACGTAAGGACGATCGAGTTTCTCGCCATTGCGGTAAACCACGCCGTCCTTCAGCCGAATATGGTCGCCCGGGGTGCCAATGACACGTTTCACCACGTAGGTGCCGGCTTGCCGCGGATCGGGATGCAGGAAAACGATGATGTCATCGCGCTTGATGGCACGGTAGGGTTCCAGGCCGGCGATTGCCCGGGTAGGCGGGGCAAAACGAATGCGGTCTACGAATACATGATCGCCGATGAGCAGCGTGTTCTCCATGGAGCTGGAGGGGATCTCGAATGCCTGCAGGTTAAACGTAATGATGAATAACCCGACCACCAGCACCGAAGCCATGGAAGCGATGAATTCGAGGGCAGACTCTTTTTTCTTCTCCGGCTTGCGGGGCGCCTCAGCGGCATCTTCCGAAGGCCGGACCGGGCGACGATTCTCAACTGTGTTCTGCTTCGGCAATCAGGTTTCCTTGGTCTTTGCGTGGCTCTAGCGCACTACATGCAGCGCACGATGCCAGCGGGGGATTTGCAGAACGTAATAAAAAATATCGGCCAACTCCGAAAGTTTATCATTTGCCAGGGTTGAAGCCATTGGCCGGTCCGGGTCCATGGACCAATAGATGAGCAGCGGCGTGCCTTCCACGTTTTCCCGCGGGACGAAGCCCCAGTAACGGCTGTCTTCGCTGTTGTCGCGGTTATCGCCGAGAACGAAGTACTGATCGGGCGGCACTGTCAGTTCACCGTCGCGAACGTACTTGCGCATATCAACCCACCAGCGGGGGTTCTGGTCGGGGACGGGAAAAGGTTGAGGAAAATCATCGCGGTAGCGCTGTATGTCGCCAGTGATGTGTACGGCGTAAGGCTCGGCCAGCGGATGCCCATTGACGAATACCTGCTTGTGCAGCAGCTTTACCCGGTCGCCGGGCATGCCGATGACTCGCTTGACGAAGTGCTGTTCCGGGTGAATGGGGTAATGAAAAACCACAATATCGCCTCGCCGGATGGGCTCATAAGGCAGTAAGCGTCCCCAGATTCCTCCGCCGGCGAAATGAACTTTATCCACCAGCAGGTAGTCACCGACCAGCAAAGTGTTCTCCATTGATGAGGTGGGAATCTGGAAGGGCTGCTCGAGGAAGGTGACAATGAAGACAGCGCAAATGAGGGTAACGAGGAGCGACTGCAGGGAAGAGGTAAGGTGGAGGCGCCGCCGGCCTCGGTCATGGAACCAGCGCCTACGCGGAGGCGGTTCGCCAATTGGAGCCTGAGGCTCAGGTGCCGGCCCGGCCATTTGCGGAACAGCGGATTCACTCATTGGCTTCGACCGTACTGGCGTGCCTGACCGGAAAGCGCCGGGGATTGCGTCCGTTCGGTTGATCGCTCCTCCTGCCAGCACGTGATGATCCCGAAGCCGGCCCGGGTTGCAGGCGTGCTGTGCGTGCGCTGCGCAGGTAGGCAAGCGCCTCGCGGGCTGCGGATTGTTCTGCCATCTTCTTGGTTGCGCCTCGTGCGCTGGCGACATACTCGGCCCGGCCCCGTTTGCTGTTGCGGTGCAGCCGCACTTCTACGGTGAACACCCTGCGGTGCGGCGGGCCTTCTTCATCCACGAGCACGTACGAGGGCTGCACCCTTCCCATGGCGTGAGCCACCTCCTGCAGCGCCGACTTATAGTCGCCAATCGGCAAACCCTGCACATCCTGTGCTCGCGCCGCCAGTTCGGGAGACAGGATGACGTCGCGAACGAAGGGCCGCACAGTTTCGAGGCCGCCATCCAGATACATGGCCCCGATGACAGCCTCGAGCGCATCCACCAGCAGCGCGGCTTTATGTCGTCCGCCGCTTTTCTCTTCTCCGCGGCCCAGGCGGAGATACCTGCCGAGCTGCAGTTGCCCCGCCACCGTAATCAGGTGATGCTGGCTGACAAGATGGGCACGCAGCTTCGAGAGCTGCCCTTCCTGGGAACCGGGGAAACGCCCAACCAGTTCCTCGCTGGCAACCAGGCCCAGCACGGCATCCCCCAGGAACTCCAGCCGTTCATTGTCACGCTCGCGGGCTGCCTGAATAGCGCCATCCGGTCCGTATGGTTCGGCCCGGGCGCTGTTCTCGTGTGCATGCGACGAGTGGGTTACGGCCGTTTCGAGGAGTTCGCGATCACGGAAACAGTAGCCCAGGGCGCGCTCCAGCGGCCCAAGATCGCGGCGGCCCTCCGCCTCGGGGGCAGAGTCGCTCCTGGATTCGCTCCTCATGACATCTTTCCCACTCACCGTTGAGGCGGCTTCGGCTCCGGAGCGCCAGGCGAGGCAGTGCCAGTCAACTGTTGCAGCCGGCTTTTTTCCTGCTGAGCCTGCTGGTTCAAGGCAGGATCATTCCTGCTGTTCTGAATTGCCAGTTCCACAACCCCCAGCGCCTCCGGATAGCGGCCTTGCCGGTCCAGCACGAGCGCCAACCGGAAGCGCGTGAGGCCTTCCTCCGGCCCGTACTGCAGGGCCTTTTCCAACGACTGTTGCGCCTTGGCATCCTGCTTGAGCTCCATTTCGGCTTTGCCTTCGGCATCCCATGCCAGCAGCAGCAACTGCCGTTTTACGTCCTGGATCTTTTCGGGCGCGGAATTCGGGGGAACGTAACGAGGCAGCGATTGGTCGAGAGTAGTAATGACCTGCTGTGCGTGCTTAATGGCCTCGCGCAACCGCTCGTCGTGGTCAATATCGGTTTCGTGCGTGCTCTCCGCCAGCGCACTGGCCATGAGAGCGAGCGCAACCGGGTTATCCGGCTCCAATTCCACGGTCTTTCGCCCATTCGCCAGAACCTGATCGGGCTTGTTGGCCCGGTACGAGAGTTGGGTCAGCATCTGGTA
The DNA here is from genome assembly GCA_019236695.1 of Acidobacteriota bacterium. Lineage (GTDB taxonomy): Bacteria > Acidobacteriota > Terriglobia > Terriglobales > Acidobacteriaceae > JAFAIN01. The sequence continues at coordinate 9,616 of JAFAIN010000228.1, read as the reverse complement.
CAGCGGCGCTCGAAGTTCGCTTTGCGGATACTTGCCGGCAAATTCAGCCAGCGCCTTGGCAAAGGCCTCCTGGTCCTGTTGTTGAATCACGTTCTGGTAGGCCGCAAACTCATCCTGCGATTTCGCCTGCGGCGGATGCCATGCCGGAGGCGCCTGGGGCTGTGGCGCCGGCTGGGAGCCCTGGGTGGCCGCCGGCGAGCTTGCGGCCTGGCCGCTTTGGGAGGCGGGTTGCTGCTGTGCCTCCGAGAAGACCGAAGCGGCAAGCAAAAGATAGATTGCGAAGCGGTGCTTCATGCTGCGAATTGTGTTCAATGGTCTTCCTTATTGCCGCGCGCCGCGGCCGGCTCGTAGGGCTGCTTCAATCCTGCATCGGCGGCTGACTTCATCTCCGTGGCCCCATAGCCTGAAGCCAAAGCTGCGCGATAGTGGGCAAGCGCCTGCTGGCGTTCGGCGGCCGCGGTATCGTCGCCGGCTTCAACCGCATCGCGATACCGCAGATCATATATACGCCCCAGATACACGTGCGACCATGCGACGACACGCGGTTCCTTCGTGACCTCAAGCGCTCGCTCGAAATATGCCTGCGACCCCCTGATGTCGTGAGATGTGCGGGCAAGCACGAAAAGGGCCCTGCCTTCATCTCCCTTTTTCTCCGTCAGGGCCTGCTGGGCAAGTTGTTCCGCTCCCTGGCGATCGCCTGCCGAAAGCTTGCGCTCGGCGAGCTCAAGCAGCCCGACTGAAGGTGCATTGGATGTAATGCCTGCATGCAGCGGATCGGGAGCGGTACGGCGGGCGAATACGATCTGCTGGGCGCGGTGCCGCTCGCCCTCCACGTTGATGCCGGCCAGCATGTCCGCGAAAGCGTCGCGCAGCCCCACCGGGCTCTTTTCGAAATTCGCCATCGCTTCATAGAAATAATGCGTCAGGATGTACCCCTCCGCTTCGGCGCCGTTCACAGCCTCCTGCCGGGCCGGCTCCGCCGCCTTCCCGTCAAGCAAGCGCCGGGCTTCGATGGCATGGATAAGCGACTCGGTTACAAGCAGCGAGATGTTGTGTTTGTAACTGTCATCCATGGGGGCGGCCGTAACAGCCCCCAGCAGCGGCTCGAGCCGCTTCATCGCGAGCGGGCGCTTCGCCGCCAGCGGATCGAGAATGTAGTGCAGGTACATGTGGCGCATGGGGTCGAGGCTGATGGCTCCCGAGCTTCCGGGCGAGAGCACAAGAAAATATTCGTCGCCGTAGATGCGCGCATTCACGCGGGCAGGCGAAAGCATGGGCTCAAGATAAATTGTGTATTCCCGGCCCACGTACGCGTTCACCGGCATGCGGAGGTAACCGTCAGTCTGCTGGATCATCGCGGTGATGGCGTCGTGGTGCTTTGCCAGAAGAGCCGCGTATTCAGCCTGGTGCTTCCTCCATAGCTCGCGCAGTCCGGCCGCCTGATAAAAGCTTTGAAGAAATGAAGCAAACTCCTGCACGGGGCCGGCGTCGGGCGGCATGTCGTCGCTCTTCGCTGAAAATACCGGCGGCTCGCCCAGGTTCAACGCAAGCGAAATGAACTGCGCAACATCGCGCGATGAATCGCCCTGCTGGTGCTCGTGGTAGAAGTTGCAGGCCTGGTCACGCAACCTTGTGCCGGCAGGATTGCGATCGATAATGGCCGCCATTTCGCCGCGGATGGCGGCGCGGAGGGGCACCGAAGAATTCAGCCCGTCGTCATACCCGCAGGCATTGAGGGTGCTTGCCACTGCAAACAGGGTTTCGTTGGCTTCAAAGACCACCTTTGGGGTGGTCTGGCCGGCTGCCAGTGTGCATACGGAAGCCATGCCAAGCATAACGCCGCAGCGCAGGAAAAGCGGCAATGAGGCGAGCCTGCAGACCGGGAAAAAGAACTGGAGGCGGCGGGAAACCCCGCGGAATGCGCCGAACAGAAGTCCTCCTAAAGCCGAAGAAAAACCCAGGATCGGGATAGAGCAGTAACTGTATTTTACCAAACTGCGAGGAGGGCGCTCCGAGAGAACTCGCGCAGACAGATACCGGGCATTGGGTGGAATTGCGCCTTTGGCCGCTTGGGAGCTATCCGTGCTATGGAGGCTGCAGGCGGGCGCTTCCGGGCTTGGGCGGGATGCTGAGAGCTGAACTGAAAGCCGCTGCGACGCTATCCTTTAACCGGGATCTTGGAGAAAACCAGCATGATTTTTCCAGTCGTCGGACGGCCAAAGCTCATGGCAGGCCGGAACGTGCTGAAGATCAGAATGTTTTCAATTTCCGGCGAGAGTTGCTCGTCACCATCGGAGCTGACGATGGTGTAATCCTGCATGCGGCCATTGGGATCAACGGTCGCCTGCACCGTAACGGAACCGGGCCTGGTGCCGTTCACGGTCATGCCGAAGAGCGACGAATCCAGCGCCGGAGGAGAGTAAAAGCCCATCGGCAAATTGACATCACTGCTGGCGGCCTGCAACTGCGAAGGTACGGCGAACAACCCGAGCAACAGGCCAAATAGAATCACGGCACTGAGCATCCCCGCCGTGGCAGGAACCATGAACGCGTTGAAGGCATGCTGGAAACGAACCACGAAGCTCTGCCAGCGATGGCTGGGAGTGCGCGCGGCCTCGCGCGAAATCGCCAGCCGGATCTGCAATGCAAGCTCCGGGGGCGGCTGTTTGCGGCCCAGCCGGGCCACGGCCGACTGGGTAATCTGCAGCATCTCAACGCGGCCGCGGCAGCGCGGGCAGCGAGCAAGATGAGCGCTCATCCATTGCATTTCTCTGCCCGTAACGGCGCCATCGAGATACCGGGAGAGCAGCAACCTGGCCCGAGTGCAGATCATTTGGCCACCTCTCGATTCCATTGGGCTCCGGCAGGAGCTTCGCGCTCGCCGGAAAATCCGAGCTCATGGGCGAATTTTTCCAGGCGCTTGCGCAATGCCTCTCGCCCGCGGGTGACTCTTGATTTCACCGTGCCCAGCGATGTCTGCATGATCTCGGCAATTTCTTCATACGAGAGTTCTTCAATGTCACGCAAGATGACGGTAGTGCGGAAGGGCTCACTTACCATTCGCAATTCGGCCTCAACCCGCGCCCGCAGCTCCCGTTGCGCGGCTGAATCAAAGGGAGAATCGCGCGGATCGGCGAGCACCTGTTTGAGCGCGGTGCCGCCCTGCTCGCCGGCAGCCTCGCGGGTATCGCCTTCAATGGTGACTTCCTGGCTCTTGTGGCGAAACCACCAGCGGCGGCGGTTCGACGCTTCATGCAAGGCAATGCGGTACATCCAGGTCTTCAGGCTGGCGTGGCCGTTGAAATTGCGCATGCCCCGGAAAACCTTCAGGAACACTTCCTGAGTGGTGTCGGCGGCTTCGGCTGCATCGCCCAGAATCCGGTAAACCAGGCTGTAGATTGGGTGGTTATACTGCGCAATAAGCCAGGCGTAGGCCTCTTCAGAGCCGGCCTTCAACTCAGAAATAAGGGCGGCCTCTTCGGAATGAATACCGATGGCGCTGGCCAAATCGCTCAAGGCTGGTGCTCCGGATCCCATAGGCCCACCGCAAATCCCGGCCTCATGGCTCCCCCTAGAGCGTAGCAGCATTCCAGAGCTGAGTCACGCTCCTGAGCCGGGTTCTAAAGGACATAGACCCCGGAAAGCGCGCCCAGGTTCCCTGAATCAAGTGACCCGGCTAACCGCGGGGGAACACCTGCCTTAAGAACACTTTGTGGCGCTCTGGGCGGACGAAGGCAGAGCCTGATAGCGCCCCGCAAGGTCGTACCAGCGAACTCGCAGAATGTCTACCCCCATCCGGATGCCATCGCGGAGGGGATGGATCTTGGAGCGCGCATCATGAGCCCAGCGAACCGGAATCTCTTCGATGCGCAGGCCGAGTTTCTTCGCTAAATAGAGCAATTCGGGATCGAAGCCCCAGCGTTCAATCTGTTGGCGGGGGAAGAGGGCCAGGGCCGCGCACCGGGTGAACGCCTTGAAACCGCATTGCGTGTCCTTTTGTTTCAGGCCAAGTGAGACACGCAAAACCAGGTTGAAGGCGCGCCCGAGGAGTTGCCGGTACAGTGGTTGGCGCTCAGTCTGCAATTCGGATCGCAACCAGCGCGAGCCCACCGCGATGTCGGCCCCGCGTTCGATAGCGGAAAAGAGCTTTGACGCCTCCTCAATCGGGGAAGATAGATCGGCGTCACTGAAGAGCAGCACATCGCCGCGGGCGTTCAGCATGCCGTTGCGTACGCTGTAGCCCTTTCCGCGATTGCCGGGGTTTTCCAGCAGCCGAACCGCCGGGTGGAGCGCGGAATAAGAGCGAACAATCTCGGCGGTGCTGTCGCGTGAGCCGTCATTGACCACCAGAACCTCGGCGCGCCAGTTCCGCTCGCGGATGCAGGCGAGCACTCGATCGAGCGTGGCCGTTATGCGTTCGCGCTCGTTGTATGCCGGAATAATGATGCTGTAGCGGGTCGCCGGCGGCGACGCAATGCTTTCGCTCGAGACGCTCAATATTTCTTCCAATCAGCTACTTGGACGCATGCCGCTGCCGCGGGTTTGCGTCGCGAAGGCATTTTGGAATTCAGCGCGACGATTGTACGCGCATTGCCGCGGCTAGCTTCGCAAATCAGGCGGCTTGCTGCTGCGCCTCGAGCATGGCGAAGAACGCTTTCACGACTTCACGGTCCCAGAGACCGCGCTCGGCTTCCGCCAGCATCGTCTGGCAGGCCTCGGCGTGCGAAAGCGCAGGCTTGTACGGGCGCGCAGTGCGCAAGGCGTCGTACACATCGACGACCTGAACGATGCGCGCCAGCAGCGGTATCTGCTCGCCTTTGAGCCCGTCGGGGTAGCCGCTGCCGTCCCAGTGCTCGTGATGGTGCCGGATGATGGGGAGAACCTTGCGCAGGGACCGCAGAGGCTTGCAGATGGCTTCGCCGGTCAGCGGGTGGTTACGGACAATGCGCCACTCTTCAGGCGTAAGGTTCGACCCCTTCTTCAAGACGGTATCGGGAATGATGATTTTGCCCAGGTCGTGGAGGACACCCGCGCGGCGGAGCGCCACGATGTCATCTTCCGGCAGGCGCAGGTAACGGCCGAGATCGGCGCTGTAGCGGGCCAGGCGATCGCAATGTCCCTGAGTATAGGGATCCCGGGCTTCCACGCTCAATGCCAGTGTGAACAGCACCGCTTCCACATTCTCGAGTTCGTCGATGAAGGTCTTGAGCCTGAGCAGGGAGTGGACCCGCGCAAACAGCTCTTCGGGAAAAATAGGTTTGCTGAGGAACTCGTCGGCCCCGGCTTCGAGTCCTTGCACCCGGTTGTGCCGGTCCGTAAGCCCCGTAATCATGATGACCGGAATGAGCCGCGTCTGCGGATCAGATTTCAGCTTTTGGCAAAGTTCATACCCCGAGCGGCCGGGCATGACTACGTCGAGCAGGACCAGGTCCGGAGATTGGAAGGCGAGCGCCCGTTCGGCTGCATCGGCATCCTCCGCGCACACCACCTCATAGCCGCGGGAGAGCAGGAGCTCACGCATCAGCAGCCGGTTATCTTCATTGTCTTCAACAACCAGGATGCGAGGCACACGGCCTCGCAGGGGCAGAAACTCCATTCGAGGTTGGGAATCCGGCAGGAGGTTGATTGGTTGCTTACGGGTGCGGCAGCGACCCGGAATCGATGGTGCGCCCTTCGCCGGTAATCACCTGGAAATGAAAAGCATCCGGCGTGATCTCGACCAGCATAAAAGATTGAGCAGTGTCTTCGCCGACTTCCATATCGCCGCGGTGCCGGTGCAGGTCGTGAGGACGGAGCTGGCCGGAATCGCCTTCCACGAAGTAATAAATCCCCTGTTGGGGCTTCAGCCGCTCATAGACGTGATCGTGGCCTGAGAGCACTACGTTTACCTTGTACTCGTCAAACAGCGGCTGCAATCGCGAGCGGAGGTCGAGATCGGAGCCGTGGGTCTTGGCGTCAGAGTAAAGCGGGTGGTGAAAATAGGCGAGTTTCCACCGCGACTTGGACTCCCGCAACTGCCCGGCTACCCAGGTGAGCTGGTCGGGATCCATGTAGTTGCTGTCGAGGACGAAGAACTCGACAGCGCCCTGCTTGAAAGTGTAATAGCGCCGCCCATCCATGCCGAACGGTTTGTAGCGAATCTCGACTGCCGGGTCATCATGATTGCCCAGGCAGGCGTAGAACTTCACGCCGGCATCGAGCAGCGGCTTATACGGAAGCTCAAATTTGCGGTGAAAGTCTGTAGGGCCATGCCCGCCATAGATGTTGTCGCCCAGCATGAGGACAAAGTCATAGCCGGTCTTCTGGCGGTACAGCTCCATCTGGCGCGCAACCGCGTATTGCGGCGGGAGGCCGGTTCCCATGTCGCCGATTACGGCAAAGCGCACTGAGCCTTTTTCGAGCGGCAGCCGAATATCGAGTTGCTGCGCCGCCGCGACGGGACCGAGCAGCATGAGGGCGAGCCAGGCGCCAGGCAGGAGATGCGGAGCGCGCAGACGTTGGGCATGGTTCATCGCTTGTCGCATTAATGGCTGGGAGCCTGAGCCTCCGGCAGGGCGTCAGGAATGAAGTCAACGATCAGGTTGGCGTCTTTATCGCGCAGAACCAGGTCGCGGTTCACTACACGGTATTCGAGTTCTTTGGGCAGCAGCGGCAGGCTGAGCAGTAGGGAGGGCGGCGTGGATTCCAGCGGCACGTTGGGCGGATACCGGCCGTTCACGCTCACCGGGATGCCGTGCACCGGTTCGGCGCGCTTCAGGCTGGCCCGAATCTGCCCGCCGTGCGGGCCGTTCAGCATGGCCGCCAACTGGCGCTTAAAATATTCTGCCGTTCTCGGAGAAAAGATGTCGCCCTGGCCAGTGCTGGAGCGAGCCGCCACAATGCGGTCGCGCAGTTGGTCGCGATAGACCAGCAGCTTTTCCGGCGGCGCTGTAGCCGGCGGCGACCCGCCCTGAATTTTCCGGCGAAGCTCCATGTATTTTGCGATCCGCTCATTGAAATCCTGAATTACGGCCTGCTTAGAACCGTCGGCCGATGCCACGGTGTCTTGCGCCGGCGCGGGAGCAGGCACAAAAAGCCATAAGCAACCGGCCAGCGCCAAAAATGCGGGCGTGTGAGGCCGCAATCCAAAGAGAGCAGGCGGGGAGGGGACGATGCGCACCGCTACAGCTCCTGCTCCACAGCCGATTTCACGACTTTTTTGGCTGCGTCGTGCACGGCATCCTTCAGGGCATCCTTGAGGGCTTGCTTTACGGTTTCCTCGACTTCATGAGGCGGAACATCGAGGGCAGCGTCACGGCGAAGCACATCAACCACTTGTGACACCACCGGCTTTACGGCCAGCTTGCGCGTAATGGCTTTGGCAACGCGTTTGGCCGTCTTCTTCACCGGGATTCGGGCGGCCTGCTTGGCCGATTTCGGCGGCTTGGCCGCCGCCCAGTCTTGCTCGAACACCTTTCGCATCTCTGCCACGATACTGCTGCTTGCGAAAATGATGCCGACCTCGCGGCGGGCATCGAGTTCGAGCTTGCGCAGGCTCTGGCTCCCAATAAATGCCGATTTGCCGTCGCAAAGAATGGCGCGCGTGTGCAGCCGCATGCCATTAAGCCTGCGCCAGGGCAGGCTGGATTTCCTGTCGCCCACGCCTCCAATGATGCAGATACGCACGCCGGCCGTAGCGCGCTCCTCAAGAATGCGCAGCAGGCTGGGATCACTGACTTCGGGGTCGTAGATGAGGAGCTCCTTCCGGGCGCGGGCGAGGGATCGCGAGAGTGCGGCACGCGCGTTCACCGGGCTGACCACAAAACGGTTGCAGCCGGCCCGATAAGGGAGGCGTTTTACATCGCATTCGAACAGCCGGGAGGCCTCGGCCACCAGCTTCGCTTCCGACGTCACCACACCGAAGCTGCGGCTGCGCTCGATATCCAGGTGGGTGAAATTGAAAGCCAGGAGGAATAGCTCGCGGCCATCCACAATCAGGAACTTGCCGTGATAGCGGATCAGGTCGTCCGCCGTCTGGGCCACAGTGATGCCGCGGCGCAGCAGCCGCTGCTCCAGCGCCCGCAGGCTACGCTCGCCGCCGCGGTTGGTGAAAGCAATCAGCGCATGCACGAAGACGCCGCGCTCGGCCGCGCGCGTGAGCGCCTGCTCGACCGCCTTCTGATCGAAGCGGAAGATCATGATCTGCACGCTTCGCCGCGCGCGATCGATGGCCCGGGTAATGGCCTCTACGCCATCGCCCGGCTGCACCAGCAGCTTCATTCCCACCCCTGGTTGGCCGCCTGCATCGTATTTGCAGCAGAACTCAATGCTGCGTATGCGGCCTGCAGGAAATACGATGCAAAAACTCGCATTCGGAGCCGCTGCGCGATGGCGCCGGCGCAGCCTGATCCTCATGCTGGCGCTGGCGATGCTGTCCACGGCCGCAGCGCAGGGGAGTCACAAGCACCACAAGACGGAGAAAAACAAGAACAAAGATGTGCCCATTCTGTGGATGGATCCGGGCAATATCGCCGCTCGCGATCTCTACTACGGGCCGGGCGGCAAAGAGCATGAACCGCAGGGGCCGATGAAGTTTCTCAAGGAAGACATGGCCGGCTCCAACCCGAAATTCGATCTCGAAGATGGCAAAGGCGAGAAGTGGAAGGCCAAGCTGGGAGTGGAAGCCCAGCCCGAAACTGCTGCGGTGCGGCTGCTCTGGGCGGTGGGTTATTTCGCCGATGAAGACTATTTTGTTCCCCGGCTGCAGGTTGATCAAATGCCCGAGCTGAGGCGCGGCGGGAAGGCAGCAGGCCCTGACGGGCTGGTGCACAACGTCCGCCTGAAATACCGGCCCGAAAAAAAGGAAGGGAACTGGCGCTGGGACGATAACCCGTTCGTGGACACGCGCGAACTGAACGGGCTGCGCGTAATGATGGCGCTGCTCAACAACTGGGATTTGAAAACCGAGAATAATGCCATCTACCGCGACAAAAACACCGGCCGCGAAACGTATCTGGTAACCGATGTAGGCGCGTCGTTTGGCACCACCGGCTATCACTACTACGGCGGTTGGTCAAAGAACGATCTCGAAGCCTATACGGAATCGAGATTCATCAGCCACGCGGGCACGGACTATGTTGATTTCGCCACTCCCAGCCACCCGCCGTTCCTGTATTTCATCGGAGTGCCTCGGTTCGTGCGCTACTTTCACCAGCGCGGCATTACCCGGCATATCCCGCGCAAAGACGCGAAATGGATTGGCGGCCTGCTGGCCCAGCTCACCGAAACACAGATCCGCGACGCCTTTCGCGCCGCCGGCTACACGCCGGCTCAGATTGACATCCTGGCCGGTGTGGTGCGCGACCGGATTGCGCTGTTGAAGGGGCTGTGAGGGGCGAGCCCTCGGTTTCAGAGGATCGTTGGAATCAAAAAAGGCGTGTAATTTTTACTGTCCCGCTGTCCCACCCCTAGCGGAATGGACAGTGGGACACTTTGCGGAGTTCTCACTCCAGGCCTTCAACCACCAAGGTGTCCCACCCCTATTTTCATAGGGGTGGGGACAGTGGGACAGCAGCATTTTTCGCGGGTTTTTCGGGCTTTTCGCTGTCCCAAGCTGTCCCACTGCTTACGGACATGA
>JAFAIN010000215.1 GCA_019236695.1 Acidobacteriota bacterium | reverse complement strand
GCCCTGAATCATCCCACCTGGAAGATGGGTCAACGAATCACTGTGGATTCGGCAACCCTGATGAACAAGGGATTCGAAATCATCGAAGCCTGCCGGCTATTCGAACTTCCGCCGATGCGCGTAGGCGTCATCGTTCATCCTCAATCGACCATTCACTCGCTGGTTGAATTTGTGGATGGCAGCATCCTGGCGCAACTCTCGGTCACGGATATGCGGCTTCCGATTCTATATGCGCTGAGCTGGCCCGTACGCGTGGAATCGGATCTGCGCTTTGATTTGAGAGAGTTGCAGCGGCTGGATTTCAGCCCCCCCGATCTCCAGAAGTTTCCTTGCCTTGGCCTCGCTTACCAGGCAGCCGAGCAAGGCGGATGCAAGACCATTGCGCTGAATGCCTCGGATGAGGTTGCCGTCGAGGCGTTTCTCGGAGGCAACATCCGGTTTGATGAAATACCCGCCGTGATTTCGCAGGTTCTTTGTGAAACTGGCGACCGGCAACCTGAATCTATTAGTCAAGTACTTTCGGCCGATGCGGAAGCGCGACGGCACGCGCTGGAACTGGTGCGGGAACGTGCCGGCGTGGCAGCGGCCCCGGTTCACTGAGCTCTTTATGTATTTTGGCTTCATTTCCATCGTTGTCACTCTGGTGATGCTGGGCTTCCTCGTCCTGATTCACGAGTTTGGCCATTTCGTAGTGGCCAAATCGTTCGGAGTACGGGTGGAGCAGTTTGCTATTGGCTTTGGCAAACGGCTTTTCGGGTACCGCCGCGGCGACACCGATTACCGCGTTAACCTGCTGCCCTTTGGCGGCTATGTAAAGATGAGCGGCGAGAACCCCATGGAGGGCTCGACAGGCGATCCAGCCGAGTTCATGTCGCATCCACGATGGCAGCGGCTGCTGATCGCCATAGCGGGACCGACCATGAACATCCTTCTGGCGGTGGCCATCATGACCGGCGTGTTCATGGTGGCGCACCCGCATGAGGGCACGCCGACTGTGGCCCGGGTGCAGGCAAACTCTCCGGCCGCAAAGGCGGGAATCGAAGCCGGTGACCGTATCGTGCGCATCGGCTCCCGGCAAAACCCCACATGGGAGCAGGTGGAGGCGCAGGTTGGGCTCAGCCCCGACCAGGCGCTGCAGTTGGAAGTGCAGCGCGGAAACGAAGTGCTGGTGAAGACACTGGTACCGGTTCCCGGGGGAAAAGACGGTTCCGGCCAGGTGGGATTTGACATTGAGCCGGGGACGTACGTCATTTCGGCACAGGCAAACATGCCCGCCGCTCGCGCCGGCGTTCGCGACGGCGATGAGATTGTGGCGGTCGGCGGAGCTCCGCTGAGGGCGAGCCATGACCTGGTCGAGCGCCTGCAGGAAGCGCATGGCGGCGCCGTCGCCCTCCAACTGAATCGTGACGGCCACCTGATCAACCTGGAAGTAACACCCGTACAAGAATCCGGCGGGAAGTACGTCATTGGAGTGCAGGTAGGGGCCATTGAGCGGCTGCCATTCGGAAAGGCACTGGCTGCATCGGTGGGCTGGAACAAGGAATATTCCGGCCTCATCTTTCAATTAGTCGGCAAGCTCATTCAGCATCGGGCTTCCATAAAGCAAATGGCCGGCCCTATTGGGATTGGCGAGGCCGCCGGCCGTGCGGCCTTTGAAGGCTGGCTGCAATTGCTCATTGTTACGGCGATGATCAGCCTGAATCTCGGCATCCTGAACCTCTTCCCAATCCCGATTATGGATGGCGGCGTAATGCTGCTGCTCGCGATCGAAGCCCTCATGAGGCACGACATCAGCCTGCGAGTGAAAGAGCGCATTTATCAGGCCGCATTCGTTTTCCTGGTGCTGTTCGCCGCTATCGTTATTTACAACGACGTAGTGAAGATCGTGCCCGGCAGTTAGCAGCGGCAATATTTCAGCCGCAACTCCTTCTTGCTGTTGCGGGTTAATATCGGAGCGCGCCAGGAGGAGCATAGCGGTGCGCCCTGTTTGGTTAGTCTGCCTTTTGTTGATTACAGCGCTTGGCGCCCGGCCGCAGTCGCCAACCGGGGCGGCAAGGAAAAAGCCGAAATCTGTTCCAATCCCTTCCCTCACTGTAGAACAGCGGGTCATCCACGCGCTCTCGCGGTTCACGTTCGGAGCGCGGCCGGGCGATATCGAGGCAGTCGAGAGAGCCGGGCTAGGCAACTGGTTTGAGCAGCAGCTTGCGCCTGAGAAACTCGATGACAGCGCCCTGGGGCCGCGGCTGGCCGCTCTGCGAACGGTTCGCATGGCGCCCAAAGATCTGATCGCGCAATTTCCCAACCAGGCCATGGTGCGCAGCGTATCTGAGGGGCACAGCTCCATGCCTGACGACCCCGCAACCCGCCTTATTTTCGAACTGCAGATCGAACGCCTGCGGTCGCAAACCGCGGCTGCGAGCAGAACGCAGGGTGGAGTAGCTCCGCGCGATTCCAAACTGGGGAACGGCAAGACGGACGCCCCCGAGCGCGATACCGAATCGGATGCTGCGGCTGCAGATGAAATTGCCGGCCGCCTGCTTGTGCTGCCACCCAACCGGCGCCTGCAGGATATGGAGACGATGCCGGTGCGCGATGTGCAATTGATCGCCACTGCGCTGAAACCTGAGGTCAAAGCGCGCCTGCTGAATGACCTCCCGCCGGCTGATCGCGAAACCGCGACCGCGATGGAAAATCCAACGGGGCTGGTTGCGCAGGAGGTCCAGCAGGCCAAGCTGCTTCGTGCCATCTACAGCCAGCGCCAACTCCAGGAGGTGATGACCGACTTCTGGATGAACCACTTCAATGTCTACATTAACAAGGAGGCCCAGTACTATCTTGGCGCGTATGAACGCGACGTTCTTCGGCCACGGGCGCTCGGCAAATTCCAGGACCTCCTGGTCGCAGTAGCGCACAGCCCGGCAATGCTGTATTACCTCGATAACTGGCTGAGCGCCGGCCCGAATTCGCCCGTTTCGGATGGCGCCCGGCGCGCCAGTTCCTCTGGAAAATCGGCGCCGGTCCCGGGAATCAACGAGAACTACGCGCGCGAGCTAATGGAGTTGCACACCCTGGGAGTGAATGGCGGCTATAGCCAGCGGGATGTGCAGGAAGTCGCGAAAGTATTTACTGGCTGGACCATTGATCAGCCGCAATCCGGCGGCGATTTCAAGTTTGATCCGCGCCGCCATGAGCCCGGCTCCAAGATGGTGCTCGGCCGTACCATTGCCGGCGGGAATGGGCCCGATGGCGAACGCGAAGGCATGCAGGTGCTTGAACTGCTTGCACACCAACCGGCTACCGCACACTTCATCGCCCTCAAACTGGCGCGCCGCTTTGTGGCCGATGACCCGCCCGCGGACCTGGTGAACCGCATGGCGGAAGCCTTTCTGCGCAGCGATGGCGAAATTCGCGAGGTGCTCCGGGTGTTATTCGCCTCAAAGGAATTTTGGCAGCCGCAGTATTATCGCGCGAAGGTGAAAACGCCGTTTGAGTTCATCGCTTCGGCAATGCGGGCCTGCAGCGCCGATGTGCAGAATGCCCAGCCGCTCTCGGCCGAACTGCAGCGCATGGGGATGGCCAATTACGGCAGCCAGCCGCCAACCGGCTATTCCGCCTTAAACGAAGCCTGGACCAACTCTGAGGCTTTGCTCGACCGCATGAATTTTGCGGTGCAACTCACCACAACCAGGCCAACGAGCGGCGCGTTTTGCGACCCGGCGCAGGCGCTGGCCGGCGCCGCACTAAAAACGCCGCCCTTTCCCCCCGCTGCCACAACCAACCGGAAGCCATCACCGGCTTCCGGCGCGCTCTCGGGCGTGGACGTCACAGTCCAATATCTTGAGCGTGCCCTGGTTCCGGGCGGGGTTAGCGCGCAGACGCGCAGCGCCATCCTCGGGCAGCTTGCGAGCTCGGATCAGGCGACCCGCATCGCTCCGGCAGATATCGCAGCGGCCTTGAGAACCATAGCCGGCCTGCTGCTCGGCTCTCCCGATTTCCAGCAGCGGTGAACATCGGGGTGGCAATGCCGCAGCGCTTGCCGGAGGCGCTGGTACGTGCCATGCTAAAGCTGGCAAAAGGTAAATCCTGTGCACCCCAGCGCCAGCCTCATTCTGGTCAACCTGCTGATTCGCATTGGCGTGGCGGCAGCGATCGCCAGCGTGCTGGTGCGCTCGCATCGCTTTCAGGAGCTGCTGTTCCGGGAAGAGCGCACGCTTTCGGAAAAGCTTCAGCTCGTGCTTTTCATTGGGTTGCCATTCGCCATCGGCGTGGTCATCCGGCTTGCCGTCCCGGGTTTTGCGCCGGCTGACGTTTCTCTCGAAAGCGTTCTGCTCATGGGTGTGATTGGCGGCCGCCTGATGGGTGCGATCGGCGGCGCCATGGTCGGCATCCCTGCCCTGGCTGCCGGAGTATGGATCGCGCTGCCGTTTTATGTGGTGGCCGGCCTGGTCAGCGGCACGCTTCGTGACCTGGCCGCCAATCGCGATGAAGTATGGTCCTTTTCGCCATTTGTGGACCTGAGCATTTATCGCTGGCTGAGAAAAAACCTCACGCGGCCCAGGCTTGACTGGCAAACCTCGTTCTTCCTGATCATCCTGGCGATCCGCCTGGCGCACGTTCAGCTTGCGCGGCTGTTTCACGGCCCTCTGGACCCAATTACCAGCGAAAACTGGGCCGTGAACCTGGCCTGCTATGCGAGCAGCATCGTGTGTGTGGCGGTGCCGCTTAAGATCTGGAACAGCACCCGTATCGAGCGCAAGCTCGAACAGCAGGAGCGGCTCCTGATGCAGGCGCGAATGGAGGCGTTACAGAGCCAGATCAATCCGCATTTTTTGTTCAACACGCTCAATTCGGTTTCCTCGCTGGTGCGCGTTGACCCTGATACCGCGCGGCATCTCATCGTCAAGCTGGCTACGATTCTCAGGCGCCTGCTTCGCACTCATGAAGCCTTTACCACCCTGCGCGAGGAACTGGAGTTCATTGATGATTACCTCGATATCGAGGTAGTGCGCTTCGGGCCCGACAAGCTTCGCGTAATCAAGGACCTCGACGTCGCGTCTCTCGACGTGCTGGTTCCCAGCATGCTGCTGCAGCCGCTGGTCGAGAACTCCATCAAGCACGGCCTTTCGCCCAAGATCGAGGGCGGCAGCATCACCCTGCGCAGCCGGCTCGCGCCCGGCGCCATCCTCATTGAAGTGGAGGATGATGGCGTCGGAATCAGCCAGGCCGCATCCAGCACCAACGCACTTTCCAACGGTATCGGGCTGGCAAATGTGGCAGGACGCATGAAGGTCCTCTACGGCGAAGGAGCACGGATGTCCGTAATGACCAACCCTGCCGGAGGCACCGTGGTTAGGATTGCGCTGCCCACGCTCGAGAATGTAGAAAGCCCCGCCGTAACCGCCCGCGGAACACCCGCCGTGGGAAGCAGCGCTTAGCCCGGAGTTGAGCCTAAGCGGCCTGAGCAGCCGAGGCTGCATTCTTCCTCGCTCCGAGCCGCAGTCCGAGCCAGCACGTCACCGGCCATGAGAGCAGCCAACAGAGGTAGTACCAGTGCGGAAAACCCTTGCTCCACTGCGGAATGGTGGTCGCGATTCCCAACACCTCTCCGATTAGAAAAAACCACAGCACGTGAGTTGCGGCCCGGTCACCGGAAAAACGCGCGCAAACCCAGGCACAGAAGGCGGAGATCACGATGAAGAATGCCGTGCTCACCACGAGCGGGGCAGTGCCCGGCACACTTCCTTTTACATACTGGCCGGGAAATAAGCTCGAAAGCAGCGGATCGGTCAGAAGGACCAGGATAATCGAAAGCACATATGACCCCGCAACCACGCCAATGGATTTCAACATAGGAAGGTCCCCCGCAGTGATGGATTGGTTCCCGCCATGTTATCCGCGTTGCGAGCAAAACGACAGGGAATTCGTGCGGTGCGGGCCTTTCACACAGCGAGCACGAGGTTCGCAATAAGGGCGCCATGGTTCGGCAGCAGCTCACGCCGGCTTGAACGTTATAATGTGCCGCGCATGAAGACTTTTCTTCTCCTGTTGCTTGCTTCTGTGGCTTTCGCGCAGTCCAATGGCGCCGCCGGCGAAGCCAATGCCGTGCTGCCCGGCGCGTACCAGCTTTACGTCGATCTCCACCAGCATCCTGAGCTCTCAGGACACGAAGTGCGCACCGCATCGGTGCTGGCAGACAAACTGCGCGGCCTGGGCTATGAGGTTACGGAGCACGTCGGCGGCACCGGGGTTGTGGCGCTTCTGAAGAACGGTGACGGCCCCACCGTGCTGCTTCGCACCGAGCTCGATGCCTTGCCGGTAGAGGAGAAAACCGGGCTTCCCTATGCTTCCAAAGTGCGCACCAAAAATGATGCCGGCCAGGAAGTTGGGGTGATGCATGCATGCGGACATGACATTCATCTGGCAGCGCTGTATGGAACGGCGGCGGTGATGGCGCGCAGCCGGAACACCTGGCGCGGAACGCTTTTTCTCATTGGGCAGCCCGCGGAAGAGACCATAGGCGGCGCAAGAGGAATGCTCAGCGATGGCCTGTTCAGCCGTTTCCCAAAACCGAAGTATGCGGTCGCGTTCCATGACACGAACGCCGAGGCCGCGGGAAAGGTCAGCGTATCTCCCGGCTATATCCTCAGCAATGCCGATTCCATTCGCGTTACGGTTTATGGCAAGGGCGCGCACGGGTCGCAACCGCAGTCGGGCATTGACCCGGTGCTGATGGCGGCTCGCATCGTCGTCACCCTGCAATCCATTGTCTCTCGCGAAATTCCGCCGGGCGAGGCCGCCGTCGTCACCGTGGGCTATCTGCACGCCGGAACCAAGAACAACATCATTCCCGATTCAGCCGAGATGGGCCTGACGGTTCGCTCCTACAGCCCTGAGGTTCGCAAGCGGCTCCTGGCATCTATCGATCGCATCGTGAGGGCTGAGGCCGAAGCGGCCGGCGCCGAAAAGCCTCCCACCATCGATCATTACGAATCCACTCCTGCTGTCTATAACGATCCCGAACTTGTGGCCCGCATCCTGCCCACCCTGCAGCAGGCGCTGGGGAAAGAAAACCTTGAGCCGGGGGGCCGGGCAATGGCGTCAGATGATTTTGCGAATTACTTCGCCGAGGGTGGAGTACCGGAGGTCATGCTCTCGTTGGGAGCGGCAAATCCGGAAAAATTCAGGGAAGCGCGCGCGAGCGGCAGAGCTCTGCCTTCGAACCACTCGCCGCTGTTCGCGCCCGACCCGGAGCCCACACTTCGCACCGGCATCGTTGCCGAGGCGGCTGTGCTGAGGAACCTGCTGCAGTAGGCGATATCAAACGACAGGTGGAGGCAGCGACTCGGGCGAGTGCTTCTGCGCCCCGGCAGCCGCAAATTGCTTCTATTTCACCTGCACCGCGATAACGCGAAACTCCGAATTCCCTTCATTCCGCACGCGGTGTACACGAAGCTTTTTCGAATCCATCGAGAACGCCGCTTCTCCGGCCGGGTATTTCTCCGGTTTTCCCCAGGGTTCGCCCTGCAGTTGTTCAGAGGAAATTTCTTCGGTGACCTGGACAAATACAGTGTCATAGGCGTGCTTGTGGAACCCGGTTGTAGCTCCAGCCGGCACGCGAACGTCGTAAACGCGAACGTACTGGTTTTCGAATGCCCAGCGATGAAGCGGCTCGTCGAGATAGCCTTCGGGCCGGGGATTGGGGGGAGCCGCAAGCGCCTTCGCCGGTTCTTTTGCCATTTTCAGTTCCACTATTACGTTCTCCAGTGGCGCATCGAGGTTTTGTACCGAGCGGCGGGCCGGTTCGCTCCACGCCACCGTCCCGGGAGCAGTCCGCACCTCTGAACTGGTTCCGTCGGGACGCAGAATGCGAACATTGCTCGCCGCCAGCGATACGACCACCCGTGCCGGGCGATCGTGCATGGGAAGCACTTCGTTGGGCGCAAGTTTCAGGCGGACTACACGGACTCGCGAATCCTCATATTCAACCTTTGCTTTGTCTGGCGCTACCGCCACAAGGTCCTGGGCATTGACGAACGTGGAAGCAAAAAGAAAAAGGGCGGCGGCGGTTTTCATTGTTCGAAGCAGTCTATCCCGCGCCGGAAACGATATGGAAGCGGCTCCACGAGGTGTATGATCCGGCCATGCAAGCGGGTTTGCGTTTTCACCACATCGGGATTCCCACCCACACTCCGCGCCCGGGCGAGCGCCACCTCCCCGAACACAAGGTATTCATATCCGGCTATGAAACCAGCCCTTATGCGGTCGAGTGGATGCGGTTCGAGCCAGGCTCATCCGTCCCCGAACTCGTGCAACGTGTGCCGCACGTCGCATTCGAAGTGGACGACATCGCCGCCGCCATTGCCGGAAAAGAGGTTCTTATCCAGCCCAACAGCCCTTCCAGGGGCGTCACGGTGGCATTCATCGTCGACAATGGTGCACCAATTGAGTTCCTGCAGTTTACCGGGAAGAATTAAGCTTCCGAGCACCGCGAGCGCAACGCTCCCGAAGAATCAGGGCGAATGCGGCGCATCGCAGAACATTCCGGCTGACACATGGACACCTCCCAACTCATATAATGCGCGGCTGGGGAAGCATCGCGCTCCAGTTCCGCGGGTTTCAGGAACCAGGGCATGAGTCGCACGAAACTTCTATTTACTCCCGGGCCGCTGACTACCAGCGAAACCGTGAAAAAGAGCATGCTGCGCGATGTGGGCTCGCGGGATAGAGAGTTTCTCGGAGAGGTCAGCGCTATTCGACGCAGTCTTCTGGCCCTGGGCAACGCCGATGACTCCTACACGGCCGTGCTGATGCAGGGCTCGGGCACCTTTGCGGTGGAGTCCGTGCTTTCGACGATCATCCCACGCAATGGCAAACTCCTGGTGGCAATCAATGGAGCCTATGGGCGGCGCATGGCCGGGATCGCAACGGTGCTGGGAATTCCGTGCGAGGGCATTATCTTCGACGAAGCTACTCCGGTTTCAACCGAGCGTGTGGCGGCAGCCCTGGCGGAGGATGCCGCTATCACCCATTTGGCGACGGTTCATTGCGAAACCTCCACTGGCATTCTGAATCCGGTGGCGGAGCTCGGGCGGGCAGCAAGCAGGTTGGGCCGCATCTTTATCGTGGATGCAATGAGCAGTTTTGGGGGCATTCCGATTGACGTTGTCTCGGACCACATCGATTTCCTGATCTCCTCGGCGAACAAGTGCATTCAGGGCGTGCCAGGGTTTGGTTTCGTATTGGCTCGCCTCCATCTCCTCGAAAAGGCCGAGGGCTGTGCTCGCAGCGTGAGCCTCGATCTGCGGGCTCAATGGCAAGGGCTGGAAGCCGACGGGCAATTCCGGTTCACACCTCCTACGCACGCGTTGCTTGCTTTTGCGCAGGCTCTCCGTGAACTGCGGGAGGAAGGCGGCGTCGAGAGCAGGGCGGCTCGATATGCCGCCAACCACCAGGCGCTGATGCACGGTATGGGGGCGTTAGGTTTTGAAACCTACCTTGCGCCCCACCACCAGAGCCACATCATTACCTCGTTCCGTTATCCGTTGCACCCTCGATTCGATTTCCCCGAGTTCTATGGGCGGCTGAGCGAACTTGGTTTCGTCATCTATCCGGGCAAAGTAAGCCATGCGGATTGCTTCCGGATCGGAACGATTGGGCATCTGTTCCCACATGATATGGAAGCCCTGGTTGGGGCAATTCGCCAAGTGCTCGCTGGCATGCAAATCGATTCGGCGCGCGCGTCCCTGCCTGTGGGACGCACTGAAGCATATGAATAACTGGCGCCGGCAATATTGTGGGCGGCTGAAGGCCGTAATACTGGATTGGGCGGGCACGACGGTTGATTACGGCAGCCTGGCGCCGGTTCGCGTGCTGCAGAAAATTTTCGGCGATCGCGGCATACAGATCAACGAACAGGATGCCCGCCGCGATATGGGCCTTCTGAAGAAGGATCATATCCGCGCATTGCTTGGCATGCCCCGCATCGCCGCCGAGTGGGAACGGCAATTCGCACGGAGGCCGGGCGAAGATGACGTGGAGAGCCTGTTCGCCGACTTCATTCCCCAGCAAATGGCCTCGCAGGTGGAGTGCTCAACTGTGATTCCCGGGGTGGTCGAGGCGGTCGACCGCCTGCGCCGGCGCGGGCTTAGGATTGGAAGCACTACGGGCTACACCCGCGCTCTTATGGATACTCTGGCGCCGCTCGCCGGCAGCCAGGGCTACGCGCCTGACTGCCTGGTATGCCCTGACGATGTTGGGGCCGGGCGTCCTTCCCCCTTGATGATGTATGAAAACGCGGTGCGCATGAAACTGTGGCCGCTGGAAGCGTTCGTTAAGGTGGGCGACACCCTCAGCGATATTGAAGAAGGAAGGAACGCCCGGGCCTGGGCGGTTGGGGTTGCGCAAACCGGAAACATGATCGGCCTGACCGAAAAGCAATGGGATGCAATGTCTCAGGAAGAGCAGGCGGCGCGGTTAGAAGAGGCACGCGCCAAAATGCTGGCTGCGGGAGCACACTATGTAATCGACACGCTGGCCGGCATCGATCCTGTCCTGGACGAATTTGAAGCCAGACTGCAGGCGGGCGAACTGCCTTAGCTTACCCGCGAGTGTTGCAGGAGGTTCGGCCGGCAATGGGGTGTTTGAGGTAGCCGGCAGCGTGCCGCCGCTCCCTCTTGTCAGAAACTGGTGTCCGCGTAAGCTGAAAGCGCGAGTACGGCGTAAGAGGTAGCTGCATCTCTCATGAAGAGAGCCGTTGCCGGGCTGATATGGTGCTCCTCATTTTTGTTCAGGGAGTAGGCCGGCCATGATCCCGCTGACTTGTCCTGGTTCGCGGTGAGCCAGGCGATTCCGCGCCTGAGCGCATCTCTATGCCCGGAGCTCCCGGCCTGTTCAAGAGCAAAGACGATGATTCCCGTGGAGTATCCGTCGCTCTTCTGTTCCTGAGGCGTTCCGTCCGCCCGTTTCCAGTCCCCGACAAGGGAGGGTAGGCTCCAGCCCCCGTCGGGCTGCTGCCTCGAGAGAAGCTCGGCAACAATGGCCTCCTGGCTCGCCCGCTCCATCAACCCCGGCAGCTTTGCGGCCGCCCACAAGAGAGCTACCCGATTCAATATTGTCTGCCGCGCACTTTCGCGTTGCAGGTATTCGGCCAACAGCCGGGTCCTCTTTCTGACTTCGGGCGTCGCACGGTAATCTGCGGGGGCGGCGCCGATTGCGACGGCGGCCAGCGTGGCCCCGTAAAAATCGGAATCATTCGCCTCCCACGGTTCATTATTGAACCGAAGCCAAAGCCATGCGCCCCTGTTGTCTCCCCTGATCTGTTGCTCAGCCCACATATTGTCAAACGCAGTTCGGGCATCGCTGGACAATTGGCCGCCCTGGGCGTCACGAGAGGCCAGAATCAAGGCATTCAGAACCGACTCGGTCCCCCGCGACTCCGCGGTCTTGTGCGGGCCCCGCTCTGCATCCGAGTAAAACGGGGCGACTTCTCTCCAGAGCCGCACACGCCTGACCACGTTGTCGAGCAGCTTGCGTTCGTTCGGCGATGGATCGTGTTCGCCAAGTGGCGCGCGAAGCGAAAACCGCGAAAGCGCGTAGGGCACTGCCGTGTGGCATGACACGCAGAAGGTCTGGTGATCGCGCTGCGCCCGTGGCCACTCCATCCACCAGCCTTGGCGTTTGTCCAGGTAGGCGGCCGCTGCCTTCACGTCCCAGTTGCTGCCTTCCCCCCCGCCATGATCGAAAGCAATCGAAGCTGGAGTCAATGCAGTCGAAACGGAGGATGCCCTTTCCCGGTGAGGAGCCGCCGGGAATGTCCCAGCTACCAGGCACGCCGTCAGAGCAGCCATATGCTTTGTCATAACGGGTCACACTCCACCAAGATTTCCTGAAGCCTATCCACTGCACAAGCCGGCCTTCACCTGTGTTCAGCTCGTGCTCGCCGCCCCCACGCCGCACTGAACGCCAGCCCGATCAACAACCACTCAACCGGAGGCCCCAGCACGAACCAGGGCGTGGGCCTGGGTACGAGCAGGGCGGCAATTCCGTAAAGAATCAACGAGCCGCACGCAAGTATTGCGACGCCCAGGGAGAATTGCCGCCGTGAGTCGGAATCCCAATTGCGCGAAACGGCTTCGAGAGCCAGCAGCGCAAGAAAAGGCGCACAGACCCAAAGAGCAAACAGCGCCTGGAGAATCGCCGGCCCGTGTAAGCGAAAGCGGCCAGTGTAAGTCGTCCACGCGACCGAGCCCAGGGCCCCGGTCAGAATGCAAGCTCTGGCGGGAATAGGCCCTCCTTGCAAACCGTATGGGGAGTATATGACACCCGGTTTCCATGAAAGTGGGCGTCTTTCCGGCCCGGGCGAGCCACTCCAGAATTACTTCTTACTCAAAATCGTTATGGTCCCCTCTTTTTCGTTCGACAGCAACACGTCATCTTTGCCTCTTCCCGTCAGGTCTGCCAGAGCCAGGCCTCCCCAACCGGTCGAAACACCCTGGCTGAAACTCTCAAAGCCGCCGTTCTTGCCGCGCACAAAGAAGAACAGTTTGTCGTTTTGGGCGCACGAGATCACGAGTCCCCGCGATCCGTCTCCTCGAATATCTCCAATAGCAACGCGGCTGGGGCCCTTGCAACCGGCAAGTGACAATGGCGAGCCGGGCATGGTGTCGAATCCGCCCTTCCCGTTACCCAGCAGAATCGTGACGCCTAACCGCCTGGGATCCCGGATGTCGCGCTCGTAAGGAATCACTGCCACGTCGGGGTTCCCGTCGCGATTCAGGTCGCCGACGGTGAAAGACCACGGCGTATCACCGGCAGGAAAGGGTGAACCGGGCGCTTTTCGGAATCCGCCCTTGCCATCGCCCAGCAAGAGTCCCACCACACCTTCGCTTTGATTTACCGTCACGATGTCGAGCTTCCCGTCTTTGTTGAAATCCGCGGCGATTACTCCCGAATCTGAGTGCAGGTCAGCGGGAAAAAACTTCCCGGGAAGAAGCAGGTTGCCTTTGCCATCGCTGGGAATCACCAGGATCTCGTTGTGTCCCCAACTGTCCGTAACGACTGCCGGTTCCCCGTCACCTAGAAAATCGCCGACGGCCACCCTGTGGGGATGCGGAAACGACTGCGTAGCGAAAGGCGAATGTGGCGATGGCCGAAAGCCTCCTTTACCGTCGCCCAGCAGGATGGTGATGTATGGTGTTTGGGTATTGGCGATAACCAGATCGGGATTGCCGTCCCCATCCATATCTGCCACGGCAATGTCGTTGGGGTTCGCGTTGCACGGAAATGGCGAGCCGGGCGCCGGTCTGAACTGTCCCCGGCCGTCGCCCAGCAGGATGCTGACTGTGCCATCTTTCATGTTGCCCACCATGATGTCGGGCCTGCCATCGTGATTCACGTCGGCAACGGTGATGGGGCCGGGCATTTGCCCCACGCGAATTACCGTTTCGGTGAACTCGGGCTGCGGCGGCTGATCCGGCGCCATTCCGAGCACGAATCCTGCTATTGCGGCAGTTCTGATGACCCGAATCGCGGTGTTCTGGCCAATTCTCGTCATGGCAGTTCAGACGTGCTGCCGGGCAAAGCGTTAACATCCACATTGGCGCCGGCAACTGCGCGCCGATCCGGTGTCCATGATTGCCCTGGAAATCTGCGTTGATTCGGTTGCCTCCGCCATCGCCGCCGAATCCGGCGGCGCGCAGCGCATTGAACTATGCAGCGGCCTCACTGAAGGCGGGCTTACGCCCAGCCTGGGCCTGCTGCGAATGGTGCGCTCGCAGCTCAACATCGCGGTCCACGTTATGATTCGCCCCCGCAGCGGGGATTTCATTTACAACCAGGAAGATTTCGCAATCATGCAGGAAGATGTTGCGCTGGCGGCGCAATCCTCTGCAAATGGCGTGGTTTTCGGCCTGTTGACTCCGAGCGGAGAGGTGGACATAAGCCGAACACGCGCGCTCGTTGAGCTTTCGAGGCCAATGGAGGTTACGTTTCATCGCGCCTTCGATTTGACCCGCAATCCATTGGCGGCGCTGGAAGCAATCATTCACAGCGGAGTGGATCGCGTACTGACCTCCGGTGCGGAATCCACCGCTGAGATGGGGCAGGCCCGAATCCGGCAACTCATACTCGCTGCCGGAGACCGGATCCGGATAATGGTTGGCGGAGGCGTGCGGGCGGAAAATGCCTCTCGGTTGCTCCTGGCCACGGGAGCCAGCGAGTGGCACACCTCCCTGCGGCGGAAAATGACTCTTGAACACGCGGGCGGTGCGCCGGGTGCGGCCACGCTCGCGGAGCAACTGGGTGGCGGAGATCGTTTCCAACCTGTTCGCAGCGAGGATGTGCGTAAACTTCAAGACGTTCTCAAATCTGGGGCAATCCGGAGTTAGCAGCCTGGCGGCACATGCGCAGTCCGCACAGGCGCCAATCGACCCACTGAACCCCAATACGCGCCAACCCGCTTTAGAATGCGCAACAGGAGATCGGCCATGAGGGTCTTGCAGATGCGGCACTTCGCTGTGATCGCCTCGCGGTTCGCGCTCGCGCTTACGGGCCTTTTCACTTTGGCTTTCGCCCAGGATTCACGCGCACTGGCGCCGCGTTTTGAAGTGGATCCCATGTGGCCGAAGCCGCTGCCAAATCACTGGATTCTGGGATCTGTTGCGGGAGTAGCCGTCGATTCCCGCGATCATGTCTGGATCATCCACCGGCCGAACTCGCTGGAGGCGGGAGAGATGCATGCATCCACGAATCCTCCCATTGCGCAGTGCTGCGTGCCCGCGCCGCCAGTTCTGGAGTTCGACCCGGCCGGCAACCTCGTTGGTTCCTGGGGCGGACCAGGCGACGGCTACGATTGGCCGCAATCGAACCACGGCATCACGGTGGACTACAGGAACAACGTCTGGATTGGAGGAAACTACCGCGGCACAAATACAACCAATAATGCCGCTCCGCATGACGACATGATCTTGAAGTTTACTTCGGCGGGAAAATTCCTGATGCAGATTGGCAAGCCCGGCGCCGGCAAAGGCAGCAACGATACGGAAAATCTCCGCCAGCCCGCCAAGATCTGGGTGGACCCCGGGACGAACGAAGTTTACGTGGCCGATGGATACGGCAATCATCGTGTCATTGTCTTTGACGCCGATACCGGCAAATACAAGCGGCACTGGGGCGCGTACGGCCAGAAGCCGGCGGATGAGAACCTTGCCTCCTACACTCCGAGCGAACAGCCGGCCCGCCAGTTTCGCAACCCCGTGCACTGCGCCATGCTCTCGCACGACAAACTGGTCTACGTGTGCGATCGGGCCAGCGATCGCATTCAGGTCTTCAGACCTGACGGCACCTTCGTGAAGGAAGCTTTCATCGAGACCGCTACACTTGGGTCAGGCTCGGCTTGGGATCTGGCCTTCTCCGCCGATCCACAGCAGAAATTCATTTACCTGGCTGACGGAGAGAATGATCGTGTGCATATCCTCGATCGCGACTCGCTCCGGGTAGTCACCAGCTTTGGCGAAGGCGGCCGCCAGCCCGGTGAATTCTATGGAGTGCACAGCATCGCCACCGATTCAAAGGGGAACATCTTCACCGGAGAAACCTACCGCGGGCAACGGGTTCAGAAATTCGTTTACAAGGGCCTGGGGCCGGTCGCGACAAAAGACCAGGGAGTGGTTTGGCCGAGAGGAACAGCAAAATGAAACAGATTGCCCTGCTTCTGATTGCTTTGGCTGCGCTTTCAGTTTCTTCGCAGCAAATGAATCCCAGTTGCCATGAGTGCGCGGCAACCTACATTCCTCGCGAAGAAATAGATGCTTACCTGGGGCGCGCGCCCGGGCGGGTGGTGAATTCCGTATCCGATCAGCAGGTGCGCGCGGTTGATATCGGCAAAGGCCATGTCGCAATTGGCGTGGTGTATCGCAATGGCCTGCAGGCGGAAGGCTCAGCCGTGGCCGAGCATGATCTGGTAAGTGAGGTTTATTACATTCTGAAAGGAACCGGAACGCTGGTGACCGGGCCCGAAATTGTCGGCTGGCAGCCTCGTCCTGCAACCAACGAAAACGTCAGGCTCCTGAACGGGCCCGGCGGAAATGGCGCCGGCATTCGCAATGGCCAGGCGCACCAACTCCGGCCGGGAGACGTCATCGTGATTCCAGCGGGCGTTGGGCACTGGTTCACGAAGGTTGATGGAGAACTGCGTTACCTGATGGTGCGCATCGATCCTGATAAGGTGACGCCGTTGAAGGATGAAGCAGCATCCAAAGCAGACCTGGCGCGTCCCGCCATCAAGTGATCTCTGCGGTTGCGGGACGCTGTGGGCGCTTCGGGCGGCCGGCACGAATTGACAGTCGAAATGCAGCAGGGCTAGGCTGCTGGTGCGCCCAAAGGAGGCGACTCTCATGGCAACTGCACGGATGCCGCAACCAACCGCTGATCCGGTCAAAGCTGACTCCAAACACTACACCGTCGAGTTTGAGAATGATAAAGTGCGGGTGGTCCGCATCAAATACGGGGCACACGAAAAATCGGTGATGCACGGCCATCCCGAGGCAGTGACAGTCTTCCTGAATGACTGCCGGGCGCGATTCACCTACCCGGACGGAACTGCCGAGGTAATCGAGGGCAAAGCGGGCCAGGTGATTCACATGGAGGCCTTTGAGCACGACCCGGAAAACCTTGGCGGTGCATTTGAAGCAATTGCAATTGAGTTGAAGAAGTGACGCCGGGGCTGGCAGGCCAATTCACAGCCCGGGCAAGACTCGCCATTTCAAGTGCGTTGCTCCATTCGTGACCTGGTCAAAAAACCTCGACGCACCGCCTCCCGGCCCGACCGCAACGACCTCGACCGGCACCCTCACCATCACCGGAACGGAGCAGGGAGGCGGTAGCCCAGCCGCAGGCACCGGCTCCATAACCATCGATGGCCAGGAGCAGTCGGTCTATAAGTGCGACGACTCGGGGCGCAACTGCCACACCGTGTATGACACCGGCACGGTCTCGATCACGGCGAACGGACACACGGATTCCCGGAACTATGGCCGGAGCGACACGCCTTCGACCATTGCCTCAGGTCTCGCAACTCTGA
>JAFAIN010000166.1 GCA_019236695.1 Acidobacteriota bacterium | reverse complement strand
TGGAGGACGTTGAACAATTCCGCGCCGCTGCCGGCGTGGCGTGCGAGCGTGCTTAAGGAGAAAGTGGCGCTGAAGTGCGGCGACGATGGCCGGAAGTTCACATTCACGAAGTCACACCCCCGAGCTGACTGCAGCGCCGCCATCATTGCCGAAATTTCGCGCTGCCACTCGCGGCGGGTAGTGATGACCAGGGGCATGAGGTGCCGGAATCTCCAGTCCTTCCTGTCGCTCGGAAGCCGGCGCCGCATCCTCCCTAACCAGCGCTGGTGATGCATTTCGAGGGTGAAAGCCGGAGCAGTCTCGAGGTCGGCTTCAAACGTCACTTCCTCATCGCCCCCTCGTAGCCTTGAAACAAGCCATTTGGCGGGGGCCTGGCGAGGCTGCAAAACCAGCCTTACGATCGCCTGCCGGAAACAGGAGTTGGGATGCAGCACCATAGGCGCCAGCAATCGCGCCGGGGAACGCCATTGCACCCCCGCTATGGCGCCATGGCCCGAGAACGCGCAGTCAATCCAATGGAGCGCCCGGCGAGCCCGGCGCCGGTTGTAGTGGCTGAAGCCGGCATACCAAGCCAGCAACAGCAGCAACAGGATGGCGGCACACAGAATAGAATCCACAAGCATGGCTGGCGTATGTCCCATGAACCGCCCCCAAAGGGGTGTAGAGACGAACCCTTGCCCGACAGGGCGGGGTTGAAGAGCCCTTGCCCGGCAGGGCGGGTTGAAGAGCCCTTGCCCGGCAGGGCTGAAGAGATAGATGCCTGCGGGTTTTCGTGCGATGTCACTGTGGAAGGATTGCCGAATTGCCAAACTGCGGGCGGATGCTCTCACACGCCCTTGTAGTAGCCTCCATCCACGAGCAGCGTCTGGCCGGTGATAAACGACGCACGCTCGGAGGCCAGAAACACGATTGCGTCGGCAATCTCCTCGGGGCGGGCGATGCGCCGCAGGGCGGCATCCGCCGCCCACTTAGACGTGATCTCTTCCGGGGTGCTGCGGGTTTCCTGTGCCCGCATCGCCGCGAGCTCGCGCACGCGCTCCGTATCGGTAAACCCGGGGGCGACGTTGTTGACGAGGATGTTGTCCTTGCCGTGCTCGTTCGCCAGCGACCTCACCAGGCCTACCACCGCGGAGCGCACGGCATTCGACATCACCAGTTCGGGGACCGGCTGCTTTACGGCCACGGAAGTCAGCGTGATGATTCGCCCCCAGCGCCGGCGCTGCATGTGCGGGATCACTTCGCGGGCGAAGTAGATGGCGCTCATCAGGTTGAGGTCAACTGCGGCGCGCCATTCGTGGGGCTCCACGGAGAGAAAAGGCTTGGCAGGCGGTCCTCCTGCGTTGGTGACGCAAACGTCAATGCGGCCGAAGCGCTTTACCACCTGCTCCACAAAATGCTTCACGCGCCCCGCATCCCTCACGTCAAAAGCTTCGGCATACACCTCGACGCCGTAGCGCGACCGGAGATCCGCGGCGGCAGCTTCCAGGGCCTCGAGCGTGCGCGCGCACATGGCAACCTGGGCGCCTTCGCGCGCGAACGCTTCCGCAGTGGCGCGGCCAATTCCGGCGCTGGAAGCGGCAACGATAGCACCGCGATTTTTCAGTCCCGTTTCCACCGGGGGATTATACGGGCGTGGGACTTTCAGACTTGCTTTTCTGCGCCGCCCATGTTGGTCTGTTATGCGCAGGTTCCATTACCAGCCAGGGAGGCAGCATGCAATTCCGCAGGTCGTCAGCTTTCGCGGCACTGAATTTGGCCTTACTCGCAACGCTTACGGGGATGATTGCGGCGCAGGCCGGCGGGAGTGCGCCCGCGCAGGGCCAGAGCGCCGCGCCCGCGGTCGAAACGGCAGGCCAGAGCAAGGAATTCATGAATATCCAGATTCTGAAGGATATTCCCGCAAACCAGCTCTTCCCCTCCATGCAGTTCATCAGCGCCTCTCTGGGCGTAGACTGCAGCTTCTGCCACGTAATCGAGAAAGAGCATCGCGACTTCGCCGCGGATGACAAGAGGAATAAGAAGACGGCGCGCGAAATGATGACCATGACGATGGCGATTAACAAGGAGAGTTTTGCCGGACAGCAGCGGATTACCTGCGCCACCTGCCATCAGGGACACAACCAGCCCAACCCGGTTGCGCCGGTGCTCGACATGGCGCGCTGGCAGGAACGCGCTGATGCGGAAGCGCGCCAGGCGCAGCTCCGCCAGCAGCAGGCAGCCGCTCCGGCAGCAAACGGCCAGCAGCCCGCAGAGCCGCCTCGGCCCACGCCCCAGGCCATGCAGGCGGCCGCCGAGGAAGTAATCGCAAAATACACGCAGGCGATTGGCGGAGAGGCAGCCATCCAGAAGCTGAGCTCGCTTCAGGAAAAAGGCACGATGACTACACCGCATGGTGATTCCGTATCGTTTGAGCTGCAGGAGAAGGCGCCCGACAAGGTGCTGATGATTCGCACTCCCGCAAACGGCCAACCCATGAGTGTTGTGTATGACGGAACCAACGCCGCCGTCGTTATGGGCGGCCAGGCCAGCCCGGTGCACGCCTTCGAGCTCGAGGCTCTGAAGCTGGATGCAAATTTCTTTCGCAACATGAACATCAAGCCGCAGTACACCCGCATGACTTCCCCTCCCTTCACCCAGAAAATCGAAGGCCAGGAAGTGAAGTCGGTGCGCGGGCTGCTGCCCAACAATCAGGGACAGGAAACGCTGTATTTCGACACACAATCGGGGTTGCTGGTTCGCCGCGTCACCGTGCTTCGAACCGCGCTGGGCGGCGTTTCGCAGCAGTACGATTACTCGGATTATCGAGCGGTTGATGGCGTCAAAATACCGTTTACCGTCAAAGTTTCAAGTGCCGAAAACATCCAGACGCGCAAGATTGGCGAAGCGAAATTCAACGTTCCGGTAAGCGACAGCGCATTTGCGCCCGCGGCCAAAGCGGGAGCACCGTCAGGCAACTAGCTCCAACCGGCGTGGGTTCGGCTGCCCCGACGGGATTAGGGCGAGCGAAGCTCGCCTGGTTGGGCTTTTCGTTTTTCCTTGCTGCCGGCCGGCTATTGCCGGGTGCGGTCCACTACATAAACCTGGCCTGGGCCGGCCGCTTTGATGTTGTTCTTCTCGAAACAGGCCTTGATACGGCGGCGCAGTTCGCGCGATACGCGGAACTGCTCCGCCGGGCGGGTCTTCACCAGCACCAGGTAATCCACTTCGGGGCCGGCAACCCGCTCGATTCCGGGGACCTCCGGTTCGGCGACAATGGCGTCGGCGAATGCAGGATCGCTCCGCAATTCGGAGGCGGCCTCCTTCAGCACCGAAACCACCTTGTCGGTGGGTTCGGTGTAATCAACCGCGACCTGAAGCGAAACTTGCGTCCAATCGCGCGTAAGATTCGATACGACAGTGATCTGGCTATTGGGTATGGTGTGAACGGCGCCATCCGCGTCGCGCAGCACGGTTCGCCTGAGCGTCATGATTTCAACTGTTCCCCTCACTCCGGCGAGCCGTACCGTGTCGCCCAGGTCGTACTGGTTCTCCATAAGGATGAAGAACCCGGTGATGACGTCGTGCACCAGGGTTTGTGCGCCAAAACCCACCGCCAGGCCCGCCACTCCGGCAGACGCCAGCAGCGGCCCAATGTTGATGTGGACCGCGTCGAGGATCTGCATGACCGCGAGGAACACGATCACGGCGCCGCCCGCGCTGTTCCCCAGGCTGGCCACCGTGCGCAGTTGCTGAGCGCGTATTCGGCTGGGCAGCGTCTGCCGGTGGGCAAAAGCGGACAGCCGGCGCGTGATTGCGTGCAGCGCCAGCAGAAGAATGGCGGCTTCAATCACCACGCCGCCAACCTTGGGCAGGTCCTGGCGAACAAACCGGCTGAGGTCCTGCTGCCACTCATGCCAGAAGTCGCTGGGCAGGACCATCCATAACGCGCTGAGCCGGGCCGGCATTCGCGCGAGATTATACAGTCTGGGGGCGCTCCAACCCGGTTCGCGCCACACCGCCCGGCGGAATATAATCCGCTGCAACCCCGCGGTATGACCGCACCGATTGAGGTCCAGCTATGCACCGGCGACTGTTCTCTGCTTCGCTGCTGATCCTGTGCGCCTTGGCGCTCTTCGCGTCACGGCAGGGAACAAAATTTCCCCGGAGCCTTTCGCAGGAACCAACGCAGCAGGATGAGCGCGTCCGCCAGGAGCGTGAAAAGGCGCTGAACACCCGGCGCCAGGAAGATTTAAAGCGCGATGCCGGCAGGCTGCTCGAGATGGCCTCCGAACTGAAGCAGGACGTGGATAAAACCAACGAGAACATCCTCTCGCTCGACGTGATCAAGAAGGCCGAGCAGATCGAGAAGCTGGCGAAGAGCGTGAAGGACAAGATGAAGGCCCAGGCGCTGGAACCCGCACCCAGCGCAGAACCCAGGCTCGAGCGGCCGCCGCTATTCTGAAGCCGCGCTCGGCGTGCCGCATCCAATATCCGGGTCCGGCTGGGGCGGAAGGTTCGTACCCGGCGTGTGTTACGCTTTTTGAAGCATCCACGCGGATGAGTTGAAGTTGAAGCTTCTACCTAAAATCTTCGGTACCAGCAACGAGCGCGAAGTGAAGCGCATGATGCCGCTGGTGGCACAGATCAACAGCCTGGAGCCGCAGGTGCAGGCGCAGAGCGACGCGGAACTCCGGGCGAAAACCGATGAGTTCCGCGCCCGAATCCAGGAGCGCCTTGCCCGCTTTGAGTCAGCCGGGCCGCAGCCGGAGCCGGAGAACGAGCCCGATGCCGGCCCCGCGACCGATGACCTCGAGAAGCAGCGGGAAAAGGAACGCGGCCAGGCACGGAAGGAAGTTCTGGATGAAATTCTTCCGGAAGCCTTTGCAATAGTTCGCGAGGCCGGGCGGCGCGTGCTCAACATGCGCCACTTTGACGTGCAGCTCGTGGGTGGGATGGTGCTGCATCGCGGCAAAATCGCCGAAATGAAAACCGGCGAAGGCAAAACGCTGGTCGCCACGCTGCCCGTATATCTCAATGCGCTGAGCGGCCACGGCGTGCACGTGGTCACGGTGAATGACTACCTGGCAAAGCGCGACTCCGAGTGGATGGGCCGGCTCTATCGCTTCCTCGGCCTCAGCGTCGGCGTCATCGTCCATGACCTGGATGATGACGAGCGGCGCGCCGCCTACGCTGCCGACGTAACTTACGGCACGAATAACGAGTTCGGGTTCGATTATCTGCGCGACAACATGAAGTTCGATCTGGCTGCGTGCGTGCAGCGCGGCCACAACTTCGCTATTGTCGATGAAGTGGATTCCATTCTCATTGATGAAGCCCGCACTCCCCTCATCATCAGCGGGCCCAGCGAGGAATCCACCGACAAGTACTACAAAGTGGACCGCATCATTCCCAAACTGGAACTGGGCGAGGAACTGGAGACACGCCCCGACGAGCCCAAGATCCTGACCGGCGATTACGTGGTTGACGAGAAGCACCGCACCATTACGGTGACGGACCAGGGGTGGGAAAAGGTCGAGCAACTGCTTGGCATCGGCAACGTCGCCGACCCGGAAAACTGGGGCTGGAAGCACCATACGGAAACCGCAATCAAGGCGCACGCACTCTATCGCCGCGACGTGGAGTATGTGGTGAAGGAGGGCGAGGTCATCATTGTGGATGAGTTCACCGGCCGCCTGATGCCCGGGCGGCGGTGGTCAGACGGCCTGCACCAGGCGGTGGAAGCCAAGGAAGGGGTGAAGATCGAGCGTGAGAACCAGACGCTTGCGACCATCACCTTCCAGAACTACTTCCGCATGTACAGGAAGCTGGCCGGCATGACCGGCACCGCCGAAACCGAGGCGAACGAATTCCATGAGATCTACAAGCTTGATGTGGTGGTGATCCCCACGAACCGGACGCTGCTGCGCAAAGAGAATCCTGATGTGATTTACCGCACCATGCGGGAGAAGTACAACGCGGTGGCGGAGGAGATCGCGAAACTGAACGAAACCGGCCAGCCGGTGCTGGTGGGCACAACGTCGATTGAAAAATCAGAGACGCTTTCGACTCTGCTCCGCAAGCGCGGCATTAAGCATGTGGTACTGAATGCGAAGTACCACGAGCGCGAAGCTGAAATTGTGGCCCAGGCCGGGCGCAAGGGCATGGTGACGATTGCCACCAACATGGCCGGCCGCGGAACCGACATCCTGCTGGGCGGCAATGCCGAGTTCATGGCCAAGCTGGAATTATTCAAGAAAGGCGTTATGCGCCCGGTGCAGCCGGCAGCCGGCGCCATCACCGCCAAGCCTGCCGCTGAGCAATCCTCGCTGGTCTACTACCAGGGCGCCGAGTACGAGGTGCCCTCTGCGCAATGGAATGAGGTATTCGAGCGCCACCGGCAGGCCACCGATGCGGAGCATGAAGATGTGGTTTCGGTTGGCGGGCTGCATATCTGCGGCACCGAGCGGCACGAATCGCGGCGCATCGACGACCAGCTCCGCGGGCGCGCGGGCCGGCAGGGCGACCCGGGCTCCTCCCGCTTCTTCCTGTCGCTCGAAGACGACCTGATGCGCATCTTCATGCCCAAGGAATGGCTCTCCAAGCTGCTGCATCGCCTGGGCATGGAAGAAGGCGTGCCGATTGAATCGCGCATGATGTCGCGGCGCATTGAAAAAGCGCAGCAGGCGGTGGAAGGCCAGAACTTCGAATCGCGCAAGCACCTGCTCGAGTACGACGATGTGATGAACAAGCAGCGGGAAGCGGTGTATGGCATGCGCCGCCGGCTGCTCGAGGGAATCGACCAGAAGGACCTGATTCTCGAGGATTATGCGGCGGGCATTCTAAGCGATTTGATGACCACATACGCGCCGGCCAATCTCCATCCCGGGCAGTGGGACGTCAGCGGCCTGAAAAACCAGGTGTTCACGCAATTCGGAGTTGATTTCCAGGCGGAAGGAATTGACAGCCAGCGGCTCAATCGCCAGGAATTCGGCGACGCCATTTTCGACAAGCTCAAGGAACGTTACGAGGCCAAGGAGAAGCTGATTGGCCCCGACGCGCTTCGCTATCACGAACGCATGATCATGCTGAGCGTGCTTGATGCCCAGTGGAAAGACCATCTGCTCAGCATGGATCACCTCAAGGAGGGCATTGGGCTGCGCGGATACGGGCAGCACGATCCTCTGGTGGAGTACAAGCGCGAATCGTTCGACATGTTTGAAGCGATGATGCAGCGCTTCCAGGAAGAAACTGTCAGGTTCCTGTATTCCATGCAGGTGCTGGAAGCGCCGCGGCAGCGGCCGCCGCAGGAGCCTCCGCCCGAGGCCGAAGGGCTGCGCGCCCCGCTGGGCCGCGGCGGAAGCGATGGCAACGGCTCAAAGCCTCCTCGCCATGTCTCGACTTCGATGGATGATTTTGAGCGGGAATTCCAGCGCAAAAAGCAGCGCGAGCTGGAGATTGCACGCTTTGCCGGCTCGGGCGACCAGGGCCCGGTTCAACAGGTTCGCCGGGCGGGCGACAAGATTGGCCGCAATGACCCCTGCCCCTGCGGCTCCGGGAAGAAATACAAGAAGTGCTGCGGCGCGTAACCGGGCGCGGAAAACTTCTACAGCGGAGACTCTCCGTGCCTCCGCGACTCCGCTGTGAAATTCATGCCCGTCGATCCGCGGGGCATCCGACTCTTGACCCTCCTCTGCCCTACATCATGTCGCCGGCGCCGCGCTCATGGAGGCGGATCAACTCATCAACGCTGGCGCCTTTATAGCGCTGGATAAAGCCGGCGCTGACGCCGTGGTCGCGCAGCCGCACATAATCATCCACGCTGGCTCGGGTCAGCCCTGCATCGCGCACCTCGCGAATAAAGCCGGCCGAGACTCCATGATCGCGCAGCCGCATGAGTTCATCCGCATTGGGCTGCAAACCGGCATTGCGAACGTCGGCAATAAACTCGGGTGAAACCCCGTGATCGCGCAGGCGGCCAAGATCTCCCAGCGAGATTCCCTGGATCCCCAGGCTCTTCATCTCATTCAGATAGCTGGGGCTCAGCCCGCGGTCGTGCGCATGGATCATTTCGGAAATCGAAGTCGAGCCGTATCCCGCCTTGGCCATGGCCTGCAGAAACTCAGGCGTAACGCCGTGGTCGCGCGCGCTGACCAGGTCACTCATCGAGAGGCTGCCGAAGCCGGCATCCTGCATGCCCTTCAGGTATTCGGCGCTGACTCCGTGATCATGAGCGCGCATCACGTCGTTCAGCGGCATGGCGCCAAAGCCGGCCGTCTTCAGGCTGCGAAGATACTCGGCGCTGATGCCGTGATCGCGAGCCCTCACCACCTCTTCCATCGGCATGCCGCTTAATCCCGCTTCCTTGAACTGGCGGAGATACTCGCCGCTGACCCCATGATCGCGGGCACGGATTACGTCCTGGATTGACATTCCGTTGAAGCCGTTATCCTTCAGTTCGCGCAGGTACTCGCCATTGACGCCATGGTCGCGGGCGCGCACCACATCCTCGGCCGTAAGGCCGGTGAAGCCCGAATTGCGCAGGCCGGCAATGTATTCCGGGGTCACTCCGTGGTCACGCATGCGCACCAGCGAGCCGATATCCTTGAACTGGTAGCCCGCCTGCTTCAACTGCTGCACATACTCGAGCGTGACGCCATGGTTGGCCACGCGTACCAGCTCATCGGGCCAGAAATGCTCGTAGTGCTCGGCCAGCAGCTCATCCACCAGCGCCATCTGCACGTTGGCCATCGCCATTTGAAACTGCTCCCAGGGCGAAGGCGTTCCCACATGTTTGGCCTGGAGTTGCCCGGCAAAGCCGGCGTTGGGTGCAAATGTGTAGTGGCCGGAAGCCTCGCCATTGCTGGCATACCCTTCACAGGCGAAATCGCCGGCTTCCCGCGCGATCGTGAATTTGACGTTCCCTGCGCTGTTCAACTGCGCGGGCGTGAGGCCCTTCACCTCGGCAACCGGAATATCGTGGCCCCAGCTCATGCTGCTGTTGCCGAATGCATCTTCGCGATGGTAGCGAAGGCTCAAGTGCAGGGAGCCCGGGTCGCTGCTGCGCTCCAGGAACCACTGGCCGCCATACTGCTCGGCAGGCGAGGCACTCTGTGCGCTGAACAGGAAACCGCAGAGGATGGGAAGCAATGCCAATGCGCGGAGAACGGATTTCATGGATACACCTCGGGAAGTGGTGTCAGGGCCTGCAACAATAGACGACCATGATTTCATGAGGTTAGCAGCTTAAATCCACATCTTAACCCTCGGCCAGAGCTCTGAAACCGGTATCTTAAGCCCCCGGCAGACGTAGATGTGGGTTTGCCGTTCCCACGGCATGGCCCAGGGGCTGAGCTGCAGCCGGCCAAAATCCTGCACCGAGGCGAACTCGTGGCAGTTGGAATCACTGGGAGTATCCAGCACGATGACCACGTCACCATTGAAACCGCGCGGCCCCCACAGGAAGTAGCTCTGGTGCCCGCTGATAGCCGGAGGCAGCCTGTAGCGAGGCCCGAAGAAGTCAACCGCCGCGGCCTCGCCGTAATTGCTCCCAAAGATGGCGGCCCGCTCTCGATCGCCAGCCGGTAAACTTTGGTACACACGCGCCACCTGTGCGACCATCTCGGGCCAGCCAAATTGATCGGCGAGCACCTGGGGCAGGGCAGCGGTGTGCGCGGTTTCGGTGGGTGGGGGCGTGAGGTGAATGGCTTTCATCCATGCCGGCACGCGTTCCGGGGCCAGGATGGGCATGGTGGTGGGGGCGCAAAGTGCGGCCGCCGCCAGCATGACAAACACAAACGACCCCACGGCCGGAACCGCAAAGCGGCGCGGAGTGATGCTCTGCAGCCCTGCCCAATGCTCCACCGCGACTCCGCCGGCCGCGAACAGCATTCCGTAAGCCGGGGCAAGGTAGTAGTGCTTGCCGTGAAGAACGATCAACTCCAGCAGGGTTACGAGGTAGGCCACGGCCAGCACGCGATAGCGCTTCCCTTCCCGGGCAAGCAACAGCCAGCCCAGCCCGCCCAGCCATAATGGAAAGGTGGCGGGATTCATGATCAGGACCTGCTGCCGGAGAAATTCAGCCGGAGAATTGACTACATTCTTGCCGCTGTGTGCAATATTCGACAGCAGCTCGTAAGTTGCCCAGTGATGCCGCGCCTCCCACACAAGGTTTGGCAGCGCAATGGCCAATGCCACCAGAGCGCCAAGCCAGATCCACTTGCGGGCGAATTCCCTGCGCAGCGGCGTGAGCAGAAGCCCGGCAATGAGGCCGAGGCCGAAAAAGGCCATCGAGTGCTTGTTCTCCAGGCCCAGGCCGGCCATGACTCCAAACCACAGCCACGTGGTTCCGGCCGCCCCCGGCCGGAAAGGCGGCCGACCAGGCCGCTCTGGCCGCCCCGAGGTGCCGTTGATGATCCTGACCAGGAAGTAAGCGCAGCCCATCCAGAACAGGGGCTCGAAGGCATTCATCGAGAGCAGGTTGTCGATTCCCAGGTAGGCCAGAGCGGCGAGGGAGGCTGCCATCGCCATGGCCATGGCCCACAAGCGGCCGCCGAGCTGGCGGGCAAGCAGACCGGCAATCGCGACCTTCAGGCCGCCCGCCAGGGCGGGCAGCACGCGAATGGATGGTAATGAATCGCCAAAAGCGATTCGCGAGAAGCGAGCTGCCAGCGCGATAAGAGGCGGCTGGTCAACATATCCCCATGCGAGATGCTGCCCGCACGCCAGGTAGTAAAGCTCATCGCGAAAATAGCCATAGCCGCGGTTGAAAATGAAGTGCACGAGCAGCTTGGCGGCAACAAATCCGCAGACCACCGCGATCTCCGCGGTTCGCCGCCGCGAGGCCCTATGTAGCCATTCAGCCATGTAGCCATTCAGCTTTCGCCGGGTTCGCCACTTCCGCGAACGTCATGTGCCTTGCACGGCTGCCGGTTTCTTCCTTCCAGCGGAACCACAGATCCGCATACGAACGGGTGATGTACTCGCCCGGGCTAACGCCGAGGCGCGCGGCG
Organism: Acidobacteriota bacterium; assembly: GCA_019236695.1. GTDB lineage: Bacteria > Acidobacteriota > Terriglobia > Terriglobales > Acidobacteriaceae > JAFAIN01. The sequence goes on along the minus strand of JAFAIN010000166.1, from coordinate 834 downwards.
GTTGCATCAATCCATTCGGGCGAGCCTTCAATCTCGGCAAAATTTCCAATGGGTGTTTCATCGATCACCACGTGGCCCACGCCGTCACTCCACTCGCTTCGAAATTTCTCATAACGGAAGATCACCTCATAGCCGAGGGCCTGCAGGATGCCTTCCATCGCGCTGCCCTCGGCGATTACGGTTTCAATTTCCCGGCGTGACTTGTGGCGTTCCTCCGGCTTCGGGCGGCCTTCTTTATAGGTCAACACCCACCGCTCGCCGTATTGGCGAAGGCGCAGCAACGCACCGCGCTTGCGCAACGCTTGACCCGGCAGGTCGTACAGTTCATTCACTTCCTTCGTGCGGGGCGTCTCCTCGCGAAACCCGCACCGGCGAAGCAGCGGCGGGAGAGCGCTGAGGTCGCGGATGCGGAACTTGATCTCGGTTTCCATGTCGCTCGGGGCGTGCAGGTTACAATGCTCAGCCTATGGCAAGAAAATATATCAACCTTCCGGGGCATGATCCCAAGCTGCCGTTCAGCGATGGTGTTTTGATCGGCGACACGCTCTACCTCTCCGGCCGCATAGGCATCGATCCCAAGACCGGCCAGGCGCCCCTCGACCTCGATCAGGAAATCAAGTACTTGCTCGATGGGGTCAAAGCCGTGCTGAACGCCGCCGGCATGACCATGGATGACCTGGTGTATGTGCAGGTGTACTGCCCCAACCTGTCGCTGTTTGACCACTTCAATGCCGCTTACCGCACCTATTTCACGCGCGAGCTGCCGGCCAGGGCCTTTCTTGGTTCAGGGCCGCTGCTGCGCGGCGGCCACTTCGAACTGATGTCGATGGCGAG
>JAFAIN010000242.1 GCA_019236695.1 Acidobacteriota bacterium | reverse complement strand
GACGCGAAGGCGAAGACGTGCGCAATCAAAGCTGCGAGGTTTGCCTCTCCCGAATAGAGAGGCGGGAGCACTTTGTCCGAATGCGATGTCGGTCCCAGTACAAGCGAGCGGCCCGTGGATTCGGTAGCGACCACGATGGGAGCAATTACCCTCGCGTGGCTGGTCTCGTGGAAATTCTGGAGATCGAGTGCATAATCCCAAGCCTGTTCAAGAGCATCACGATCGGCGATGGTCGCTCCGACCTTGAATTCGAGGACGAAAATGACCCCGCCCGACAGCAGAACCACGTCTATTCGTTTACCCATTCGCGGGACTGAAAACTCAAAGTAGAGGTAACCGGCGAGGCCAGCAATTGCGCGGCGAAGTACTTCAATCTCACGAGTCCAAGCCTGTCTCTGGGTTCGCTCGGTGCTGCGGAAAGTATCTCTTGATTCGAGCGCTCCCAGGATGTGGAGAGGGTCAGTCTCGCGGAATGCTTCGGTGGAAGTCGAATAATAGTATCGCTGCATGCGCGGCTTACGCGGGCCTTCCACTCAGCTTCGCCACCAGCGCCGAATAATCCACTTTTTCCAGGCCGTGGACGGTGCGGTTGTATTCATCGACTTTCGATGAATAATTCATGGAGCAGAATTTGGGGCCGCACATGGAGCAGAACGCGGCTGATTTGTAGTAGTCGTCGGGCAGGGTTTCGTCGTGCATGGCGCGGGCGGTTTCAGGATCGAGGGAGAGCTCGAACTGGCTGTTCCAGTCGAAGGTATAGCGGGCATGGCTGATGGCGTCATCGCGGTCGCGTGCGCCGGGGCGGTGGCGGGCCACATCGGCGGCATGCGCGGCGATCTTATAGGCGATGATCCCGTCTTTTACGTCTTTCTCGTTGGGCAGCCCCAGGTGCTCTTTGGGGGTGACGTAACACAGCATGGAAGCGCCGTGCCAGCCGATCATGGCGGCGCCAATGGCTGAAGTGATGTGGTCGTAGCCGGGGGCGATATCGGTTACGAGCGGTCCCAGGGTATAGAACGGCGCGCCGTAGCAGAGCTCGACCTCTTTATCCACCTGCTCCTTGATTTTGTCGAGCGGCACGTGCCCGGGGCCTTCGATCATGACCTGCACATCATGCTTCCAGGCGGCGCTGGTCAACTCGCCCAGCGTGGCGAGCTCGGCAAACTGTGCATCGTCGCTGGCATCGGCAATGCAGCCGGGCCGCAGGCCGTCGCCCAGCGAGAACGATACGTCATGCTTCTTGAAGATGGCGCAGATATCGTCAAAGCGCTCGTACAGGAAATTCTGCTTGCGGTGGTGCGCCATCCACTGCGCCAGAATGGCGCCGCCGCGGCTCACGATGCCGGTGATGCGCTTGTGGACCAGCGGCAGATATTGAAGGAGCACGCCGGCGTGGATGGTCATGTAATCCACTCCCTGCGCCGCCTGCTCTTCGATGACTTCGAGCATGACTTCGGCCGTAAGGTCCTCGATGCGCCGCACCCGGGCAATGGCTTCGTAGATGGGCACGGTTCCGATGGGAACCGGCGAATTGCGCAGAATGGCTTCGCGAATGCGCGGAATATCGCCGCCGGTGCTCAGGTCCATTACGGTATCGGCGCCGTAGTGCACGGCGGTGTGCAGCTTCCGCAGCTCTTCATCAATGTTTGAGGTCACCGCGGAATTGCCGATGTTGGCGTTGATTTTGCACTTCGAGGCCACGCCGATGGCCATGGGCTCGAGTTCCGGGTGGTTGATGTTGGCCGGGATGATCATGCGCCCAGCGGCCACTTCGCCTCGTACCGCCTCGGGCGCAAGCCTTTCGCGCGCCGCTATATACGCCATTTCTTCGGTCACGATGCCCAGCCGGGCGTAGTGCATTTGCGAGAAGTTGCCGTCGCCCGCGTTTTGGGCTGCCTGGCGGCGCTGCGCAATCCACTGCTCTCGCAGCGCTGGTTTCCGGGTGGGAGCCTCGGCGGGTACGTTCGCAACAGTGGTCATGGGGAAACCTCGCAGAAACTTTCAATTATATGCGCCGCATTTGTGCCGGAAACCAGTATCAATTCACCACGGAGGCGCGGAGGCACGGAGAAGAACATCGGGGCACAGGATTCCTCTGTGTCGCCGTTCCTCCGTGGTGAGAACGGCCAACTGGCTCCAAACACTGGGTTCACCGGATGTGGTGATCCGGGCAGAAGGGCTGGAAACACCTGTGACACCGGTCACTTGCCTCGGGTTACCATAGGGGATAGGCTTTTCTACAGGATGAGCAGGAAAACCGCCAAATACGTGCAGTTTGGGCTGGCTATCTTCATTATTGTGCTGATGCTTGGGTACCTGGCGTGGACGGGCGTGCAGCAGAGCAAGAGCTACTACGTAACGATTGCCGAATTGCGCGGCATGGGCGATGGCGCCTATACGAAGAGGCTGCGCGTGGGCGGGTTCGTGCAGCCCGGCTCAATCAAACGGCGGGGCACGCACGTGGAATTCACACTAAAAGAAGAGAATAACGTGCTGCCGGTGGAATACACGGGCCTGGACGCGCCTCCCGACACATTCAAAGATGAATCGCAGGCGCTGGCGGAAGGCAGTTTTGGGCGCGATGGCGTATTCCATGCCAAGGGCCTGCAGGCCAAGTGCGCTTCCAAGTACGCGCCAGCGGATGACAAGTCAGCGGCGCCCGGCCCGCGCGCAGCCGCTTCAACGGCTGGTTCACCGCAGTGATCTCCGCTCCTCCGGCCTCAGCGCCCACCACCGGAACCGTTGCGGCCGTAGAACTGCACCAGGTCAGCAAGCACTTCGGGTCCATGGCGGCGCTGCGCGGGGTGAGCCTCAACATTGCTCCCGGAATGGTGACGATGCTGCTCGGCGAAAATGGCGCCGGCAAGAGCACGGCTCTGCGGCTGATCGCCGGGCTCGCCGTTCCCACCCGGGGCACGGTTGCGGTATTCGGTCAGAGCGAGCGCGAGGAATGGAAGGCACGGCTCGGGTATATGCCGCACGCGTCATTGCTCTATGAGGAACTCGGCGGGCTGGAGAACCTGGAGTATTTTGCCGCGCTGTACGGAATCCACAGCCGGCCCGCTTGCCGGAAGGCAATGGAGGAAGTGGGGCTCGATCCGGGCCTGCAGCGCCGGGTTGGCCAGTATTCGCAGGGCATGCGCCAGCGGCTGTCGCTGGCTCGCGCGGTGGTGCACAACCCTGACCTGCTGCTGCTCGATGAGCCGTTTTCCAACGTGGATGCCGGCTCGGCCAGCCACATGGCGCAGCGCCTTGCCGCGATGCGCGACGCCGGCAAGAGCGTGATTGTGGTCACCCACCAGCCGCAGGTGCTCGATGGCGTGGCCGATGAGGCCGTGTTCCTGGCCGAGGGACGGCTGGCCGATCGCTGCCGCTGGGATGCCGCGGCCATGCAGAAGTTCGAAGCGGCCAGCCTGGCAAGCCGCGTAAAGGGAGTGCGAATTGTTTCCGATTCACCGCGGAGGCACGGAGGCACGGAGGGACAGGACGTATCCTGAAAGTCCCAAGTGAAGAGTCACGGGACAATTTCAGGTCTTCCACGCTTTTGATTGTTGCATATGGCATCGCTCGTCCAACTCACGCGCATCGGTCTCCGCAAGGACCTCCAGCTCGAGTGGCGCTCCAAGGACGCGCTGAATGCCATGCTGTTTTTCGGTGGGCTGGTAGTGGTCATCTTCAGCTTCGTATTTCAGCCCACGGGCGATGAAGCTCGCGAGATCGCCGGCGGACTCATCTGGGTGGCATTCCTGTTTGCGGCCGTGGTGGCCATGAACCAGACCTGGGCACGCGAACTGCGCAACCAGGTGCTCGATGCGTACCGCGTCTCGCCGGCTTCACCCAACGCGCTGTTCCTCTCCAAGGCGCTGGGGAACTTTGTTTTTGTGGCTTTGCTGGAATTGCTCATGGCGCCGTTGTTCGTCATCTTCTTTAATTTGCGGGCAATTGGACCGGCGTGGCAGTTGATTCCGGTGGCGCTGCTGGGCACGTGGGCGCTGGTGGTGAACGGCACATTTTTCTCCGCGCTTTCGATTCGCACGCGCAGCCGGGAAATGATGTTGCCGTTGATTCTGTTCCCCATTTCGCTGCCCGCCGTGATTGCCATGGTGGAGGCAACGACGACCATCCTGAGCGGCGAAGGTTCGGGGCCGTCATGGCCGGGCGCGCTGGCGGCGTATGACGTAATGTTCACGACGATTTGCCTCATGCTGTTTGGCACGGTATTGAGCGCGGAGTGAAATTGAGGGTTTCATGAAGAACAAATTCACCATTTTCGCGACGCTCACGTTTGCCCTGATGGCCTACGGCCTGTACCAGGCGCTGGCGGTTGCGCCCACGGAACGCACTATGGGCGATGTGCAGCGCATCTTCTATATCCACGTGCCTTCCGCCTGGATCGGCGGCCTGTGCCTGGCCGTGAATTTTTTGGCATCGCTGGTCTATCTGCTCCAGCGCAACCAGCCGCTCGGCCGCAAGGCGGATGCGCTGGCCGTAGCTTCGGCCGAAGTGGGCGTCATCTGCGCCACGGTCGTGCTGGTTACGGGGCCCATCTGGGCGCACAAGGCCTGGGGCGTGTGGTGGGCATGGGACCTGCGCCTTACCACTACTCTGGTGCTGTGGCTCATCTACCTGGCCTACCTCATGCTGCGGCGCTTTTCGCCCGCCGGGAACGCCCCGCTGCTGGCAGCCGTGCTGGCCGTGTTCTCGTTTGCGGATGTACCGTTTGTCTGGTTTGCCATTCGCTTCCGCGAGTATCGCGGCAACCATCCGAAGCCGGTTTTCGGCAGCGAGCCGGGGCAGGGGCTGCATCCGGCGATGCTCAAGGCGTTCCTGATTAACCTGCTGTCGTTCACGCTGTTCGGGATTCTGCTGGTTGCGGTGCGGTACACGCTGGAACGCGCGCGCCAGGAACTGCAGGAACGCAGATTGCGGATTGCGCTGGATCCCGAAATTCGCGCAGCCCAGGAGGTAACCCGCTAATGAAGCACATGATTCTCGGCTATGCCGCCGCCGCGGTGATTTATTTCGCTTACATCGTTTCGCTGTTCACCCGGACGGCAAAGCTGCGCAAAGAAGCGGAAGAGTGAAGGAAAGTGCGGAATTGCGGAAGTGCGAAAGTGCGGAATTTGTCGAAGCTGCCGCGGAAGATTTCGCAGTTTCGCACTTCCGCAGTTTCGCACTGATCACCGTCTCCCTCTCCGGTAGGCCTGCACATTTTTTGCGTGCTCATCGAGCGTAGCCGCAAAGCGATGGTGGCCGTTGTTGTCGCTCACGAAATACAGGTAGTCGGTTTGGGCCGGGTGCATGGCGGCCTGCAGTGAAGCTTCGCCGGGATTGCAAATCGGCCCCGGAGGCAGGCCGGGATACTTATAGGTGTTGTAGGGCGAATCCGCATCGAGATCGGAGCGGTGGATTTCGCCACTGTAGCGGCCGGCGAGCTGCGCGGCATAAATCACGCTGGGATCGGCCTGCAGCGCGATCCTGTGCTGCAGGCGGTTGTAGTAAACCCCGGCAATCAATGGCCGCTCCTCCGGCGCCGATGTTTCTTTCTCAACAATCGACGCCATCGTGACCAGCGCATGCAAGTCCGTGGTGGGAGGCGAGCCGGGCGCCGGAACCAGGCCAAGGGCGCGGCCTTTCTGACGAAACTGCCGCAACATTTCGCCGGCCATGTCCTGCATGGATTGCGCCCGGGTGAACTGATAAGTATCGGGGAACAGGTAGCCTTCGAGGGAGCGCGCCTGCGGATCAAGGTCATGAATTGAGGTTGGGTCCCCGGCGGCCTTCAGGAAATCAGCCGCAGGACCCAGCCCTGCCTGCTGCACCGCAGCGGCAATATCAAACATGTTGAAGCCTTCCGGCACGGTGACGGTGTGGAAGTAAATATCACCGAGGGCGATGCGGTTATAGACCTGAATCGCGGTGGCCGGGCGGTCAAACAGGTATTCGCCGGCCTTGAGGCGCCGCAGGCGAATTGCGTGCAGAAGAAGGAATGCCCGGGCGCTCGGAATTACGCCGGCGCTCTGCAATTCGCCGGCGATGCGTCGCGATGACCACCCCGGGCGCAGCAGCACCGTAGCGGGCGGCTGGCCCGCAGCCGGCTGCGGCGCGCGCCGGGGTATTACGAGCCCCCAGAGCAGCCAGGCGCCGAGCGCCAGCACAACAACGGCGATGAAGCGCAGGAATGAGCGCACTCAGTTCAGTTTAGCCCGGTTTGGGAGCTGCTATTTGGGGCCTGCCTGCTCTTCGCACAGGAGGAACTGAGGATTCCGCCGCGCGAATGTCATTCTGACGCCGCCCAGCGGCGGAAGAATCTGGGAGAGGGGAGTGTCCGGTCCCTGCCGTCAATCGTCCTCCCGAGCCGCCCGCGCCACCCCCGGATGCCGAGGGTGGACGACCAGCCCCTCGCGTAAGTGTGCTCCCAGATTCTTCGGCCCGCAGGCGGGCCTTAGAATGACTCCGCCGCCCTGAAATTGCGCCATTCGCTGCGCTCAGGATGGAGAGCTCACGCCCGGCCGACCTTTTCCCGCCGCAAAAACATTTCATGCTCTTCTTCGCGTTTGCGGGTGCGCTGCTGTTTTCCATGGCGGTAGCTTGCGCCCATGAAGGCGGCAAACAGCGGATGAGGCTCGAGCGGCTTGCTCTTGAACTCGGGATGGAACTGGCAGCCCAGGAACCAGGGATGATCCTCGATTTCGACAATCTCAACGTAGGTGCCGTCCGGAGTTGCGCCCGTAATCCTGAGCCCGGCGCCGGCCAGCAGCGGCTCATATTCGCGGTTGAATTCATAGCGGTGCCGATGGCGCTCGCTGATTTCATCGCTGCCGTAGGCCTGGCGGGCAAACGAGCCGGGCTGCAGCCTGCATGCCCAGGCGCCCAGCCGCATGGTGCCGCCCAGTTCCTCCACTCCGATGAGTTCGCGCAATTTGTAAATGATGCGATGCGGCGTTGCCGGGTCGAATTCGCTGGAGTTTGCCTCGGCAAGCCCGCAGACGTTACGGGCAAATTCAATGCAGGCAGTCTGCATTCCCAGGCAGATGCCGAAATACGGCACCTTCCGCTCGCGGGCGTAGCGAATCGCCTCCAGCATGCCGGCAATGCCGCGTTTGCCGAAGCCTCCCGGCACCAGAATGCCATCGTAGCCTTCCAGTTGCGATGCCGTGTTTCCGGCTTCCAGCCCTTCCGCCTCAATCCACGTAAGGCTCAGCTTCAGGTTGTGCGCAAGCGCGCCGTGTATGAGCGCCTCTTTCAGGGACTTGTATGAGTCCTCATACTCCACATACTTGCCCACAATGGCGATGCGCACCTCATCGCGCGGGTTATACACGTTGTGCACCAGTTGCTCCCAGCGACCCAGGTCGCGCTCGGCGGCCTGCAGGTGCAGATACTTCAGCGCCAGGCCATCGACATTCTCGCGCGCAAACACCAGGGGCACTTCGTACACGCTGGCAACGTCTTTGGCCGTGATGACGGCCCGTTCCTCGACGTTGCAGAACAGCGCAATCTTGTCCTTGACGTCGCGCGGCAGGAAACGATCGGTGCGGCACAGCAGGATATCGGGCTGAATGCCGACGCTCAGCAGTTCTTTCACCGAATGCTGCGTGGGCTTGGTCTTCAGCTCGCCGGCCGCTCCAATCCACGGCACCAGCGTGACGTGCACGAACAGCGTGTTCTCGCGCCCCAGTTCCTGGCGCATCTGGCGGATGGCTTCGATAAAGGGCAGCGACTCGATGTCGCCTACGGTGCCGCCGATCTCCACAATGGAAATGTCCACGTCAGCCGACACCTTCTTCATGGCCGATTTGATTTCGTTGGTGACGTGCGGAATCACCTGCACGGTTTTGCCAAGGTAGTCTCCCCGGCGCTCTTTGGCGATGATCTGCTCGTAAATCCGGCCGGTGGTCCAGTTGTTATCGCGCGACAGCCGCGCGTGCGTGAACCGCTCGTAGTGGCCGAGGTCGAGGTCGGTTTCGGCGCCGTCATCCGTCACGAACACTTCGCCGTGCTGGAATGGCGACATGGTTCCGGGGTCCACGTTCAGGTAAGGGTCAAATTTCTGCAGCGTGACCCGCAGCCCCCGGCTCTCGAGCAGGCAGCCGATCGAAGCCGCCGCCAGACCCTTGCCAAGCGACGAAACCACACCGCCGGTGACGAAAATGTACTTAGCCATTCCCGACCTCGCGCTCTGAATTTTTGAGGATACCCCGCCCAGGCTGTGGTGGAAGCATGGCCCGGGAAATGCAGGTGTGCACGATCAATTATGACAGAGGCGAGCGGGGCGCGAAAGAGGAATCCCGGTGGAAAACGTGGAACCGATCATTGACCGCGGAGGCGCAGAGGCGCCGAGAACAAGGAACTTGAAATCTGAAATTTGCGAGCTGAACGTACAATGACGTTATCAGGCGGCACCTTTTCTAATGGCTGCACGGCAGCGTTTTACGTGGCAGTTGAAGGCGCGCTCGCTCGAACTGGGTGAGCGCACCATCCTGATGGGCGTGTTGAATGTGACGCCCGATTCGTTCTCAAATCACGGCCAGCACTTTGACCATCACAAGGCAATCGAGCACGGGCTGCACCTGCTCGAGTGCGGCGCCGATATTGTGGATATCGGAGGCGAATCCACCCGGCCCGGAACGGCGGCCGGAACCTCGGAGGCCCTTCCGGAGAATGAAGAACTGCGCCGCATCCTGCCGGCCCTGGAAGGCATAAAGAAGGCCCGGCCCGATGCGCTGATCTCGATCGATACCTACAAATCAACCGTGGCGAAAGCCGCGCTGGAAGCGGGAGCGCACATCATCAATGACGTGAGCGGCGGCGCCTGGGACCCGGCCATGTATGCCGCCGCCGCGGAACTGGGCTGCGGCTTTGTCCTGACCCACACGCGCGGGCAGCCGGCGGAATGGAAAAAGCTGAAACCGGAGCCGGAAATCGTAAAACTCGTGGTGCGCGAACTCGAGGAGCGGCTGCAACTGGCCCTGGAGGCAGGTGTGGGGCGCGAGCGCATTGTGCTCGATCCCGGCTTCGGTTTTGGCAAGGGCTGGGAAGAGAACTATCGCATGCTGGCCGGCTTCGACGAGTTCGGCCGCCTCGGGTTCCCGCTGCTGGCCGGCACTTCACGCAAGAAATTTATCGGCAAAACCCTGGAGCGCGTCAACACCGCGGGCGAGCGTGAAGAGGCTCCTCCGCGGCAGCGCCTCTATGGCACGCTTGCGAGCGCGGTGGCCTGCATCCTGAAAGGCGCTCACATCGTGCGCGTGCACAACGCTCGCGCCATGCGCGACGCCGCGCTGGTGGCCGACGAAATCCTGCGAGCCGCTGAGCCAGCAGGACGCCACGGAGGCACAGAGGAATAAGCGAGAGTCATTCTGAGCACGCGCAGCGGGCGAAGAATCCGGGAGCGCCTTGCCCCAGCCGCCGCTGTAAATCGTCCCCCTCGGCAGGCGGGACCACGCGCCGAGGAGCACGACCACCTTTATTGTGAGGCGGATGGATCCCCAGATTCTTCACCCGCCAGGGCGGGTTCAGAATGACTCTGGTTTATTCTTCCTCCAGTTCTTGTGTCTCCGTGCCTCCCAGTGAGCGCTCGGTTGTAATCCGTTACACTCAAACGCAATGGTCAAGACCCTGGAATGGACTGATGATGGAGTGCGCTTCATCGATCAGCGGAAGCTGCCTACGGAGGAGTCATTTGTCACCTGCGCAACTTATGAAGAAGTTGCGGAGGCCATTCGCAATATGACGGTGCGCGGCGCGCCGGCCATCGGGGTGGCCGCGGCCATGGGCATCGCGCTAGGGATGCGCGATGCCGAAGGCGACCACGCAGGCGAACTGCGGCGGCGTTTGGACGAGATTTGCGACACGATGGGCGAAACGCGCCCCACCGCGGTAAACCTGTTCTGGGCCATCGAACGCATGCGCCGCAGATTCGACGAGATTTCGGAATCGACACCCGCTCAGATCCGGCAGGCGCTGATCCTGGAGGCACAGCGCATGTATGTAGAAGACATCGCCGCCTGCGAGGCCATGGGGCGGCATGGAGCGGCGCTGCTGCCCTCTTCCGGAGGCGTGCTCACCCACTGCAACGCCGGCGCGCTCGCCACCTGCGGCTATGGGACGGCGCTGGGCGTGATTCGCTCAGCCGTGGAATCAGGAAAGAAGCTGCACGTGTTTGCCGACGAAACCCGGCCATTCCTGCAGGGCTCGCGCCTGACCGCCTGGGAACTGATGAAGGATGGAATTCCGACCACCGTGATTTCCGACAACATGGCCGGCGCCATGATGCGGCTGGGCAAAATTTGTGCAGTCGTTGTGGGGGCCGATCGCATTGCCGCCAACGGCGACGTAGCCAACAAGATCGGCACCTACACGGTTGCCGTGCTGGCGAAAGAACACGCCATTCCGTTCTATGTGGCGGCGCCGTTCTCCTCCATTGACCTGGCGACTCCCACCGGCGCGCAGATTCCCATCGAGCAGCGGTCCGCGCGCGAGGTGACGCATATTTCCGGAAAGCAGATCGTGCCGGACGGCGTGAAAGTGGAGAACCCGGCATTTGACGTGACCCCGGCCCGGTTGGTCACCGCCATCATCACCGAGCGCGGCGTGGCGCAGCCGACTTATGCGGAGTCGCTGCAGAAGCTGGCCGGGTAGAATGAGCGCATGGGCAATGCGAATGAGCTCGAGAGCGCCCGCGGGACGCTGCTGCGGATTGCGGGCGAGCTGGCGCGCAATGCGGGGGAGGAGAATGCGCCGGCCGTGGTGTGGCCGCTAGTGTGCGGCGCAGCCGTGGGCGAGCGCACGCGCGTGCTCGGTTGTAATAATGGAATTCTGCGGATCGCCGTGCCCGATGCTACCTGGCGCCTGGAACTCGTGAATTTCGCGCCGCGCTACGTGGCCAGCCTCGCGCAGTTGCTACCCGCAGCCGCCATCAAGCGCGTGGAATTTGTGGTGGCGTAACAACCAGCCATGCCCGACGAAAAAGAAATCTCCGTTCCCCCCGGCGCGCTCGATGACCCAGAGCGCCGCGAGATGCTGCGCGCCTGGGTGGCGCATGAAGGATTGCACTGCACGTTGAACATCGGGCAATGGGGCGATCGAGAAGCCACCGGCTGGGGAGTCCTGCTCAGCGATGTGGCGCGCCACGTAGCCAACGCCCTGCATGAGAGCACGGGCGCTGATGTCAACGACATCCTGGAACACATCAAAGACGTGTTCAATGACGAACTGGATGAGCCCGCGCCGCCTTCCTCGGGCGGCTTCGTGCAGATCCAGTGAAAGCTATTGGGCTATTGAGTTATTGAGCCATTGGGTTATTGAGCCATTCAGCTATTGAGTTATATAACCCAATAGCCCAATGACCCAATAACTCAATGACCCAATAGGAGACAAAATAAGACCCGCATGCCTCTGAAAGCCATAGCATTCGACTGGGGTCACACGCTGATGGATGAGCGCCGGGATGAGCACATCCCGCTGGACACGCGTCCAATTCATTTAATGCCTGGGGTGGTGGAGGTGCTGCCACAATTGACGTTGCCGCTGGCTGTTTGGGCAAATACGCGTGTGGACGGGGAACCAACAGTTCGCGGCTGGTTGAACCGAGCGGGATTGGGCCAGTTGTTCCAATGGGTGATCACTTCCGTTGAAGCGGGTGCTCGCAAACCACTTCCCGAATTCTTTCAGTATGCGTTCGCGCGCTGCGGGCTGACTAAAGACAGCGTGCTCTTTGTTGGTAATCAGTTAAATACCGACATAGCAGGCGGCGAAGCTTTCGGCGTTCGGACCGTGTGGCTGTCCGGGGCTGCTTACCGTAGTCTTGACGACGGTCCGTGTAGCGCTATGCCCACCTACACCATCGACACGCTCAGTAGTCTTCCAACGCTTGTTCAGAGCCTTCAGACCTTGTAAGTGGGAATGACTTTCACCACGGGCTGCTAAGCGTTTGTCATCTAGAGCGAAGCGAGAGATCTGCCTTTGGTCGAGGTCGAGACAGAAATGCAGATGACAAGGGCTCTCTTCTGGAGGGTGGTCGAGAAAAAAGGGCTACTGAGCTTTGCCTTCGGCAATAGCCCAATAGCCCAATACCGCAATATCCCAATCAGTCAATGGCTCATCTTGAACCGGCGCAGTAGCCAACGCCGTTCAACGCCTGGTTGCTCCACAACGTCTGCACCGGGTAAGTGCGGCCGTCGTTTCCCAGCATGTTGAAGGGAGCGCCGGGAACGGCGTTCTGGCCATCGCCCACCCAGGCGCACTTGTCGCCGATCTCCCAGCCCTGAATATCAAACCAGGCGCCGTACTGCATTGAGCCGACCATCTCTTCGGCGCCGGGATCGGTGAAGGTTTCGGCAATCTCGTGGCCCAGCACGATGGTGACACCGTCAAGGTTGCCGCCGGGCGCGGCATTGACGAAATCCTGGCCGCAACTCCCGCCCGCGTTCAGAATGTAAGGCATATTGGTGAACGCTATGCCGGGGGTGGCGCCGGGATAGGCAACCGGGGTGGTGTAGTCATGCCAGGCACAGTAGTTGCCGGCATTGAATCCGGCATCATTGAACTTCTGGGGCGTGGCAACCACGATGTTGACGTTTGTGCCGCTGGCTCCCTTGAAGCCAAAGTGGAGGGCGCCGCGAGCGGCTTCCTGGGCGATTTCGATGGGCTGCAGGTTATCGTGCACCGGATTGCTGTTGTCCCACCACACGCCCGCCAGCTCCCGCGAAGGATTGCCTACGGTGTTGTAGCTGCCATCGCTGTTCTGCTGGAAGTACTGCGCGGCAACGTTCTGCCATGAAGTGCCGCCGATTGCCGCGATGAAGCGCTGCATCAGCAGGCCTACACCGTCAGGATCGTGAGGTGGATTGGAGAGCGAGCTGTGATCGAACGCTCCAGTCTGGCCCCATCCCCACAGCACCAGATAAATGCGCGGCGCGGTTTGCACGCCGCCGCCGAAGTACGCCATGTTGACGGGCGTAGGCTGGCCGGCGGCGACGCCCGGCGCCTGGCACGGGCTCACGCCCGCAACCGTCTGCTGGCAGACGTCCACGGCCGGCGGCATAATGCCGACCGGCGGCATAATGTGCGGGCTGGTGGGCGCCTTCAGCACGCAACCCTGGCCGTTTGCGTCGAACGAGCGGTTACTCCATAGCGGCTGCACCGCGAAGGTGTAATTGCCCATGTGGACGTTGCTCAGGCCGCTGCCTTCGCACTTGTCGCCAATCTCCATGGTCGAAATGTCGTTCCAGCCATCCTGCACAGAGAAAAAGTTGTCGGGATCAGTGATGGCTTCCGCGTATTCGTGGCCGACCACAATGCTGTAGCTGTCGAATACGCCGTGCCCAAAGCTGTCGCTCACCGGGTTCACCGAATTCGCATAGCAACTGGTTCCGTTGTTCAGATACGGAATGAACGCATACTGCAGCTCGTAGGGGTTGCCGTTGCCGTCAATGCTGGTGGTCTGCGTGTGATATCCGCAATACGCCTGGGTGCCGGTCGCGCCGGCGCTGGGCGGAATCAGAATGACGTAAGTTGCCTGGGGATCGTAGTTGAAATGCGCCGAAGCCCGCATAGCTTCCATCGCGATAGGATCGTCTTCCAGATTCTGCGCCAGGCCGGTGGTCACGATCTCGCTTGGAACCGGCGTCGTATCGGTCCACACTCCCTTGAGCTGGCGCCGCGGAGTGGTGACGTAGTTTACGCCGCTCACCTGGGTGCAATCCGTAGTGCCCGCGGGAGCATTGTTGCAGTATTCCGTGGTGATCGCCGCCCATGACGAGCCGCCTACCGAGCCCAGGAACTTGGTCACGTACGTCTGCAATTGTGCGCTGGTGTACTGGGCGTTGTTGGCGTCAGTCACGGTAAAGCCGTTCTGCCAGTCCGGCCCCCAGAAGACCAGATACACGGCAGGCTTGTTCTCCACTCCAATTGCGCCGGGTCCCGCGTTGCCGCCGTGGTAGATGAGATCGTTGCCGAGCGAATTGGGGCTGGGCGCATTGGGCGAGCCGGCAGCCCACATGAAGTGCTTGGGGTCTTGAACCTGTTGCTGGGCGCTGGCGGGGAACGGAGCCAGGATGAAGGTGAAGACAACGAGCACCAGGAAGAAGAGATTCAGGCGGTGCTCGAGTGTGGGAGTGGTCCCGGATTTCGGGACCGAATTTGAAGAGCGCAGGTCGTGCATGATGTCGAGCTCCTGAGAGACTTTTTGGGGTACAGCCCTTTGGAACAAGCCGGATAGTGGGGCAGTGCTACTACTGCTACGCAGTAGATGCTACCCGCCCGTGGGCCGTTGCTCTGGGGGCACCTGAATTGTCCTCACCCGCGTCGCTGGCCTGGCCTCGTAGCGGATTATGGCCGTACGGTATTGAAGCGATGCACTTTGATATCCGCTGCCGAGAAGTTTTCCACAAGGCGTGCTATGTTCATGAATAAATTGGATATTGCTGTTGGTAAGCCGGTTCTATGAGGCAAGGACCGGGATGGAGG
>JAFAIN010000253.1 GCA_019236695.1 Acidobacteriota bacterium | reverse complement strand
CAGCGGAGGCGGTTGTTACAATGGAACAGCGGTCAACTCCCGCCGCAGAATTCCCCCAAAAGGGCGCGTAGCTCAGACGGTAGAGCATCTGCCTTTTAAGCAGAGGGTCCCGGGTTCGAGTCCCGGCGCGCTCACCAAATGCCCAGGGGACCGACCTTTCGCGCGAGCGCCCGCTGCTCCCGGCAATCGCCTGCGGCAGCCAGAAGCTACTGCGGGTGGATGACCTGCAGTTGTCTCCAGCCTGAGCCGGGGGTGACATCTGAATTCAGTACTGTGCCCTGGCCGTTCACCCAGAAGCCGTTCCTGGTTCCGCTCCACACCTGGCGCGCCTGGCCGGTGAGCGGGTCGTAAGTGGGCGTGATTCCGTTCAAAGCATTGGTGAAGTCTTCGACCTGTGCCGCCTGCGCCTGCTGGTGGCGCTCGAAGGCATTCACCTGGTTCTGCCAGGAGCGCATTTTGGCTTCGAACTGCTGCATTTGCTGATTCAACTGTTCCCTGCGCTGCTGCTGGCGTATCCGTTGGTAGTTCAGCCCTTCATCATCCATCCGTTTCTGGTACTCGAGCCACTGCGGGTTGAAGCGGAGGGAGCCCACGGAATGCACGATGATGGCCTGCAGCGCTGCGGCGCGATCGGGCGGGACCACGTAGCTTACGGTTTCGGCTCCCCAAATCTGCCCAGTGCGCCCGGTTTTGGCCCAGGCGACCACGGTTTCGGGGCCCTGAGCCGACTCGCACCGGTAGGCAATCTGGCCGGCAGAGACCTGCTCCGGTCTTACGGTTGCGGGAACGTAGTCGGGCGGGCTGAACCCATTGTTGGCCTGATCGCCAACCGGATTCCTGCAGACTTCTCGAAAGCGTGTTTGCGAGTACAGAGCGGCGAACTCGGGACCGGTGCGATAGTTTGCGACGACCATCTGGGCCTGCGCGCCGAGGTCATAGACTTCGCCTTCGCGCGGATGATACGGATTGGGCAGTGTGTACGATGGAATGGCGACATCGCCGATGCGGTAATTGATTCTGCCGTCAGGAGACTTCAAATCAACCATGATGCGCTCATCGGAGTAGCCCAGGCGGAAGAGACCGCCTTTCACGGTCCAGCCCTGCGGAACTTCGAGCGTGAAAGCTTTTTCAAAGGGATCCTGGAACGCTGTCCACTTCACGTTTTGCGCGACGCCGAACGCCGGCAGCCAGGCAGACATCAGCAGGATTCGCGCCAGGGTGATTTTCATAGCGGCAGAGTTTACACCAGGCGAATCTGCCTCGTTGCGTTTTTGAATCAGCGGTGACTGCATCCCGGCCAACAGCAGGGCCGCCGCTTTCCATCTCTTAAGCTGGAACAACCCCACCCAATGCGGCGGTCTCGGGTTTCTGCTCTTTTGGCTGACGCGATCCAGCAGATCCACTCATTGCGAGCCAGGGGCGTAATATCCTCCCACGTTGCCAAGGCCTGCGGATCGGATGCGAGCGCTTTCTTCAAGTCGGCGGGAATCGTGTGAACCACGCCGCCGGAAATATTTCTTCGCGCCATAAATTTGTCTGCTCCGCAGCCTCGAAGGCCAGCAAAAGTGGCCCGGGCGGCCAGTGTACCTCGGACTGCTCTATTCCGGCCTTCCCTGCCGTGGCACACTATTTCCGAGCACATCCATGATCAACAGCTCGAGCGCACGGCGGCTGCGCCACGTGGTGAACATCCATGACCTGCGGCGGCTCGCCCGGCAGCGCTTGCCTAAAGCGGTTTTCGATTACGTTGACGGCGGCGCAGAAGATGAACGCACCCTGGCGGATAATTGCCAGGCGTTTCAGGAGCTCACCTTCCGGCCGCGCACCGCGGTGGCGGTAGCGGACTGTGAGCTCGCCACGACGGTTCTGGGGTGCCGGATTTCGTTTCCGGCGATGCTCGCGCCCGTGGGCTACAGCCGGCTGATGCACCCCGGCGGCGAAGTGGCGGCCGCACGAGCGGCAGGAGAGGCAGGCACGGGTTATATCCTCTCGACGGTTTCGGGCCACAAGCTGGAAAACGTCAAGAGCGCATCAAGCGGGCCGGTATGGTACCAGCTCTATCTGGTGGGCGGGCGCGAAGCTGCCGAAGGCGCACTGGAGCGCGCCCGGCGCGCAGGGTTCAGCGCGCTCGTCATCACCGTGGATACGCCGGTGGCGGGGATGCGTGAGCGCGACTGGCGCAATGGCGTAAAGGAGCTGCTTGGCGCAAACCCGCTCGCCATGCTGCCGTACCTGCCGAACCTCATCCTGCATCCGCGCTGGCTGGCTGCGTTCCTGCTTGACGGGGGAGTTCCACGGCTGGAAAACGTGGTCGTGCCGGGCCAGGGTCCCATGCCGATGATCGGAGTGGGTGACGCGCTGGCGCGTTCCGTTGTCACCTGGCAGGACCTGCGCTGGATCCGGAACGCGTGGTCCGGCCCCATGGTGGTCAAGGGCATCATGACGGGCGACGATGCGCGCCGGGCAATCGATTACGGAGCGGCGGGAGTGGTGGTGTCGAACCATGGAGGGCGGCAGCTCGATGGGGTGCCGGCTTCATTGCGGGTTCTGCCGGAAGTGGCGACAGCAGTGAATGGGCGTGCCGAGGTGCTGATGGATGGCGGAATCCGCCGCGGCAGCGACATTGTGAAGGCGCTTTGCCTGGGCGCGCACGCAGTTCTGGTTGGCCGTGCTTACGCCTACGGCCTGGCAGCCGCCGGACAGGCAGGAGTAAGCCGCGCGTTGCAGATCCTGCGCGATGACGTGGAACGGACGATGAAGCTGCTGGGCTGCAGCGCGGTTGGCGAACTCAACCCTTCGTATCTGAACCTGCCGGCAGGCTGGCCGGGGCAGCGGACCTACGCTTCCGGCGCGAGCTCCCCAGTGTGAGGGCTACGCTGTCTGAGCGCTGCTGTTTTCGCGCGCTGCGTCATCCGCGGCAGCGAACATCGGTATGATGTCATTCACCCTGGTGAGCCGGAGCACCTGCTCCACCGCTCCCCTGGCCCCCGCCAGCCGCAATTCTGCCCCCGCGGACTTTGCCTTGCCCGAACACATCACCAGGATGCCCACCCCGGTGCTATCGATGTGGGTTACGTCTCCCAAGTCAACCACCACGACGCGCGGTGAACCTTTCAGAATTTCGACGATCTTCCATTCCAGTTCCTGACTGGCGCGCCCCAGCACGATCCGCCCAGCCACACGAATGATTGCAATCGCCGGTTCCCGTAACTCAGTATCAATTTTCAGCCACATGCAAGCCTCTCCATACAATCAGCAGGGAGCGCATCTTAGGATGGCAAGCGAGCGAAAGTCAATGCGAGAAGAGCTGAATGGGTACATGGCTGTATGGATCGGGGGGGAGCAGTGAGCCAGACCAGGATCGCCACAGGAGAGCAACGAAAACACGGCAGCGCTATGATCGACACCATGCGGACATACGAAATGCTTGAATACGCTGCGGAAGGCGATCTCGGCATCGTGACACTGAATCGCCCCGACCGCCGCAATGCGCTTTCTCTCGATCTTCTGCTCGAACTCATCGCCTGCTTCAAAGCCATCAGCGAGAACAAGGAGATTCGTGTGGTGATTCTTGCCGCAGCCGGCAAAGTCTTTTCGTCGGGCCACGATCTCAGCGAGATGGTAGGGCGCGATATCGGGTCGTATCGCCGGCTGTTTGACGTCTGCTCCGAACTGATGATGCTGATCCAGGCCATACCTCAGCCCGTAATTGCCCAAGTGCAGGGCATTGCCACGGCGGCGGGATGCCAACTGGTGGCAACATGCGACCTAGCGGTGGCCTCAGACCAGGCGGCATTCGCCACCCCGGGAGTCAAGATCGGCCTGTTCTGCACCACGCCCATGGTGGCGCTGACGCGCGCCATTGGGCGCAAGCGCGCTCTGCAAATGCTTCTCAGCGGTGAGATGGTCAATGCCGCGACCGCGGAGGACTGGGGCCTGGTGAACCTGGTGGTTCCCACCGGGGAACTTACGGAAAGCACACGCAAACTGGCGCGGCGCATCGCCGACGCAAGCTCGCTGACGATTGCTCTGGGCAAGCAGGCGTTTTACGCCCAGATTGATCTTGACCAGCCAAAGGCATACGCCTACGCCAAGGAGGTTATGACGATGAACTCGCTGGCCGCCGACGCCCAGGAGGGCATAGGAGCGTTTCTGGAAAAGCGAAGACCGTGCTGGGCCGGACGGTAAGGGATGCCTTCTACCTTTTGGTTTTTTTGAATATAGTGGCGCGGTGATGAATGCGGCACGCGCCACCCTTGTTCTGATATCCGTTTTCATTCCGGCAGCCCTCGGCATGGCACATCAGAACGCTGACAACCCTCCCGAAGTAATCTTCGTGAACGGCGATATCTACCCTGGCTCCGTCTTTGAGGCCGGTGCGGATGGCGCGCTCACTGCAAAGCCGGCTGGGGCTCGCGCGCAGGCGATCGCAGTGCGAGCTGGCCGGGTAGTGGCCATTGGGAGCAACGCAGACATTCGCAGGCTGCGCGGCCATGGAACCAGGGAAATCGACCTGGGCGGGCATTTTGCCATGCCGGGTTTCAATGACGCGCACGCTCACATGGCGCAAGGCGGATTTGAAGAGCTAGTGGTGAATCTGGTGGGCTCAGCCTCGCTTGACGAAATGAAGGCCCGCATCGCCGCCAAAGCCACTCACTTGAATCCGGGCGAGTGGCTGCAGGGCGGGGGGTGGGACCACACGAAGTGGCCGGGAGGGTCGCGGCTTCCCAACCGGCAGGACCTTGACGAGGTGACCGCGGGCCATCCGGCGTTCTTTTCGCGGGTGGATGGCCACATTGCGGTGGCAAACTCTGCGGCGCTGCAGCGGGCCGGCATCATGCGAAACACGCCCGATCCGCCCGGCGGCAGAGTGGACCGCGACTCCAGCGGCGAACCGACCGGCATCCTGCGCGAGACGGCAAAGGCGTTGGTGTCGCGCAAAATTCCGGCGCCATCGCCGTCGCATCGCCGCCGGGCCGCGGAGCTCGCGCTGGCCAACGCAGTGAGATGGGGGCTAACGTCAGCCCAGGATAATTCGAGCTGGGAGGATTTCCTGGTGTATGAGGATATGGAGCGCGAAGGCAAGCTTCCGTTGCGGATTGCGGAATGGCTGCCCTTCCCTGCACCCATCACGACCCTTGAGCAACACAGGAGCCACCACGCCAGCCCTGATCTCATGCTGCACGCCACCATGCTGAAGGGCTTCATGGATGGGTCACTCGGTTCGCGCACCGCGGCCCTGAAGCAGGCTTACAGCGACGATGCCGGCAACAGAGGGCTGCCGCAGTTTGAGCAGGACAAGCTGAATGCACTGGCTGCCGAGCGTGCGCTTGCCGGGTTTCAGCTTGGTTTTCACGCGATTGGAGACGCAGCCGTACAGATGGCGCTGGATGCGTTTCGCCAGGCCGAACAGGCCGTGCGACAGCGGGGGAACACTCCGGAACGCGGTTTCCGGTTTCGCGTGGAACACGCGCAGGTGACAGATCCGCCGCAATTCGCCGAATTTCAAGAACTGGGCGTAATTGCCTCGATGCAACCCAACCACCTTTTGACCGATATGAACTGGGCTGAATCGCGCCTGGGCCGCGACCGCGCGGCGCATTCCTACGCGTGGAAGTCGTTCCTGCGGCGGGGCGTCTGGCTTGCTTTCGGCACCGATTATCCGGTGGAACCCATCACGCCCTTCCGCGGAATCTATGCTGCCGTCACCCGCAGAAACGAAGCAGGCGATCGCGAATACTTCGCAGAGGAGAAGCTCACCATTGAGGAAGCCCTTGCCGCCTACACCAGCGGGTCCGCATGGGCGGAATTCGCCGAGAAGGAAAAAGGATCGCTGGAGCCGGGCAAACTGGCTGATTTCGTGGTGCTCGATCGCGACCTGACGAAAGTTCCTGCAGCGGAGATTCTGAAGACCGAGGTGCTGCGAACGGTTGTGGGAGGAAAAACCGTGTACGAGGCCGGCCGGCCGTAAGAGTTACTTCCTTTTGCGCCGCGATTTGCGCTCTTGAGCGGCGGTCAATTCCGGATCGTACATGGTGGCGCGGCATGTTTTGGCGCCGCAGTGGCAGGGCGCGTCGAAATCGCCGTCGTACAGGTTGTAATCGTACGTAAGTTCCTCGGCGGCTTTGATGTTGCGCCGCGCCAGGATCCACACCCTGCCCTCGATTTCATCGGTCTCGCAGTTCGGGTCACAGGAGTGGTTGATAAAGGCGGCAATCCCGTGCCCATCGATTACGCGCGTTGTGTTCCGCAGCCCGAAAAGATAAGTGTAATGGCAGTTTTCATAACGGAGATCCCCCTGCTTCTGCGTAAGTCGAGGCCCGGTGTATTCCACAACTCTCGCTCCCCGGCGGATCGGTTCAGTGGTGTAGCACCCAGCCGCATGAATGCTCGATGACCGTACGATGAGGGCCATACCTGAATTCTAGACGGTTGGAGGCACGAAGAATCCGTTTCGCGGTTCGGTTTCGCGCTTCGACTTGAATCCCGCGGAGCGGGCAGCTCAGTTTCGCGCTTCGGCGGGTTCGCGGTTAAACTGGCCTCATGGAATACGCAACTTTCGGCGGCGGTTGCTTCTGGGGAGTTGAAGCGGCATTCGGCGAGATCGCCGGGGTGACCGAAACGGCTGTGGGATATATGGGCGGCACACTCGAAAACCCCACTTACAAGGACGTCTGCACCGACGGTACAGGGCACGCTGAGGTGGTGCACATTGCCTACGATCCGTCGAAAGTTTCGTACCAGAAGTTACTCGAGAAGTTTTTTGAGATCCATGATCCCACGCAGTTCAACCGCCAGGGTCCGGATTACGGGACGCAGTACCGCAGCGTAATTTTCTTCCATTCACCCGATCAGGAGCGGGCCGCGCGCGAGGCTATCGAAAAGCTCGGGGGATCGGGAAAATTCGCCCGCAAGATCGTTACGCAAGTGGTTCCGGCCTCGGCATTCTGGCGTGCTGAGGATTACCACCAGAAATACCTGCAGAAGCGCGGCCTGACGCACTGCCACATTTAACGCAGGCTGTTCTCCAGCAGGTATGAGGGGTGCAGCAGGCCACTCGGGCCATAGGGCTCGTGATGTGTGTACCGGAAGCCAAGCCGGGTGAGCAGAACAGGGGAAACAGTGTTCTCCGGATGATGGCCGGCAAACAGAGCATTGAGCCCGAGACGGCCGAACGCATAGGCGATCACTGTGCGGCTGGCTTCTTCCGCCAGTCCTTGCCTCCAGAACTTCCGGCGCAGATGTACGCCGATTTCCCGGGTACCCGGGTCGGCGCCGCAAGGCCGTAATCCACAGCAACCCACGTGCTCTCCGCTGCTCAACAGGAAAATCGGCCAGTACTGGATTCCAGCTTCGTGCTGGAACTTTATGTGCTTCTCCAGCAATTCCTTCACCTCGCGGCCTGAGAGAGTAAGGCGGGCATCGATGAACTTCATGACCTGGGGATCTCCCCAAAGGCCAAGGGCCAGCGGAAGGTCAGACTCGCGCCAGCAGCGAAAGCCGAGGCGCATGCTGGTTAAAAAATACGGCGAAACAACTTCGGCACTTGCGGTCACGGGCGCTTATGCGTGGGCGCCTTTGCCCAGAGCAGACTGCACGCGGCTGAGGATCTCACTCGAGGTTTCATGCGGCTCGCGTACGGCGTATTCGGCTTCAATCTCAATGACCGGAATTTCGGACGCAGCCTTCCGGAAAGCCAGCACCGGGTTTTGAGCGCCGGCAAGCGCACCCGGCCCCACGATGGCGAGCCGCGGTTTGGCCGACTTGAGCAGCACCATGGCATCGGGGAAATTTGTGGTGGTGAGCGGCTCAAACCCCGCCCTGCGCAAGACTTCGCGCAGCAGCGCCAGCAGATCGGATGATTTCTCGATGCACAGCACGGGCGCCGCAGAATCCGAAACATGAGCGCCAAGCGCGGTGCGCTGGTGGAAGGCGGAGAGCGCACTCTCTTCGTCGGAATGCGTGTCGAAAAGGGGGCTCAGTTTTGTAAGTTGGAGGATGGTCTGGATCGTTCCCGGGACAGCGCAGAGCTTCAGATCGCCGCGTACCGAACGAAGGCTGCTCAGCAGCCTGACAATCAGCCCCAGGCCGGTGCTATCGATGAAGTGCACATCGCCGAGGTGCAGAACAAAGTGATTGAATTCGGGCTGCAATTTCCGCACGTGCTCGGCCAGGGCGTTGCTCTCGGCGCCCGCCACGATCCTGCCCCGGCACTTCACCACGCTCACTCGCCCAACAACCCTGGAATCCAGTTCGAGATTCATGGCCCTCGCTCCCTCGCGGTTACCGATCCTCATCTTCGGCAGTCAGCCACTCCAGGCCTTTCTGCCGGCTTTCGAACATCGCGAAATTCTTTCTTCCGGAAAATGCTTCCATCGAGCGGACGACTTCGTGCAACTTCTCAGGCGCAACAATCGCGCTGCGCTTCACATGCGGACGGTCATACGCCGCCACCACCTTCAGTTGGGTCAGAATGTCCCGCGTGATTTCGGCTCCCGTCCAGTCTGACAGCACGAGCACCGAACCAGCCGGCTGGGCCGTGATGTACTGGCGGGCGATCGCCAGCTCAGCCAAAAATTTGTCAGCCGGAAGGCCGCTCATGTCAGCCAGCACCACGTTTTTCCCATTGTGCTCGACGAGGTGCAGGCGCTTGAACTCAGCACGTGCCACTTCCACCATCACCGCTCCCAGTGGAAGCGAATTATAGCCCAGTTCCCGCTCAGGCTTTTTCCTGATGACTTCTGCGGTTGTTATTCGCCGGCCTTAAGCTGGCGGGGTTCAGCTACTTCGGCGATAATGAACCAGCGAAGTTTTGCACGCCACTGCGTCTGGGGGAGTGAATGCCGGTTCGATCGTTGATTACGGGTGGGGCAGGGTTTATCGGCTCACACTTGTCCGAAGCCTTGCTGGCCCGGGGGGAAGAAGTGTACGTCCTGGACAATCTTTCAACCGGCAGCATCGTCAACATCGATCACCTGAAGTCTCGCCCCGGCTATCACTATGTGCTCGATTCGGTGCATAACAATTCCGTGGTCGCAGAAATGGTCGATCGCTGTGACATTGTTTACCACCTGGCGGCCGCGGTGGGCGTAAAGCTGATTGTGGAAGATCCGGTCAATACCATCGAGACCAATGTTCACGGCACGGAAACGGTTCTGCAGAACGCCAGCAAGAAGGGCAAGAAAGTCCTGATCGCCTCGACTTCGGAGGTGTATGGGAAATCGGAGCAATTCCCTTTCCGCGAAGATCAGGATGTGGTGCTGGGCCCAAGCAGCAAATCGCGCTGGAGCTACGCCTGCTCGAAGCTGGTAGATGAATTTCTGGCGCTGGCCTACCTGCGGCAGAAGAAGCTCCCGGTCGTAATCGTCCGGCTGTTCAACACGGTCGGACCGCGCCAGACTGGCCGTTATGGAATGGTAATCCCCACTTTTGTGCGGCAAGCGCTTCTCAACGAACCGATCACAGTTTATGGAGATGGGAATCAATCGCGCAGCTTCACATACGTGGGCGACGTCGTGTGGGCGCTCGCCCGCCTGGCCCAGGCTCCGGAAGCGATCGGGCAGATCTTCAACATCGGCAGCGGAGAAGAAATCACGATCAACGAACTCGCATCGCTGATCAAGCAAATGACTGGAAGCAAGTCGGAGATCGTCCACATTCCGTATGGCGAAGCCTATGAGGAGGGATTCGAAGATACCGGCCGCCGCGTGCCCGATATTTCGCGCCTGGTAGCCGCTATTGGGTACAAACCCTCCTGGAACCTGCGAGGAATCCTGGAAAGAGTGATCGAGCATACCGCTTCAGAACTGGCCGAGACTACGCGTGCCGTAAGCATCGCAGTGTAGGAGAGTCCCCTGTTCTGCCCCTGTCTTCAGCTGTCCGAGCGTCCTGGCTTTGAAAGTGGCTGGTGATGATGAAGCGCGTTTGCATGCTCAGCCAGGCGCAGCCTTCCACCAATCCGCGGCTGGTAAAAGAGGCCGATACGCTGGAGGAGTCCGGGTTCCGTGTGGAAGTGCTTTGCACCAGCCACGTGGCATGGGCTGCTGACGCCGACCGCGAGTTGCTGGCTGGCCGGAGCTGGAGGTGCACCATTTTGGGCGCAGACGCCCACCCGGCTCATACCCAGTGGTCGCGGCTGATTCACAGGGCGGCTCGCACTATCGAGCCGGCTCTCCACCCGGCAGCGGTATCGCAAGCGGCTTTGGGCCCGCATGTGCGAAAGCTCGCGCAATTGGCGGCGGAGACACCGGCTGACCTTTATATTGCCCGCCACCCGGGCGCGCTGAGCGCAGCCGGCCGTGCCGCCGCCCGCCACAACGCCGCCCTCGCATATGATGCCGAAGACCTCGAATCGGGACACGCCCCGCTGGGCGGCGTGAAATCGCGTGCAGCACAAACCGACTGCATCGCTCATCGGATCGAGCGCGAGTGGCTGCCACGCTGCGACTACGTTACAGCTTCCTCGCCCGCCATTGCGGATGCCTATGTTGAACAATATGCGATCCGCCGGCCTGTGCCCATCCTGAATGTTTTTCCGCTTCGTGACCGGCCGCCCCAGTTCCGCCCGACGACCCAGGGGCCGCTTCGGCTCTACTGGTTTTCGCAGACGATCGGCCACGACCGGGGTCTGCAGGACGTGCTGCGCGCTATGGCGCTTATTCCGGCAGCGACGATCGAACTTCACCTGCGCGGCCGATGGGCGGCGGGTTTCGAACACGAACTTCGCCGGCTTGCCGCCGAGCTCCGACTCCCGCAAGAGCGCCTGATTCATCATTGCCCCGCGCCGCCGGGCGAGATGGTGCGGCTCGCCTCAGAATTCGACGTGGGATTAGCGCTCGAGCAGCCGGTAAGCCGTAATCGCCTGCTCTGCCTTACAAACAAGATGTTCACATACATGCTGGCCGGGAACGCGATTCTGGCTACTTCGACACCGGGGCAGGATCCGGTGCTGCACAGCATTGGCGCTGCCTGCGTCTCGACGCGCCATGGCGACAGGGAAGAAATGGCAGCCGGCCTGCGGCGCTGGCACGATGATCGCGCCGCCCTTGACCTGGCGAGGCAGCTTTCCTGGAAATGGGGAGAGAATCGCTACAATTGGGACATCGAAAAGCAGGTATTCCTGGATGTAGTTATGAGCGCGCTCCACTCGAGGCGTACAGCCGCCGGGCCAGCAAAGTTGGCCGGAAGTGAAGCCGGAGCAGCCGTGGGAGCGGGATGAAGACCGTCGTAATCCTCGGCCCCGATTTCTCTCCCAGCAGCCACCCACCCGCCCTGCGAGTGCGCTTCTTCGCGAGCCACCTTCGCGAATTTGGTTGGAACCCAATCGTGATCGCCACCGACCCGGGCTACTACGAGACCACAATCGATCCCGAAAACGAACGACTGTTGCCTTCCGGGCTGGAGGTCATTCGGACGGCGGCTCTTCCGGCGAGAGTGACAAGGCTCTTCGGGCTCGGGGACCTTGGCTGGCGTAGCCTCTGGCATAACTGGCGTGCCTTACGCCGCATAATCATCGAGCGCAGACCCGAGCTTTTGTTCCTGCCAACGCCTCCTTCGCCGGGGCTACTGCTTGGCAGGCTGGCAGCATACCGCTATGGAATACCGTATGTGGTTGATCTGATCGACCCTATTGCCACGGATTACTATTGGCGCCTCCCGCGGGCGCAGCGACCGCCAAAGTGGTGGCTTGCCTCTCGTTCCGGCCGCTGGATTGAACGAACTGCGCTTCGCCGCGCCAGCCACATCACGGCAGTGGATGCCGCGTATGCAGATGGCGCGCTCCACCGTTATCCGTGGCTGAAAAGCAGCGATGTTTCCGGCATTCCTTACGGGGCGGAGCCGGCCGACTTCGAGTACGTGCGGCGCAATCCCCGGCAGAATCAGATATTCAACTCCGATGACGGGAAGCTGCACTGCTGCTACGTCGGCGTGGTGGGTCCATACCTGCTGCCAGCCGTCCGCGCGCTGCTGGGGGCGCTTCGCCATGGCCTCGACCGGGATCCGGAACTATTTGGCCGGGTGCAACTGCATTTTGTGGGCACCAGCTATACGCCCGAGGCCGCGCCCAAGGTATTGCCAATGGCTCGAGAAGCAGGAGTCGCCGCATTGGTTACGGAACGGCCGTCGCGGGTCGGGTATCTCGATGCCATTCAGTTGCAGCTTTCAGCCGACATGCTGGTCGCGCTCGGTTCGGAGGAGGCTCACTACACGGCCTCAAAGATTTTCCCTTATCTTCTGGCCAACCGCCCGCTTCTCGCCATTTTTCACGAGCAGAGCAGCGTGGTTCGTATCCTGCGCGGCACACGCGCGGCGGAGCCAATCACGTTCCAATCGAGCGGCGATCTTGCAGGCGCGACCGAGCACATTCTGCAGGAGTGGCAACGCCTGTTGAAAAGCCCCCACATTTCGACGGGCGGGGAGAGGATGGCAGCATTCCAGCCGTACACCGCTCGAGCCATGGCTGAGAAGCTGGCCAGGGTATTTCAGGCTGTGTCCTGCGCCCCCCGTGCCGCGGCTGTTTCGGCGGCAGTAGGGAGCCTGCAATGACGCGACGCTCGCCGCTGGAAACTTCTCCCGGCCGCTATTGGATCTGGCGGAGCGGCGCCTCAGACCTTGGCGTAGCCTTAGCCGGCCGTGACAGCGCGGAGACGATTCGGCTCACGATCGTGACCACTCATCCCATCCAATACCACGCGCCCTGGTTTCGAGCGCTGGCACAGCAGCCACAAATTGATTTGCGGGTGTTGTATTGCCACAATCCTGCTGAAGCGGAACAGGGCGCGGGGTTCGATGTTCCATTTTCCTGGGATGTCCCGCTGTTGAGCGGCTATCGCCACTCGTTCCTTGCCAACCGCGCGGCACGGCCGGTTTCCGGTTTCAACGGGTTCAACACGCCGGAAGTGGCAAACCTGATTGCCGGCGGGGCAGCCGACATCGTGCTGGTGAACGGCTGGCACTACCGCAGCGCGTGGCAAGCCATGGTCGCATGCTGGCGGAGTGGAATCCCGGTTATTGCCCGCGGCGATTCGCACCTGCATTCGCCTCGTTCCGCGCTGGTCAGGCTGGCGAAGGCCCTTCCGTTTCGCGCATTCATTCCCCGGCTTCAGGGCTGCGCGGCAGTGGGTGAGTGGTCACGCCGGTACTTCAGCCATTACGGCGCCCACCCGGATCGAATCTTCACCATTCCGCACGTTGTTGACCTCGAGCGCATTCAGGCGGAGGCAGCGCGCTGGAATGGACAACGCCAAACATTGCAAGCGCGGTGGAGCTTGCGTCCCAGAGCAACGACCTTCCTGTTTGCGGGAAAGTTTGTGGAGAAGAAACATCCACTCGACTTCGTTACCGCCATCGCGCGTGCCGCATCCGGAGGCGCGGCGGTGCAGGGATTGATGGTGGGGGATGGGCCTTTGCGACAACGTTCGGAGGAAGAAGCGCGCGCCGCAAACGCGCCAGTGGCGTTCACGGGTTTCCTGAACCAATCGGAGATTGCGGCGGCCTACTCCGCCGCGGATGCCCTCGTGCTGCCTTCCGATGGCGGCGAAACATGGGGCCTGGTAGTCAATGAGGCGATGGCGTGCGGGCGCCCGTGCATGGTCACGGACCGAGTGGGTTGCGGCCCCGACCTGGTTGCCAATCAAGGTACTGGCGAAATATTCCCCCTGGCCGATACTGAGAGGCTGGCCCATACGATGGCTGCGTGGGCCCGCGATCCGGCCCGAATGGAGCTAATGGGAAGCCGGGCACGGCAGCTCAGCACAACTTTTGCTCCGGAAACGGCGGCCAAGGCGACGGCCGAGGCTTGCCGGCAGCTTTTTGCGGCGGCGGCGAAAAAGCGAAGCGCCGGGGCAGGACTGAACACACGATGAAAAGCTTTTTCAAACTGGTAGCGAGTGTGCTGGCCATTTCAGGCGCAGGCGTATTCGTGTGGTATTGCAGCCGCGCCTACATCGCCGCGGACGCTACCGAGTCATCATCCATTCCCGAACTGCAACGCGCCCTTGCGATCGCTCCCGACAGCGCCGGCCTGC
>JAFAIN010000233.1 GCA_019236695.1 Acidobacteriota bacterium | reverse complement strand
CTCGGCGGCGGTCTGGAGACGGCGATGGCGTGTCACTACCGCGTTGCCGTGGCATCGGCGCAAGTCGGGCAGCCGGAGGTGAAGCTTGGCATTATTCCGGGTTATGGCGGAACGCAGCGGCTCCCGCGCCTGGTGGGCAAAGGCATTGCCCTGCAATTGCTGCTGGCCGGCGAGATGATTCCGGCGAGTGAAGCGCTCCGCATCGGCCTGGTGAATGAGGTCCTGCCCGCCGCCGAACTGCTGCCCCGCGCGGAAGCCATTGCCGCCAAAATCATTGCCAATGCGCCGCTGGCGGTGCAGTACTGCATGGAAGCCGTAAATAAAGGCATGGAGATGCCGTTGCGCGAAGGCCTGTATCTTGAAGCGGTGCTGTTCGGGCTGGCCTGCGCCACCGAAGACAAGCGCGAGGGCACCACCGCGTTCCTGGAAAAACGGCCGGCGCAGTTCAAGGGAAAGTGATCAAATCCATTCACCACCTCATCGTGCCGCAGCGCGAAGCGGAATTCGACGCGTTGCGGCGGTTCCTCGCCTCCATCGGGCTGTCGCCGGGCGAAAACTGGGCGGGCGCGCACAACCGGGGCGCGAAATTCGAAGCACCCGCGGCCGGTGTGGAAGTTGGATTTGGCGAAGGCTTTCCGGAAGTGTCGCTGGTGATGGAAAGTGATGCTGTGGATGAGTTGTGCGGCCTTTTTGAACACAACGGCGCCCGCATCCTCTCCCCGCCTGCCGATCAGCCCTGGGGCGCGCGGATGTTCATCGCTCTGGCTCCCGGCGGGCTGCGCATGGCTGCTTTTCAGTACCTGAAACCGCCGGCAGGGCGGAACGCGCTGGAAGGCGGCCTGCGAGCGTCGGGCCGGAGGTTTGGAATTGTCGTAGCACGATTCAACCAGTTCATTACCGAGCGGCTGCTCGCCGGCGCGCTCGATGCGCTCCGCCGAACCGGCGCGTCGGAAGCGGATATAGAACTGGTGCGCGTGCCCGGAAGCTTTGAATTGCCGCTGGCGGCGCGGCTCCTGGCGCAGTCCGGGCGGTGCCACGCCATCATCTGCCTCGGTTGCCTGCTGCGGGGCGAAACCGCGCACTATGACGTTATCGTTCAGGAGGTCACCCGCGGCATCGGACAATCTGCCCAGGAAACCGGAATCCCGCATGCGTTTGGCGTCCTCACATGCGACACACTGGAACAGGCGGTGGATCGCGCCGGCCTTAAGATGGGCAACAAAGGTTTTGAAGCGGCTCTGGCTGCGGTGGAGATGTCGGACCTCGCAACCAGAATGGCGGAAGCAAGGTAGCCGATTCCCATGGCCCGTTCCGGAACACGACGGAAATCACGCGAGCTGGCGCTGCAGATGCTCTTCCAGACCGATATGGGCCGGCAGACGCCCGAGGAGGTTCGCGAAACGTTCTGGCGCCATCGCGAGCCCGTGGAACCGGAAACTCAGGGGTTTGCCGACGATTTGTTTTCTGCCGCAGCCGCGCGCGCCTCGGAAATCGATTCGCTCATCCAGGCCCGGGCACAGCACTGGCGCCTGGAACGCATGCCCGCTGTCGATCGCAACATTCTGCGCGTGGGAGTTGCGGAACTGCTGGCTTATCCGGAAACCCCGCGCCCGGTGGTGATCAACGAGGCTCTCGAAATCACCCGCAAGTATTCCGTGCCCGAATCCGTGCAGTTCATCAACGGCGTGCTCGATGCCATCGCGCGCGACCTCGGAACCCCTTCAGGAGCGCACAAGGAATGAAGCTTCCCGATGACGTCGTGGAACTGTGGGACGACCTGATCCAGCAGCTCCCGCTGCCGGTTCGCCAGTCTGTCCGTGGCGCTGCCGAGCAGCGCGCCGAGGAATTGGAGGAACAGAAGGCCGGAAGCGTGGGTCTGGACGAAAGCGTGCGGATTTTTGTGGATGCCACCCCGCCCGATCTCAGGGCCAATCTTGCTCGCACCCTCAACCTTCACGGCTACGACCTGGCCGACTTCGAGCCCGAGTGAGTCCAAACCGGCAGTTTC
>JAFAIN010000165.1 GCA_019236695.1 Acidobacteriota bacterium | reverse complement strand
TTGCGGGATGGTGGTCGAATTCAGGTCACGCCACGCCTGCTGATCGGCGCTCAGGTCATGGCAGAGCTGGCTAATGGCCTCGCGCACCATTGCGGCGGGCGCCGAGTCGCTCAAATCGAGAGCCGAATCCAGGCGCGCAAGTTCACGGTTCACCGGCCCAAAACCCAGAGGGCTGCGGCTGCCGTTTGCGATTTCGCCGATGCGGTCGCCCAGATCGGAAATCGCCTTCAGCGAATCTGCCGGCCCGTGGGCCGTGGCCAGCATGGCCTTGCGGTCGGCAACCGCCTGCGATGTGGCGTGCGCCTGCTCGAACAGTTCGGCGCTCGCGCCCATCAGCATCTCGACCTGGCGCTGCGCCGCAACGGCCGCCGCAATGGATGCCGGCGGCACACTGGAGCGGGGATCGGGTTTCAGCGTGAGCGGCTGGCGCAGCGTCTGGCCATTCACGCCGAGTTCCACCGAGTACTGCCCGGGCGGCGCCATCACTCCCTGGGGCTGGTACCGCGGAGTGTGGCCGGGAATGGCGTGGTCGGCCAGCGTGTATTCAATGTAGTCGGTCATGTTGCCGTAGTAGCTGTATTGCAGCGCGCGCGGATGCTCATAGCGCAGATCCCAGTGAAAGCGGTTATGGCCGGCATGCTTGGTTAACGCGGGCGGCGGCCCGAACCAGTATTCCGGAGCGTTTGCCGGCGGAAATGCCGGCTGCGGCGGCTGGCTCGAGAATTGCCGCACAACCGCCCCTTGCGAGTCGCGAATCTTCATGGTGATTTCGCCAGCGGGAGCGGCGGCCAGCGTGTAATCAATCGTGGCGCCTTCCGGCGGATTCTCTCCGGCCGGCGTGTCGGGAGGCAGCGGCGTGTCTTCGTAGGTATCCCAGCGCATGCGAACCGCCGCGGCCGGATGGAACAAATGCGCAGCCTCGCCGGGCGCAGCCGTCTCCCGCAGGGGCGTCAGGTCATCGAGCACCCACAGGCCCCGCCCGAACGTCGCCAGCACGAGATCATTTTCGTGAATGGCCAAATCGCGCATGGATGTGGTGGGAAGGTTGAGCTGCAGCGACTGCCAGTGGTCTCCGTCATCAAACGAAACCCAGGTAGAGCTCTCGCTGCCGGCGTAGAGCAGCCCCTTGCGCTCGGTATCGGCACGGATCACTCGCGCAATCTCATCCTGCGGAAGCGTGGAGGCTATGGGCTGCCACGATTGGCCGAAATCGTGCGTGCGGAAGCAGTATGGCTGATTCTCACCGAAACCGGTTTCCACTACGTACGCCGTCGCAGCATCAAGGGGAGAAGCCTCCACCGAGGAGACGGCTGAGCGCTGCGGCAAACCTGGAGGCAGCACGTTGGCCCAGTGCTTGCCGCCATCGCGCGTCACCTGCACCAGCCCGGTTGAGGTCCCCACCCAGATCACGTTGCCCTGGACCCGCGACACCGCCAGGTCAACAATCGTCCCGGTGGGAGGGCGAGGCGGCTGCTGCGCTTCCTGCCGCGTTTCCGTGCGCCGCGTGTCGGGGCGAATGGTCAGGTCATCGCTGATGGCCTGCCAGTTCATTCCGCCGTCGGCGCTCTTCAGCACTTTCTGCGCGCCGATGTAGAGCGTTTTGCCGTCGGCCGACCAGGTGATCGGAGGCATATTCGTGGAACGCCAGTTCGGGCCGCGCACAAACAGCGGCGTCTCGGTTCCGGTTATGCGATCCACGCGCTGTACCGAGCCATACCATCCGTCTTCGTAAATCATGTTGGCGTTGCGCGGATCGGGGGCGATGAAGCTGAACTCCATCGCGCTCGGCGAAAACCAGTCGCGATACGTAATCTGACCGTTGTTGCTGCGGCTCAGCACGGCCACCGAGCCGCTGTCCTGCTGGGCGGCGTACACGTAATAAGGAAACTGGTTGTCTGTGGAGACATGGTAGAACTGCCCCGTCGGCTGGTTGTACCAGGAACTCCAGGTTTCGCCCGCGTCCATCGTAACGGCCGCGCCCTGGTCCACGCCCACGATCATGCGGGTCGAGCGGTGGTCCGGCAGGCTGCGCGAAGCGCTCTTCGGGTCCAGCCACAGGACGTGGTAGTCATCGCCGCTCGGAGCTCCCGCCCAGGCTTCAAAGGTGTGGCCGCCGTCGGCCGAGCGATACATTGAAGTCTCGGCCACGTACAGCACGTCTGCATTATTCGGATCCACAAAGATGCGGCTGAAATAGAAGCTGCCGACCACGCGCGGGTCTTTGGTTGCCGCCTGCCACGTCTGGCCGCCATCGTCGGAGCGGAAAAAGCCCTGCTCGATCACGCAGTAAACCCGCCGGCCGCCATTGCCGGGCGCCGCCCCAACCCCCACCCGCCCCCACGGCCCCGACGGCAGCCCTCGGTTCCCACCGGCTTCCAGTTGTCGCCTTCATCTTCTGACTTGTAGAGGAACCCATTCTGCTCTTTGGCGGCTTCGCTCTGCTGGCCAAAGCTGCCGGGACCGGCGCGCCAGAATGCCGCATACACAACTTTCGGGTTATCGAGCGAAAAAGAAATATCCATGGCCCCGCTGCGCTCATCGGGAATGAGCACCTGCTTCCAGGTGCGGCCCCCGTCCGTAGTCTTGTAAATGCCGCGGTTCGGGCCGGGGCGGCGATCCCCATTGGCCGCCACCAGCACCACATCAGGGTTGCGAGGGTCGATGAGCAGGCCGCTGATGAAGTGCGTTTCCTTCAAGCCGAGGCTGACCCAGCTCTGCCCGCCGTCGTTCGAGCGGTAAACTCCCTTTCCGGCAATCTGTTCGCCCGTGCCGGCATACACGATGTTCCCATCCGAAGGCGCCACTGCCACTGCGCCAATCGAAGCTACATGTTCGGCGTCGAAAACCGGCTTCCATACGCGCCCGGCATCGGTGGTCTTCCAGATCCCTCCGCCGGGGGTTCCAAAGTAGAACGTGCCGGGGTCGCCGGCCACGCCGGCCACACTCGTAACCCGCCCGGCGCGGAAGGGCCCGATCAGGCGCCAATGCAGGCCGGAATAGGACGTAGCATTCGGCTGCTGGGAAAAAGCAGATGAGGCGATCAGCAGGGCAGCAAAGAAACGCACGTGCACCACACAACCTCCGGCAAAAACCGGCAGTGTAGCACGCGGAGTGAACGGCATTTCACAGCAGGAGACACGGAGGCGCGTAACCGCAAAACCGAACAGCAGCGGCAGGGCAGAACGCCGGGACGTGAAAGCCGCTTATCCGCTTCCCTAAAAACTCTAGCGGGAAGCTTCCAATTGCCCCCGTTCCATCTTTTCCTGGCACTCGATGCAGAAGCGCGTCCAGGGCACGGCTTCCAGGCGCTTGGGATTGATGTCCTCGCCGCACGAAATGCACTGGCCGAAGTTGCCTTCGCGAATGCGGGCGAGCGCGCCATCCACCATCTGCAGCAACTGGCGGTCGTTGTTGCTTTGGTGGAACAGGAATTCCTTGGTGTACGAACTGGCGGCGCGATCAGCAATATCGGCCGCGGCGGCGTCTACATCAGCTTCACGGCCGTCCTGGGCGGTGCGGTTCACCGCGCGGCGCAGTTCCTGCTGGCGCTCCTCCAGCCGCTTTCTGAATTGTTCAACCTTCTTCTTATCCATTTTGAGCGCGGCCTCTCCCACACCCATCCCCCTGAAAAAACTTCTCATCATAGGCGCGGTTCCGGCAGCCGTCAACCGGGCGGCAGCCCACAATGACCGAATCCATTGGATGCAGGATCAGGGCAAAAGGAACCGCGCGCCCGGCATCGAAAAGGCTGAGGGAGACAGGGAATGGCTCATACCAGCACGCTGCATGACTACCGGTTCCGCGACCAGGCTGATGATGTTCGCGGCGCCGAGGTGTACGGCCGCAATGACGACAAACTGGGCGTCATTGACGACGTCATCATCGATCACGCCGATGGACTCATCAAGTACGCCGTGGTCGATACCGGCGGATGGCTGCGCCACCGGAAATTCATGGTCCCGGCCCATGTCATCCACCCCTACGCCAGGCATGAAGATCATTTTGCGGTTGACCTCACGCGCAAGCAGGTCGAGAGCTTCCCGGCATACGATGCCAAAGCCTTCGATTCCGAGGAGAACTGGAACCGCTACGAGCAGCAGTTCCGAAACCACTGGGAATCGCAGGGCAACGTGGCGCACCAGGCAGGCAGCGACCATAACGTAACGCCTCCGGCCGCCGAGACGCCGGTTGAAGCGGGCAGCATCGCGGCAGGAAACACCCGCGGCTACGTTCCCAATTTCACGCCGGAGAGGATTGAATCGCCTACCAAACTGCCGGGCGGGCCTTCCTACATGCTGCACCAGCAGGAGGACACAGCAACATCACACGCCACCGCGCCGTGGTCATCGCAGGCGCGATGGCAGCAATTCCAGGGATCAATCCGGCGCCACCTGCCCGAGATCCTGCGCGAATGCAAGACCTGCGGCCCCGATCAAAAAATGCAGTCGCGCGACGCCATGACCCGCGAACCGGAAGAACTGGATAAGGCAGGCTGAGCAGCCCCCGCAGCCTGGAACAAACGGCGAGCGGCCTTTCAGGCCGCATGGCCGACCGAGGGCGGTCGGCCCCACGTCAGGGCTGCCCAGAAGCTCAGCCGCCGTTCGCAGATTTGTGGCGGGCGCGCTCGTACACCTTCACATACTCGCGGGCCGAGGCGCTCCAGGAAAAATCTCGCGACATGCCGTTGCGCATCAGGATCTGCCACGCATCGCGGTCCTTCCACGCTGCCAGCGCGTTATGGATCGCGGTGAGGAGCGCGTCGCCCGTATAGTCCCAGAATTTGAACCCCGTGCCGCGGCTGCTGCGGGCGTCCCATGGCTCGATGGTGTCATCCAGCCCCCCTGTGGCGCGCACGATGGGTACGGTGCCGTACTTCAGGCTGTAGATCTGGTTCAGCCCGCAAGGCTCGTAACGCGAGGGCATGAGGAACAGATCGGCTCCGGCCTCGATTTTGTGCGCCAGGGCATTGTCGTATGCAATGCGAACCGCAACCTTCTGCGGAAACAACTGTGCCAGCCGGCGGAACAGGTCTTCGTAATCGCGATCGCCGCTCCCCAGGGCCAGCAGGATGGCATCTTCCCGCGCCAGCCGGTCGGCCACCTGGGCCAGCAGGTCGAATCCCTTCTGCGCCGCGAACCGCGAGATGATGCCGATTGCGGGCAGCTCCGGATTCGCCTGGTTGAGCCCGAACTGCGCCAGCAGGTCACGCTTGCATT
>JAFAIN010000141.1 GCA_019236695.1 Acidobacteriota bacterium | reverse complement strand
TCAGGCCGGCTACTGATCATCGCCTTGGTGAGCCGTTACCTCACCAACTAGCTAATCAGCCGCGACCCCCTCCTCCAGCTGCTTGCGCATTTGCTCTTGCGAGATTATGCGGTATTAGCCCCGGTTTCCCGGGGTTATCCCCCACTCGAGGGCAGGTAGTCACGTGTTACTCACCCGTTCGCCACTTTACTCATCCTTGCGGACTTTCTCGTTCGACTTGCATGTGTTAGGCACGCCGCCAGCGTTGATTCTGAGCCAGGATCAAACTCTCGTTTGAAACCTGAAATGCCTCCCGGACGGGAAGTCGCGGGAGACTGCCTGCCGGACAAAATCCACCGCATTCAACGAATGCGACGGACGGAATTCCGGCAAGCCTTCTTACCTATTTTGTGAGAATACTCGGACTTAAACCCGAGCCTTCATCACGACTGGCACGTTCAACCTGTTGTCAATGATCGAATTCCCTTTTAATGGGGAGACCACCTAGGCAGTCCATCGATCGGACTCGCGACCAAGTTCGCTGCTGCGAATCGATCGGCGCCCTCGAACATCGCGGCTTGCATGCTGGTTGGACCAGCCTTCAGCCGCAAACCTTTCAAACATACCGCGAAGCGATGCGCGTGTCAAATGGCGGAGTAACTTTTTTGATTCCCCGCGGCGCTTATCTCTGTCTTGCGTCTTGGCAGCGCGCGCATTGCGAAGGCCTGCGTTGCAGCTTCACGCATTCGCGCCTTCGCTCGTTTCGCTCTAAAAAGATCACTGGAAGGTCTTGCGATACCCGCTAAACCTCTTCAAGCTCCGGCTGTTCGCCTCGGCGAACGCTCGCTTGAATACGGGCGCCGGCAGGTGGCGCCATTTTTGTGGCTTGGTGTTTGATGCCGCAGGGTTAACCCGGGATTCAAAATTGCCCGGGCCGCCTCATCGTTCGAGCACCACCTACTTTGTACCAGATGCCCCCGCCGGAGCGCAACCCGCGCCCTGCCGACGAAAGACCTGCAAGCCCCAACAAGTCCAGAGAGCAGAAGCGATTTCGGACTGCTTTTTTCGGTCCTTGGTTTACCAATCAGTAACATTAATCTCACTGCAGTCAGTGAAAAAAGCAGTGAAACCCTTTTGGCAGACTGTTTTACTCTTTGGTAAACATGCGCCGGGGAAAAGACGCCCGCACAAACAGGCTCTCGCATCGCGGGAAAACATGCAAGCGCCGTGCAGCGAATTTCCACAGAAAAATGCGCACTTGTGGAGATTTCGGTGTCTTGAAAGGTCATGAAAGCAATGCAGCCTTAGCCGTGAAGAGCCTCCGCGCGAGCCTGATTGGAGCGAAGGAATCCCCAGGTCATGCCCGGGAGCCTGGGTTCGTTCAGGAAACATGCCTGATCTTCAGGCGACAACGGGCTCAACAGGGGATACAGGGCGGCACTCGGCCGCTCCTGAGGCACAATCTCGTGCCGATGAGTCTGCTCGAAGCGACGGAGAATGGTGCCGGAGAGCTCAGGGTTGAGATAGTCGTGAAACTCCACAAGAATGTCGGCGGATCGCAGCTCCGGAACTTTCGCGGGATCGAGGAGCTGCAGTTCGGCCCCTTCGCAATCAACCACCAGCAATGCGGCGGGTTTCAGCCGCTCGGAAAGCGTCCCCGGTGTGCACAGGCCTTCGACCTGTACCCGGACGCCATTGAGCCGGGCCTGCTTCTCGAGCAGGCAGCGATTCTGGTGATCGGCTTCAAAAGCCACAATCTCGGCGCCCGGAAGCTTCAAGGCAAACCCCACCGCATAGTAGCCCTCGGCTGCACCGATGTTGATGACCTGGGAATAACCGGTCGCGATGGCCATGGTTACGAATTGCGCGCACTGGATCTCGTAGGCGCCGAGCAGCTTCTGCAGGCCGCCTCCGCTGCTGGGCAGCAGAGTGTCGCTGGCGTATTTCATCCCCGCAAACGGCCCGTAGGCTACGGCCCAGTTAGTGATGCCGGCAAGGCGCACGACTCTTCGCCAGAGGACCAGGCGAACCGCCTGGACGACCCAGGGAGGAAGCGACTTTCGTACGCGAGTTCGAAGCCGGCGAAGAATCGGCATTGGCATCGATGCGCGTGTTCGCACGCCGCAAGCTATGAAGGGCGTGCCTGGCAGGAAGGTTGCCGGGGCGGGACATCAAGCGCTTTGGGTGGGGCCGCCACGGTGGCGCCCCCGGGTGCTGGCCAGGGCTGAAGCCCTATTGTTTAGGGGCGGGAATTCACCGGGCTGAAGCCCGGTGCTCCCACCACGGGTGGGGTGGCTGCAGGGGAAACGCAGACTCGGCTTCGCCGGGTTAAGGACTGGCGAACGGCCGGTTGAGCAACTCAGCGGCCCTGGCGGGTCAGCGGAAAACGACTACGATAAAACGGACGGGATGCCCGGTGACATTCGTGATCTGGTGCGTGATGCCGGCGTTCAGGTACTCCACTCCTCCGCTCTGCTCCTGCCGGACAACGGTTCCCTTTCCTTCCACGTTGTCGCTCAGGCGGTAATCGGTGAGGGCGACCACCATGTGATCGGTATCGTGGCTGTGGCGCGTCGTGACTGCGCCTTCGCCCATGGTGACATCGGAGACGCACACGTGGTCGCTGCAGAACAGGTATTTTTCTTCCACGCAGGCAGTGCGGCTGCCCGGATTGCAATATCGCGAAAGCGCCTGCTTTGAGGGAACGGCCTTGCCTTGAGGTTCGGTGAACTCGACATCCACCACGCGGAAGGCAGACGGGGCATCGTTACGCACGGTGTGAATGACGGGAGCAGACTGCAGAGAAACGCTGCCGGCCTGGGACTGGCGCACCACCGGCTTCTCTCCGGGAACCGTAACCGTAATCCGGCTGTTCACAAGGATTATGCCGAGCGAGTCCTGCGCGTGGCGGTGCATGGAGGTCTGCTCCCCTGGCGCGAGCTCGGCCAGTAGCGCGTGTACCCGCTGGTTCTGCAATACGGTATGGTGATGCGGCTCCTGCTCGACCGGAACCACGGTCTGGGCACCGGCAGCGGTGGCAAGGAGGAAAAAGATGAGCAAGCGCATGCAGAGAAGTTAAAAGCTAAATGTCAAAAGTGCAAAGCCAAACAGCAGGCGAGGGACGAAGTTAAAAGTTAAAAGTTAAATGTTAAAAGCTCCTTCCGCCGTAAGACCCAAGATTAAGAATTTGCGAAAAAACGCTGCCGCTCCCATTTGCTTGCGCACCGGCGGCTTTGGTCAAGTATTCTGGACAGCTTTCCGGTTCACCGCCCGATTCCATGCCCAAAATCATCCAGCATCGGCCCAAGCGGTGGCTGAACCTGTGGCGGCTGCGCTTCCTCATGTTTTTTGCGGTGGTTGGCCCCGGGTTCATCACGGCCAATGTGGACAATGATCCGGGCGGGATCCTGACGTATTCCCAGGCGGGAGCAAAGTTCGGATATGCGCTGCTGTGGACGCTGATCCCGACGACCATCGCGCTGGTGGTGGTGCAGGAGATGTCGGCGCGCCTGGGCGCGGTGACGGGCAAGGGCCTCTCCGACCTGATTCGCGAGGAATTCGGGCTGCGGGTGACGGTATTCACCATGTTTGTGTTTGCGCTGGCCGATCTTGGCAACATTGCCGCTGAATTTGCCGGCATCGCCTCAGGGCT
Source organism: Acidobacteriota bacterium (assembly GCA_019236695.1). Lineage (GTDB taxonomy): Bacteria > Acidobacteriota > Terriglobia > Terriglobales > Acidobacteriaceae > JAFAIN01. The sequence goes on along the minus strand of JAFAIN010000141.1, from coordinate 9,402 downwards.
GGGAATTTTTGGAGTAAGCAAATTTCTGTGCGTCCCCATTGGTGCGGCGCTGGTGTGGTCGGTGATCGTGTATGGGCGATACAAGCCGGTGGAACGCGTCCTGCTGCTGTTGTCGATGATCTATGTGGCGTACCCGATTTCCGCCTTCATGGCCCATCCCAACTGGCAGGCGGCGCTGAAGCAGACGCTGATTCCGACGGGCGCTGTGCGCACGCCGGAATACCTGATTCTGGTGCTTGGGCTGGTTGGCACCACTATTACTCCGTGGATGCAGTTTTATCTGCAGGCCTCGATCGTGGAGAAGGGCGTAACCGCGCGCCAGTATGCGCTCAGCCGGTGGGACGTAATTGTCGGCTGCCTCGTAACCGACATTGTGGCTTTCTTCATCGTAGTGGCGTGCGGCGCCACGCTGTACACGAGAGGCATTCACGACATCAATGACGCAGCGGAGGCGGCGGTGGCGCTGGCTCCGCTGGCCGGCAAGTTCGCCTCCATCCTGTTCGCGGTAGGGCTGGTGAACGCGGCCCTGCTCTCGGCAGCCATTCTGCCCCTGGCCACCAGCTACAACATTTGCGAAGGGCTGGGCTACGAATCGGGCGTGGACAAGCGCTTCAACGAAGCCCGGGAGTTTTACTGGCTTTACACGCTGCTGATCCTGTTTGGAGCCGGGGTGGTGCTGATTCCGCATATGCCGCTGATCAAGCTGATCCTGATGTCGCAGGTAGCCAACGGCATTCTGCTGCCGTTCGTGCTCTACTTCATGCTCAAGCTGGTGAACCGCACGGACCTTATGGGAGAGCACAAGAACTCGCGGCTGGGGAACCTGATCGCCGTGGCCACCAGCGTGGTGATGGTGCTGCTGACGCTGACCTGGCTTGCCGCCCTGGCACGACAGCCGCAAAGCACGTCATCGTCTCTGCCGCCGGCTATTCACACCACGCGGCGCAATGCGGCGTGAGCACGCACGATATCGAGGCAGGCGCGAAGGCGCCCTTGATTGCTTTCCTCGAGCGAGAGAAAGCGGAACGGCTGGGCATCGCGTTTGAGGTCGCGGGGCAGGAAGGCGACGGCGCAACGCACGGTTCCGGAATCAGTATCGAACACAATCTCACCCACTGCTCCCTCGGCGAAGTGGCACTCGGAGCGAGCCAACCCCCCCGTCATCGAGAGTTTCAGGAGCCACACCTGGATCCTGCGGCCGTTTGCCGTAATCCAGGCCGGGTGGGGGATGGGCATTTCAACACGAGGCGAGCGATGGCTGGCAATCATGGCATACGTTCGCACCGATTCCGGGGCAGGCAGAAGATGCTGTTCGGCCAATGGCTGAAGGGACATTGGCGAGAGGGCCATTCGGCCATTGGGGATGGAGTAATTGAATCATTGGGCTGTTGAGTTATTGGGCTATTGAGAAATTTTGGGGAATCGCCTCTTAGAGCTGACGGCTTAGAGCTATCGAGCACGAGGCGAAAGTGTTACAAACAAAACGCATGGCTCGCGCCCCAAGTATTTGCGGAGTGGTGCTGGCGGCAGGCGCCTCTACCCGGATGGGTAGCGACAAAGCGCTGCTGCCCTGGCCGCCCGCAACCAGCGCGCGGGCGCAACACACGTTCCTGGCGGCGCAGATTGAAGCGCTGCAGCGCTCGACGGATCTGGTGATTGTGGTTACGGGCGCGAACAGCAAACGGCTGGAGCCCCTGATCTATGCGGCGGGAGGCTTTCTGGTCCAGAACCCGACTCCGGAAGGCGGGCAGTTCAGCTCGCTGCAAACCGGCCTGCGCGATGTTCTGGGCCGCGGACGAGACGCAGCGATGGTGGCGCTGGTAGATCGCCCGCCGGCGCTGCCGGCCACCGTTAACCGGCTGCGGGAGGCGTTCCTCGAGCATGTGGAACGAGGCTACTGGGCGGTGGTGCCCGAATACGGCGGGCGGCATGGACATCCCGTGGCGATTGGGCGCGAGATGATCAGCGCGTTCCTGGCGGCCTTGCCTACGGCTACCGCGCGCGAAGTGGAGCACGCGAACCAATCGCGTGTTGCCTATGTGAAGGTCGACGACCCGCGCATTTGCCTGAATGTGGATACGCCGCAGGATTACGCACGGCTGGTTTCGGAACGGGCCGGGGAGCGCTGATGGACGCGCCAGCGAGGGAGTTCCTGGATTTGGTGCTGGCGCTCGGGCTGCGGGTGGCGGTGTTTGATTGCGACGACACTCTGTGGTCGGGCGACAGCGGCCGCGAGTTCCTTTACTGGGAGCTCAAGCATGGATTGCTTCCTGGACCAATCGCCGCCTGGGCGAAGCGGCGTTACGACTGCTACCTGGAAGGCAAGGTCAGCGAAGAGGACATGTGCGGTGAAATGGTGACGATTCACCAGGGAGTGCGCGAAGCCGATATTGTGGCCGCGGCGGAAGTCTTCTTCCGAGAGCACTGCGAAGGCAATATTTTTCCGGAGATGCGGGAGGTTACGGGCGCGCTGCTGTCAGCCGGCTGCCAGGTCTGGGCGGTATCTTCGACCAACGAATGGGTGGTGCGCGCGGGCGCGCGCCGGTTCGGCATCCCTGCCGGGCGGGTGCTGGCCGCGTGCGTCCACATTGAAGACGGGTGTGCCACGGGCACTCTCGACGAGGTTCCCACGGATGAAGGAAAAGCGGCGAGCATCCGCCGCCATATTCCGGGCCGGGTGGATGCGGTATTCGGCAACTCCATTCACGACTTGCAGATGCTGGAACTGGCGCGGCATCCTTTCGTCATCAACCCCACTTTGGAACTGCTGGCCATTGCCCGGGAGCGTGGGTGGCCTGTTTATGTGCCGGCGGCGGCGAGAGGGAAGAGTTGAGGAGTGCGAAACTGCGGAAGTGCGAAAGTGCGAAATTTGCGTTCGGTCGTACATGTAGCAAGCCAGAGAATCGGAAACCAATGAACGCGGCCCGGCGAAAGCAGCTCGCGAAGCGAGCGGCAGTATTTCTTTCGCCCGCGTTGCGGGCTTGGATTTTCGCGGATTGATCCCCGGGCTTGCGCCCGGGGCTATGCTCTTGCGCCCGCTTTGCGGGCTGTGGAGGGCACGCCGGACTCGGTGGTTGTGGCCCGCCGTGGTTTTTGCCTGGTTCGCGTGCTGCAAGGCGCTCGCCATCCCGCGCCGCGAAGGTTTGAGGGGTTGTGCCCGGAGTTCGCACTGTTCGGCGAGGGCCTGGGGCTGCTACTTTGGGTGGCATGCCTCGATTCGTACTCTTTCTCTTTTTGCTTCTGAGTTCCGGGGGTTTTGCCCAGGACGATTCCAGGCCTCAGTACCTGCGCATCGGCAAGGTAGAAGATGCGGCGCGGAAGGCCGAGCCGGGCTTCGCGCTGATGGGCGGCGGCAAGGACCAGGATGCCGCATTTCAGTGGCTGTGCCGCAAGGCCAATGGCGGCGACTTCCTCATCCTGCGGGCCAGCGGCGGCGACGCTTATAACCCGTATATCCAGAAGCTCTGCCCTGAGCTGAATTCGGTTGCGACCCTGGTGATCCACTCGCGTGAGGCGGCGAATGATCCACTGACCAGCGAAGCCATCCGCCATGCGGAGGCCATCTTCATCGCCGGGGGCGACCAATCGAACTACGTAAAATACTGGGGCGGAACCGCAGTAACGCGCGATATGAATGATGCCATTGTTCGCGGGGTTCCGATTGGCGGCACCAGCGCCGGCCTAGCAATGCTGGGCGAATATGCGTACTCGGCAATGAATGACACCGTCACGTCGGCGGAGGCGCTGGCCAACCCATACCACGAGCGCGTTACGATCGAGCGCGGGTTTTTGAAACTTCCGCGGCTGCGCAGCTTCATTACCGACAGCCATTTTTCCAAACGCGACCGCATGGGGCGCCTGGCGGCATTTCTGGGGCGCATCTACAACGACGGCAACCACGACATACGCGGGTTGGGTATTGACGAACGCTCGGTCGTGCTGCTTGGGCCCGACGGCAATGCGCAGGTGGTGGGAGAAGGCAATGGCGCGTACATGCTGCGTGTAATCCGCAGCGCGCCGATCGTCGTAAAGCCGGGAGCTCCGCTGTCGCTGCAGGTAAGCGTCATCCATGTGCCGGTGGGCGGCGACATCAACTCGATTGCGTGGAAGGCGCGCAACGGCACCGCCTATGTACTGACGGCTGAGGGCGGGAAGCTGACATCGAGCCAGCCGGGCGGCGGGATTTATTAGGAAGCGCTGGCACCGAATTGGTTCACGCAGAGACGCGGAAGGGAGTGCGGTAGCCTGGTTTCGAGGCGCGGGGGATCTGCATTTCGTTTACCTGGACGACATGCAGATCCCCCGCTTCGCTGGGATGGGCAACCCCAGGAATCTCTACTTCTTCGCCTGCTGCGTGTGGCCGTTGCCTGCCACCTGCAGGTCGTTGTTCACGCTGAACACATCGGGCACGGAGTTGGCCCGCAGGCCGGCGATGTCTTTATCGGCCTGTGAATCCACCGTTCCGACCAGGGTGACGTGACCGTTCTGCACGATGATGTGAATTCCCTGCACTGCGTACCAACTGTACTTCTGCAATTGGGGCGTGCCGTAAATGGTGCGGAACTCGGCGCGGCGAATCTGGTCATCCATGGACGAAGGCGCCAGCACCTGCACCTGGTCATTCACCTTTTCGACTCCCTCCACCTTCTTCACCGCCGCTGCCGCGTCACTTTTGGTCCACGGCTCGGTTACGGCTCCGGTCAGGGTAACGGTGTTGCCCTCGACTTTGTAGCCAAGGTCATCGAACACCGAGTAGTAGGGCAGCATCAGCAACTGATGCCGCACCTCTCGCGAAATGCGGTCTTCCTCTGCCTGCTGGGCTGCGCGGGTTACCGGATGCTGGGACCCGGCCTCGGGCTGATACCCCCCGGGGTTCTTCTCTTTCTGCGCGGCCTGCGCAAATACACCGGTGCCGGCGGCCAGCACGGCAGCCAGCAGTACTGCCTGAACCTTGCTCCACATACTCGTTCTCCTGAATCCTGGTTCCTACAATCTTTAGATGCTGATTCAGGAAACCCGGTTCCAGCAGCACAAGCGTAAAGATGCAGTTAAGCCTCTGTGAAGATGCAGATATCGGGCAGGTTGCGGTAGCGCTCGGCGCAATCCATGCCGTAGCCCACGACGAACTGGTCGGGAATTTTGAAGCCCACGTAGTCCGCCTCCACGGGCTCGATGCGGCGCGCCGGCTTGTCGAGCAGCGTGGCCAGGCGCAGGTCGCGCGGCTGATGCGCCGCCAGCAGCTTCTTCAAATAGTTCAGGGTGAGCCCAGTGTCGAGAATGTCTTCCACCAGGATGACGTTATGGTCTTCAATGCTCTGGTCCAGGTCCTTCGTGAGCCTGACTTCTCCGCTTGACCGTGTATCGCCGCCATAGCTGGAAACGCCGATGAAATCGAAAGTGGCATCCAGCGCGACCTGCCGGGCGAGGTCGCTGAGGAAAACCGTGGCGCCCTTCAACACGCCCACGAAAATAATGGACTGGCCGGAAAAATCGCGGGTAATCTGCGCGCCCATCTCGGCCACGCGCCGGGCAATCTGATCGCGAGTGAAGAGCACTGGCAGGGGTTTCATGGGAGTGACAGTTTTAACACGGATTGCCGAATTGAAGAATTGCCGAAGCGGGGAATTGCCGAATTTACCGGGCGGCAAGAGCAGCGGTAAAACACGCGCCTGAATTCCGCTTAGAATGTCGGGTCGCTCATTTCGGGGGTGGTATGCGCATTGACCTTCGCGGACTCCGCATTACGTGGCTGGGGCACGCCACTTTTCGCATCGACACGCCAAAGGACGTGACGCTCATCATTGACCCCTGGGTCATGGGCAATCCGGCGTGCCCGCCGAAGGAGAGAGCGGTGAAACGCGCCGATCTTCTGCTCTGCACGCACGGCCACTTCGACCACATCGGTGATGCGGTAGCCATTGCGAAGCAGCATGATTCGCAGGTGGTGGGCATTTTCGAGCTCTGCAACTGGATGCAGAGCAAAGGCGTGGGCAGGATTGCCGCCATGAACAAGGGGGGAACCCAGAAGGTCGGCAACATCAGCATCACCATGGTCCACGCGGACCACTCGTGCGGCATTCTCGATGACGGAAAAATCATCTACGGCGGCGAGGCGTGCGGATACGTGCTGGAATTCGACAATGGGGTGAAGCTGTACCACGCCGGGGACACGAACGTATTCGGCGATATGGCGCTGATTCGCGAACTGTATGCCCCGGAAATTGCCATGCTGCCCATCGGCGATCATTTCACCATGGGACCGCGCGAGGCAGCGCACGCGTGCAGGCTGCTGCAGGCGAGGACTGTTATCCCCATGCACTTCGGAACCTTCCCCATGCTCAGCGGCACACCCGGCGCGCTGCGAAAGCTGATTGAGGATACCGGCATCGAGGTGCTGGAACTGAAGCCGGGGGAGACGGTGGGATGATTACGAACCCCGAAGTTGATCGTTACCTGTGCGCCGTGCTGCCCGAGCGGGACGAAACCCTGCGCACCATGGAGGCGGAGGCCAAATCACGCAGCATCCCGATTGTGGGGCCCGCGGTGGGCCGGGTGCTCTATCAATTCGCTTCGGTGCTGCAGGCGAAGACGGTGTTCGAGATGGGCTCGGCCATCGGCTACTCAACCATCTGGTGGGCCCGCGCCGTCGGCCCGAACGGCCGGGTAATTTATACGGACGGCAGCCGGAAAAACGCCGACGAAGCGAAGCGCAACTTTGCCCGGGCGGGCGTTGCCGAGCGCATTGATGTGCGGGTTGGTGACGCGCTCGAAATCCTCTCGGAACAGAAGCCGGGCGCATTCGACATTATTTTCAACGACGTGGATAAGGAAGACTACCCGCGAGTGTTTCGCCTGGCTGTGCCCCGCCTGCGCAAGGGCGGATTATTCATAACCGACAATGTGCTGTGGAGCGGGAAAGTAGCTGCGTCTGATCCGGCAAAAGACCCGGACAAGCGCACCGCGGCAATCGCGGAGTTCAACCGCCTGATTTACGGCTCGAAGGAGTTGTTCACGACCATTCTGCCGCTGAGGGATGGGGTCGCGGTGTCGATGAAGACTGGCTAATTTTCGGCGTCGGAAAAGCGAACCACGAAGGGCACGAAGGAAATCACGAAGGAAACGAAGGGCCGCAGGCTTTCATGAGCTTGCGCTGGGAGCTGGCATGGGCAAGGCTGAAATTCGCGCGTGTGCGCCGCTGTTCATCGTGAACAACGTGCCGTTGGCGCTGGCCTTTTATCGCGACCGGCTAGGCTTCGAGATTACGTATCAAGGGCCCGACCCTGGCGACATTTTCTTCGGAATAGTGGAGCGCGGGGCGGCGATGATCATGTTCAAGGCGATCGGCGTGGAACCCGTGCCGAATCACACGCGAGACATTGGAGGAGGGACTGCCCGTTGGGATGTGTACCTCTCCGTTCCCAATCCAGATGAGCTCGCCGCGGAGTTCTCGGCACGCAACGTGGAGTTTCATGTGCCGCTCAAAGACACTGGTGAGGGCTTGCGGGGATTCGAAGTCAAAGACGCGGATGGTTATGTCCTGTTTTTTGGCCGGCCGCTTGAAAACTGATTGCCGACCAGGCGGCGCGCTTTGCGAAAAATGGCGAGAAACATCTTTTCGCTCAGTTTTCCGGTGAGGGTGTTCTGCATGGAGGGGTGGTAGGAGGCCAGCAGGATGCGGCCGTCGGGCATGCGGTACTCGGCCCCGTGGGCGAAGCGATATGGCGCTTTCCTGGCCAGCAGGCCCCGGCGCTTGAGGTAGTCGAGGTAGGCGTCAAAGCCGATTTTGCCCAGCGCGACCACCACTCGCACGGCTGAGAGCCCCTCGAGTTCGCGATCAAGAAAGGCGGAACAATTGCGGATCTCCTGCGGTGAGGGCTTGTTTTGCGGGGGGGCGCAGCGCACCGTGGCGGTAATGTACAGGTCGCGCAGCTCCAGACCATCTCCCATATGGGTTGAGCCGGGCTGCGAAGCAAAACCGGCGCGATATAACACCGGATACATGAAGTAACCCGAGCCATCGCCGGTGAACGGGCGGCCAGTGCGGTTTGACCCATGTGCGCCGGGAGCCAGGCCGAGCACCAGCACGCGAGCCTCGGGATCGCCGAAGCCCGGTACTGGCCGGCCCCAGTATTCCTGGTCGCGGTACGCGCGGCGTTTTTCGCGGGCTACCGCCTGGCAATGCTCGACCAGCCGGGGGCACAGGCGGCAGGTGACTACGTCGCGATTCAATTTGGCCAGCCATGAAGCCATAGAGGGTGCGGCTAATCCTCGGCTGAAGCCACAGGCTGGGAGGCGGCCGGGGCCGCAGTCTCTTGCTGCAGCCAGCGCTTGTGCGGAACACTGCCGGCGGCATGCCGGCGAACAGCAATGAGCTCGGCGACGATGGCGACGGCGATTTCTTCCGGAGTAATGGCGCCGATATCGAGCCCGATGGGGGCGTGAACGCGCTCGAGCTTCTCGCGGGCCACGCCTTCGTTCTCCAGTTCGCGGTACACGGCGATGACCTTGCGGCGGGAGCCGATCATGCCGATATAGCGGCTGCGCGTATTCACGGCCCAGCGCAGCACGTGCATATCATCGCGATGACCGCGGGTGACGATGACCAGATAGGAGTTCTCGTTGGGCTCGAGGTGAGCCATCGCGCTATCGAATTCCTCGGCATACACTTCGCGCGCCAGGGGAAAACGCTCGCGACTGGCGTAGGATTCGCGATCATCGACCACAATCACGTCAAACCCGGCAATCCGCGCCACTTCATAAAGGCTGCGCGCCACGTGCCCGGCGCCAAAGATGTAGAGCAGGCCCGGGGGCAGCACCGGCTCGATGAATATTTCGAGCGTGCCGCCGCAAACCAGGCCGGTGTCATATTTCGGATTCTGGTTCAAGTTGAAAGTAAGAGTCCGCGGCCGTTCCTGCTCGATGACCTCGCGTGCGGCTTGCCATACTTCCGCCTCGACACAGCCCCCGCCAATGGTTCCGGAGATGGAGCCATCATCGCGCACCAGCATCTTGGCGCTGGCAAACGACGGTATGGAGCCGCGGACATTGACAATGGTGGCCAGCGCGGCTTTCCGGCCTTCCCGGCGCAGGCTCACAATTTCTTCGTACAGGTCGGTCATCTGCTGCGATTATGGGCCGGGGCGGAAAGCCGCGTCAACGGCCGAGGGTGCGGAATTGCGAAAGTGCGGCCAAGCTGCGCATCGGCGTGGCTCTGGAGGGCAAAAGCTAAACACGAAGGACACGACGGGCGCGCTATAAGGGCACGAAAGAAGTCGGGAATTGCGGAATTGCGGGTGTATGGTATTTTTCCCCTTCTGCGGGTAACAGGGAGCGACGATGAAAGCGGTTCGATTCCACCAGTTTGGCGGCCCTGAGGTGCTGCGGTACGAAGATGTGCCCGAT
>JAFAIN010000107.1 GCA_019236695.1 Acidobacteriota bacterium | reverse complement strand
GTCACCACGACATAACCTTCGTTCTCGAGCAGCATCTGGCGTGCCCGGGCGAGGGAAATGTCAAATGATACGGACAGAATGCGCGGCGAGAACATTCTTGCCTTGATTGCAGGGATGGAGTGGAACCCTACAGGTTAAATCCGTCCGGCCTCCGGTGCAATGGCGAGTAGGAACGCCAAGATGCGCCGCGATTTCCTCGCGGACCGGCCCAGTCAGGAGCGACGGGCGTTGGCCTGACGGGGCCACCCTACTGGCGGGCGGATTTCGGGATCCGGATGGAAGCATGCCCGCGTTCCACTCGCTGCTTTATATCCGAGTACGCGGCATCGATGAGGATCGCCAGCGCCGAGGCGTCGACAGCAGTTCCCGGCCTCAGTTTCACATGGCGCATGGATTTGCCGGCTCCCTCCAACAGCCTTGCCGGATCCGGCAGCGACGCGCCATGAAAGAACCCGACATTTACGTGGGAAGTGAATACGTTGACGTAGCCGAAAGGAGCATCGCCCAAGCACGCCACCGGGCACCCGTCATGCAGAAGTTCCCGAACTTCATCTCCGCACTTCCGCATCGCCTGAAACCAGTGCCGCGCAATGCCTCCCAATTCATCTGCATGGGTTCTCATCCATGCGTCGATGGCTGGGTGCCGCTCCCGAGCGCCGTTGAGTCGCAGGAATTGGGTTTCCATCGCTCTCCAAGCCAATTGTGGCACATGCGGCCGGGCGTGCGCGGCATAGGCTCACTTCAAAGGACACAACAGCGGCAACCTCGACGCTTACCAGCCAGTCAACGTGACCTTATCCACGTACTCGGCAGTGCTGGCGGGGTTGGCATTTACGCCGGCCTGGCCGTTGAGATCGATCTGGAACTGCACGCCCAGGTTGTCCGTCCAGCCGGCGGGGAGCGGCGCCGAGGCGTACGTTAAATTCAGGTTGTGCGAAGAACGCGAGGCCATATAGCCGCTCGAGTTATATTGCGCAACCGTGAAATTGTCGTAAACCATCGAGTTGCCGCTGCGGTGAAAGTTCCAGGTTATGTGGTACCAGGCGTTGGGAGTGAACTGCGGGCAGGAGACCGAGGTGGGTTGCCATGTTCCGGCACCGGCATTCCAGACGTCCCATCTGCCGTTGCCGTAGTCGCACTGCGTGCCGAACATGACGTATTGGCCGTTCACAAATTGAAAGGCGTCGAACTCCAGCGCCTGCCCGATGCTTGTCGAGTTCTTGTCCACCTGCACCCAGAAGTCGAACTGGAAATGGCTCAGCGAATCGTGCGGCCCGAGTTTCAGATAGAACAGTGTGTTCGCCCATGCCGGACCGTCCACATAGAACTCAGTACTGGCGCCGTCGAGCGAAGGAGAAGTCTGGTTTTGGGCCATCCAGTAGTTGTAAGCGGAAGTTCCACCGCCACATCCTCCCGTGCATGACGCCCAACCGCTTGTGAGGTCGTCGATATGGCTGAACGTTGTGGAATAGGAGGCCGCTCGGAGCCGTGGACTGAAAGCCATGCTGCACGCAAGCAGGCAGCAGAAGGCAGTAAGATTGCGCATGAGATGCTCCAGGGAAGGGAATTTTTCTTACGATGTAGTTCCAAATTATCAGGAGTGAGCGGGCCGCGAGCGGCAACCGGCGAGGAAAAACGCTCGTAATACGAGGGTTAAGCCAGCCGCAGATATTTGCGCGGCCGTGCAATTTCCGGCCCGGGAGCCGCCGGCGCAGCGCTGTTTTCCGGAGTTTGCCCGAAAGGGATTACGAAACGAACTTGACCGCGCCGTTCAGCCGATCGTCCTCTTCGGCCTGTGAGCTTCCCACCGCATAGCGGACCACCTCCACGCGGCTGGAAACGCCGAGCTTGTCGAACATGCGAAACAGGTGATTCTTTACGGTGTGCTCGCTCAATTTAAGCTGTGCGGCGATCTCGCGATTCGAGAGCCCATCGGCGACAAGCCTAACGATCTGCTTTTCGCGGGCACTCAGCAACTCTTCTCCGTGGGCATTGGTCACGCGCAGAGGAAATGCATGAAAAAGCTCTTCGATTACGTGCTCCAGGTCAGTGCTTGTCGCCCATATCTGGCCGTGATGAACTGTCCTGAGGCATTTGACGAGCGCGCTCAGTTTGGAGATTGAGCGCTCAAAGACGCCTCGTGCGCCCGCCCGGAACGCCTGGACTACGAGCTGCGGGTTCCGATTGTCAAGCAATGCCACCGAGCGAACCGAAGGATGGGAAGTGCGCAGTTCCTTTATCAACCCGAGCCCTGAGAACTGGCCATCCCGGAGGCTCGAACCGACAAGTGCGACATGGGCTTCGGGCTCCAGCAACCGACGAAACTCGCTGCTGGAGGTGGCATAACCTTGTATGGCAAATTCCTTTCGCCTGCTCAGCGCACGCACCAGAAGCTCGCAGCCGATCACGTTGTCATCGGCCACGGCAACTCGGATCGCATTTTTCATTCGCATTTGGTCTCCGTAAGCGCTACCTCAATCCAGGTTGCTGACGTACGATTGTGACCAACTCTGGAACGCTCAGAGGTGTATACCGCGATTTTTGTTGCCATTTCTTTCCCCAAACAAATTCGACCGCCATTCTGGTACTCCCCTGCACATGTGAGAAGGGCACGCTCCACGCATTAGGAAAAAGGACCCAAGCCTTCGGGCCGGGGATTGAGAGGTCCGCACCGGGCACTTCCTTCCCATGTCCGCCTGCCGCGATGCGGCGCATCTGACGGGTTGTTCGGAGTGAGTTGCCGCCCCGGACACCACAAGCGACCTTTGCAAATTCAGATTGCCGGCGGACCCACCTATCGCCGGTATCGGCCGACATTGGCTCAGGTCACAGAGCGCCACGAAGTGACGGGGGCGAAGCCCGCCACGAGCATGGAGACTGGCAATCAGGGACAAGCATGGAGACTGGCCGCTGGTACGCGCTGCACACATTTTCCCGGCACGAAAAGCAAGTCGCGCTTCATCTCACGCACAAACGAATCGAGCACTTCCTCCCGGCTTATGAAACCGTCCACCGCTGGAAGAACGGCGCCAGAAAGCTGCAGTTGCCGCTATTCCCCGGCTATCTGTTTACCCGCATCTCGCTCAACGAGCGGCTGCGCGTCATCGAAATTCCCGGCGTGGCCTCGATCGTAGGCTCATCCCGGGGCCCCGAGCCGGTTTCCGAAGAGGAAATCGAGAGGGTTCATCGCGTGCTGAACGCGCCGGGTGTGAAGGAGCCGCTGCCATACCTCGGCATCGGCGATCGAGTGCTCATCGTTCGGGGCCCGCTCGCCGGCATAGAAGGCATTCTGATGAGGATCGATAACAGGTGCAAAGTAGTGATTTCGGTGGAGTTAATCATGAGCTCCATGACGATTGAAGTGGCCGAACATGAAATTGCGCCTGTAACCGACTGGGCAGCGCCATGCGTCCGCATTGCCGTGCCCCAGCACTCAGCGGCCCAAGCGGTGGCCGGCCGCTGAAGCTACATCCGCCACGGGAGCCGTTTTCCTGTCACTGACTTTGCAATTCGGCGCGCATGCGACGCGGCTCCTGGATTTTTACGGGCTGCGCGAGCAGCCGTTCGGGGTCACGCCGGATCCGCGTTATTTCTATGCCGGCGAAACGCATTGTGAGGCGCTGGCAACCCTGGTGTGCGGAATAGAACATAACGTGGGCTTCGGAGCTTTAGTGTCTGAGCCAGGCATGGGCAAGACTACGCTCCTGTGCCAGCTCATGGAACAATTTCGCTCCGCCGAGACGGCCTTCGTGTTCAACACCCAGTGCGGCTCGAACGATTTGCTCCGCGCCATTGCCGATGATCTGCATATCGAGCCGGGTGGCGCCGATTCGTTCGGACTTGTACCGGCAATCAACCGCCACCTGATTCGGAATGCCGGGCCAAATCCAACCATTGTTGTGATCGACGAGGCGCAGAATCTTGACGATTCTGTACTGGAAACCGTGCGCATGCTCTCGAACTTTGAAACCCCCAAGCGCAAACTGCTGCACATTATCCTGAGCGGCCAGCCTTTGCTTGGCGAAAAGCTCTTGCGGCCGCACCTGAAACAGCTTTGGCAACGAATCACCATACTGGCGCGGCTTCAGCCGTTCGGCGAGCAGGAGATCGCCGCGTATATCAGGCACCGGCTGGAAACAGGGGGCTGCCGGCAGCCGATTTTTGCTCCCGGCGCAGTGTCCGATATTGCGACGGCGAGCCAGGGGATACCGCGAGAAATCAACCGGCTCTGTTTCAACAGCCTGTTGCTCGGGTGCGCCTCCGGGGAGAAGATCATTGGCCGCCGTGTAGTGCAGGAGGTTTGCGGCGATCTGCAGTTGTTGCCGGACCGGGTTCGCACCGGCGGCAAGCCTCAACGGCTTGTCGCCGATGCGGGCCATTCGGCCAATACTGCAGGGGAAACTTTGCCGGTTCGCGGCATGAAGCGGAGTTCGTCAACACCCTCTGCCGCCCCCGTCCGCGTGCCGTGGCAGGAGGGTCCGCAACCCTTGGAGCGTGCAGGAGTGGGCATGCAAGACATGCCGCTCAAGCAGAGCCGCCACGGTCAGGCTACTCTGCCGGCGCTTGGGCTCCTGTCGCTCGCGCTGTTGCTCTTTGCGGTGGCCGCTACACACACAGGATTTCGCGCCGACCTGGAAGGCGCCTGGAAGTTTTGGGAATCTAAAGTAAATGTGCCCGCCACCCCGGCAACAAAGACGGCCGGGGCGGTCGTCGCCGGCAGGCCGGCAATCGCGGCGAACCCGGCAGCCGCTGTGTTATCACCGGCTGCCCAGGACCTGACGGTTGCGAACCAACGGCCGGTCTCGCTCTTCCCGCTGGGGAATCAGGGCAAGGTGAACCCGGTTGTGGTGGCAGCGCCCGTGTTGGAGAGCATCCCGCTTATCCATGTGCCCAGCAGATTCCCACCAGCCAGCACGACCGCAACTTTGGAATCATATGGATCCCCGCCCCGGCTGGGTGCGGCACCGGTGCAACTGGCTTCTCTCCCTCCATCTCCGGCACACTTGCCAAAATTGGCGGAATTCAAATTGGAGCAACCGGTGGTGTTGAAGCAAGTTGAGCCAGTGTACCCGCCGCTGGCGCGACAGGCAGGGATACAGGGCAACGTACAGATTGCCGCGACAGTGGGTAAAGACGGCAAGCTCCGCGACGTGCATGTAGTAAGCGGAGATCCGGCTTTGAGCGGGGCTGCACTCGATGCGGTGCGCCAGTGGCTCCTCAGCCCGGCTTCATTCAACGGGCAGCCGATAGAGGTAGAGAAGAAAATAACCATCCACTTTGTTCTGCCCCAGCAGTAAGCGCATTCCGGCTGGGAACGGAGCCCAACCTCAAATCGTGGCCGGGAACAGGGAACAAAACAATGAGCAAAAATTACGAACTGCTGCGCCAAAACGGCAACCGGACTCCGGCAAGAGACGGCAAGGATCGTGCGACGGAGTGGGATCGCGGTCCCGTTGTTCTGGCTGCACAACCAGTGGAGCGCCCTGCCGGCAGCAAAGCGGAGAACCTCGATTTCGATTTGCATGGAATCCTTTCCGTGCTGCGCCGCCGGAAGCACTGGATTGCCGGCTGCACGCTGGCGATGCTGGTGGCGGCGGCGCTGGTCTGCATCTTCATGACGCCCCGATACAAGGCGGAGTCGAAGATTGAAGTTCTCAAGCAGGACCAGGCCAGCCTGGGACTGAGTACGCAAGGGCAGGAGCCGGGAGCATCGGACGCGCTCGACTTCAATATCACTATGCAAACGCAACTGGCGGTGCTGAAGTCCGATGCGCTCGCCTGGCAGGTGCTGCAGGAAGTGCAGTCCGGCCAAACGGGAGATCGCCCAATCGTGCCCATTCCGGCGCCGGTGGAGGCCGGAAATTCGCCAGCGGACTCGGCCCTGCCTTCGCCGCCCCCGGGGCACGCCGAGCTTCTGCGCGCCTTCAAATCCAACCTCAGTGTTGACGCGATGCCGGGCACCCGGCTGATCGTGGTGGGCTACCTGGACCGTGACGCAAAACGTGCCGCCCAGATCGTGAACCGTTTGATGGCAGATTTCATTGAATACAACTTCCGTGCGCGATACCAGGCCGTGACCCGGGCTACGGTGTTTCTGAACCGCCAACTGGTGGACCTGAAGCGCCAGGTGGAACAGGACCAGGCACGAGCTGTGGAACTGGAAAAGCAATCGGGAATCTTCGGGGAAGATGAGCACCATAACATCGTGCTCACCCGGCTCGAGCAACTGAACAACGAGGTGACGGCTGCCGAAACCGACCGCGTATTAAAGGAGGCGGTTTACAAGCTCACCCGCAGCGGCAATCCGGAATCGGTGGCGGGTTTGCTGTGGACCCAAACCGGCGCCGGCAGCCCCGATCTTTCGGCGAGGGTGGCAGTGCTCAATTCGTTGCGCCAGCAGGAAGCTTCGCTAACCGCCGAATACGCCGATGCGGCGGCAAAATACGGGCCGGAATATCCGCGGCTGGTGCAATTGAAAGAGCGCCTAGGCTCGGTGCGTTCATCCATTGCGGCGGAAATCCGCAATCTCACCGAGCGGTCGGGGAAGGAGTTTGAGCTTGCGGCCTCGCGCGAGTCGGCCGCCAGGAAGGCGTTCACCGAGCAGAAGGCAGTGGCAGCGCAGATGAATGACAAAGCCACGGACTATCTGATTGCCAGGCATGAGGCCGATTCGAGCCGCGACTTGTATGACCACTTGCTGGGGAAGGTGAAGGAGGCCGGCGTAGTGGCGGGCCTGCACTCAAGCGATCTCCAGGTTGTGGATCCTGCGCGCATTCCATCCAAACCGGCCCGCCCCAACGTTCCCGTGTACCTGGCCCTCGGCGGGCTGGCGGGGATGTTTCTGGGGGGGATTGCGGCCTTCGTCATCGAGAGTGCGGATGAGACGATCCGCGATGTGGAAGAAGCCGAATGCAGCAACTCTTTGCCGGTGCTTGGCATTGTTCCGCAGGCGACGCTCGGATTGGCACGGCCGGCGACCAGGTGGCTTACGGGCCGCATGGAGAGAGGGAACGGCCACAATTCAACCCAACACTCCAACCTGTTTGCCGGGTTTGCGGATCCCGCGGTGGGCGAGGCGTTTCGATCGGCCCGCACTTCGTTGCTATTCGGGTCACTGGGCGAGCGCCCTGAAGTGTTTCTGATTACGAGCGCGGTTGACCAGGAGGGCAAGACTTTTACCTCACTTAACCTGGCCGCGGCGCTGGCCCGGAAACGGGCAAGAGTGCTGCTCGTTGATGCCGACCTCCGCCGCGGCACTCTCAGCGCAACCCTTCTGCAGCAGTCAAACCCGGGGCTGAGCGAAACGCTCTCCACCGATGCCGCTGCACCGTACCTGGAGCTTGAAAATACTCCGGGGCTCTTCTTCATGCCGTGCGGCAACTCCCTGCCCTCTCTCTCCGAACTGCTTGAGTCAGAGCGCATGGATGCCGTTCTGGCAGGCTGGCGTGAGGAGTTCGATTACGTGGTCGTCGATACTCCACCGGTGCTGGCGGTTACGGATGCAGTTGTGCTTTCGACCAAGGTGGATGCTGTAGTAGTGGTGGCACGAATCGCCAGAACCAACCGTCAAGCCTTTGCACGGGCAGTACGCATACTGCGCAGCGTGAAGCCTGCGCATATGGCCATGCTGGTGAACGGGGTTGACCTGACGTCGCCCTCGTATTACCGCTACGCCGCAACCTACAGCGCTTAAAGCGTTCTCGACCATGCCGCATGCACTGAAGAATCTTTATTTTGCAGAGAGTACCTATATGCGCAAACGATTCACGATTCTGCTATTCGGTCTTTCGCTGTTTTCCGGCCTGGCGGCCGGCCAGAGCAACATAGGCCCCGGAAATCCCAACCTGCAACCCGGTGCGGCGCCCGCCGCGCCCGTATCGGTCAAGATAGGTCCCGGCGACTTGATCAGTATCTGGGTTTTCGATGTTCCTGAACTGAACCAGAGCGTCCGCGTGGGAGCCGACGGCAAGGCCGAGATGTCGCTGATTGGCAGCACTGCAGTGGCGGGACTCACGCCGCAGCAAGCCGCGGCCCTGGTGGCGCGCGAACTGCGCGACCGCCACTTCCTGCTGAAACCCCAGGTAAACGTAATGATCGACGAGTCTGCGGCGCAGGGCGTTTCGGTTGTCGGCGAAGTGCAGCACCCGGGCGTTTACCAGGTGCTTGGCCCGCGCACCCTGCTTGACGTGATCTCGATGGCAGGAGGCCTTACCAGCGTCGCCAATACCAAAGTGAGTGTTACGCGCCGCAACGGCCGCACGGAAAGTATCAGCGCAAACCTGAAGAACGACGATCCGCGCAGCGCCGTCAGCAACGACGTCCAGGTCTTTCCGGGCGATCTGGTCATGGTTCCGCGCGCCGGAATCGTTTACGTGCTGGGCGATGTGAACCGGCCGGGAGGATTCGTCATGCAGGACAACGGCGCGATCACCATGCTGCAGGCGCTGGCACAAGCGGGCGGCACCGACCGGACGGCTTCGCCGAACAGCGCGCTTCTGATGCGCAAAGACGCGCACGGTTACGTAACTCAGAAAGTTGCCATCACTCGGATTGAGCGAGGGAAAGAGCAGGATGTTGAATTACGCCCCGATGACATCCTGTTCGTGCCCAACAGCCGATTCAAGAACGCTCTGCGCGATACCCAAAGTGTTGCCACTTCAATTGGCAGCGCCTCCATATACGCCATTGTCCACTGAGCATTGAGGCGAATCTTCACGAAAATCATTTCGCTTGCAGGAACCCATTGAATCTTCGCCAGCATCTGCTCCGCGGCGGCGCATTCCTGGCGGTGCGCCACGCAATCGGCCTGCTTCTGGGCGTCGGCGGGGTATTGCTGCTGACCCGGATCATCGGCCCGGCTGCTTACGGAACCTACACGGCCGCTTTGGGAATCTCGATGTACGTTTTCAACCTCGTTCAATCCGGGCTTAACACCTACCTTATCCGGAGTGAGACTCAGATCGAAGCGCGCCAGTCAGACCAGGCGTTCACGCTCTTGCTGCTGCTCTCGCTGTTCGGAAGCCTGGCGGCAGCCGGTTCAACCATGTTCCTGCGGCACTGGATGCGCATCCCGGGATTAGGCCCTGTGCTCCTGGTGCTGGCCGGCAGCATGGTAATTCAGGCCGTGGCGCTGGTTCCACTGGCCCAACTGGAGCGCGCGCTAGACTTCCGGGCGGTTGCGGTGTGCGAGTTGTCGGGAACGGCCGCTTATTATGTCGCGGCCATTCCACTAGCGATTTGCCACTTCGGCGTTTGGGCTCCGGTGACCGGCTGGTGGATGCAGCAGTTGGTGATGCTTTCCATGCTGGTGAAACGGACCCGTTACCGTCCACGCCTGCAATGGGACCGTGTTCTGATTCGTGAAATGGGTGGATATGGGCTGGGTTACTGCAGCTCCACATGGATCTGGCAGCTCCGGAACCTGGTGAACCCTCTGATTGTGGGCCATTTTGTCGGAGCGGAAGGGGTGGCCTACGTCGGAGTGGCGGTCAAAGTGGCCGAGGTGCTGAGTTTTGTGAAGAGCGTCACCTGGCGAATGTCAATCGCGGTGCTGGGCCACGTGCAAAGGAGCCCGGAACGCCTGAGGAAAGCGATTTCCGAGGGAATGCAGGTGCAGGCTCTTGTGGTGGGCCCGGTGCTGCTCACGTTCGCGCTGCTCGCACCACGGCTCATCCCTGCTGCATTCGGCCCGCGATGGCTGCCGGTGGCCGCGGTGTTCCCCTTTGTAGCTGCCGGCTATCTTTCCAACGCGCTTTTTCAGTTGCACTGTTCAGCACTTTACGTGCTGAAACGCAACTGGGATGTAGCCATGTTTCACACTTGCCACATTGTCTTATTTGCCGGATCCAGTCTCTTGCTGGTGCCCCGACTGGGCATCATCGGCTACGGCCTTGCTGAAGTGGCCGCACTTCCGGCGTATCTGGTAGTCCACATCTATCTGGCGCGCCGCGGCCTGCGCCCCGATTACCAACTGCCGGTGGTGTGGTGGGCAGCAATGGCGGTGCCCCTGTTCTGGGAGCAGATCGGCATCTGGTCCCTGGCGGCGGTGCCGCTCGCTCTGCTCTGGCCGGGCAGCCTTGCCCGCCTGAAGGGATACCTCCTCGCAATTCGGTCCGCTCAGGCATCGTCCGGACAGGAATACGTGGCGAGCGCTTAGGATGGCCATTTCAACTTCCATACCAATTATCTTCGAGCCGGCAAGCGCACCGGCGCCGCGCGCCCGGCTGCGCTTTAATGTGGAACGGCCGTTATGCATTGCCCTGCTGTTGTCATCCATGGGAATGGTAGGCGCTCTGACCGGGGCGACTCACCGGGCTGCAACTCCAGAGGCCGAGATGCGCCTACCCAGCATTGTCACAGAAGGAGTGCTAAACCTGCTCGGAATGCTCCTTGTGGTGATGCGCTGGCGGCGAGTAGTGCGGGCCGGGCGAGCCGCATGGCCCCTGGTTGCACTGACGGCGTTCGCGCTCTTTTCAAGCGCCTGGAGCGTCCATCCCCTCCTGACGTTGCGAAGAGCCGCCCTGCTCCTCGTGTCAACCGCCATAGCGTGTTACATGGGCGAGCGGTACTCGGTTGAGGAGTTCGCCAGCCTGGCTGCCCGCGCATTGTGTGTCTTCATGTTATTGACGGTTTTCTGCCGGCTTGTGGCGCCTTCGTATGTGGTGGATGAGTTTGGCTCGTGGAAGGGGCTGTCAGGCTACAAGAACGCATTCGGCGAGCACATGGCGGTGGCGGTCCTGCTGCTGCTGCTGGTCAGGTTCCGCTCAAACTGGCCGAGGTATTTCTTCCTTCTGCTCGCAGTTGCGCTGCTGGGGCTTTCCCGGTCGGTCAGTTCTCTGCTGCTGTGCGCCGCCATGATCGCGGTGCTGCCAGTGCTGCATTTCAGCCGATCGCCGCTGCCAAGAAGGTCGCTTACGTACGGTATCTCAACGGCCGCCGTCGCTGCCGCTGCGTGGTGGGGCGCAACGCACTGGCCCATGCTGTTTCAAGCTTTGGGGCGTGACCCTACCTTGAGTGGCCGTACTCTGCTTTGGCTGCTCGTCACACCTGCCGTTCTCAGGCACCCGATGCTCGGCTACGGTTACGGCAGCGCGTTCTGGGCGGGATTGCAGGGCGAAGCCCTCAACATCTGGACGCAAAGCCGCTGGCTGGCGCCCCGGGCTGACAATGGCTACCTGGACCTTTGCCTTGATGTGGGCCTGGTTGGAGCGAGCCTGCTTTTGTTCCTTTGGGCCCGCGCACTGCGGCGCGCAATCGCGTTTCGCGAGTTCCACGAAGGCGCGATTGCCTTGTGGCCTCTGGCATACCTGTCCTTTTTCGCGCTGCACGGCATTTCGGAAAGCACACTTCTCTCGTCCGGAGACCTACCTTTCTTTGTGTTTTCGGTTTTGTCCATATCGCTGATGTTTAGACATCCGCGGACTGCTCCTGCACATGCACGTTTTGCACGTCATTCCGGAGTTCCCGTTTCCTCCCGATAGCGGAGTGCGAGCCGACATCTGGAACCGGCTCATCGCGATGCGCCGTTTGGGATACCGCGTGGATGCGGTGGTCATCCGGCCCAGAACGCTTCCGAAGCAGCGGCACGTAACGGCTTTGAGCGAGGTAGCAGATCGCCTGGAGTTCATTGATCGGCGGGCGATTGCAAGCTGCATCGCGGCGCTTCGGCCGACTGCGGTCGCGCGCAACTCAAGCCTGCGGGAGCTTCCCCTCGCCGAAAGTTACGACTTCGTGCTGGCCGAGAGTGAAGCCGCTTATCCCATCTTTGACAACCCTCGCCTGCAGGCCAAAGCAAGGGTCTTGCGGGTGCATAACAACGAAGCCGCTTACAGGTGGGCTGCGGCCCGAAGCGAAGAGAACCTGCTTGACCGCCAGTTCTGCCGGCTTGAGGCGCTGCGCTTCGCTATGTTCTCCCCGGTGGCATATGACCGCGCCGATTCTCTCTGGTTCATTTCCGAGCGCGAGTTCCGCAGGGCCGCGCGTCACCGGAAAGAGAAGAGCTTGTGGATGCCACCCGCCATCCAGTTTGGGAGCGAGCCACAGCGCCGAATGACGGCTGCGAAGCGTGTCCTCTTTGTCGCGTCGCTCCACACTTCCCTGAATCGTGAAGCAGTGCGCTGGTATTTGAGGCACATCCACCCCCGGCTGCAGCAGCTTCCCGAATACGACTTTCTGGTAGCTGGAAGCACTACCGGCGGAGGAGTCCGGGGGCAATTGGCGGCGCGGGTATTCGCTGAGGAACTGAGGAAGGAGCCGCGTTGCCGAGTCAGGCTGGATGTGGATGACCTGAACCCCCTCTATGACGAGTGTGCGCTGGTGGTCAACCCGATGCACTCCGGAGCCGGCGTAAAAATGAAGAACATTCATGCAATCGAACGCAGGGTCCCGCTGGTCACCACTTCTGTAGGAAACGAAGGGAGCGGATTTCTCGATGGGGAGCATGTCGCGATTGCCGATCCGCCCGCCGAGTTCGCCTGCCGGATGCGGGATCTCCTGAATGACCGCGATGCCGCAGAGCGGATGGCGGCCCGCGCCTACAGGCGCTTGAGAGCGCAATACGGCACGGAATCGAACATTGCGCAGGGGGTCGAAAGGCTGTTCGGAGCGCCTCTATCGCCGGCCGGGAAAGTGGCACAAACCGCATAACTCTGGGGCCGAGAAACCTTGCGCAACGCACACATTCATCATCCAGTTTCCGAACCTGAATTCCGTCGCACTCTGGCCAATGAGCGACTGCGATGCGAACGGTCCGGAAACGCGCTTCTGCTGGCAATTCTGCACTTTGAGGGCAGCGAGTGGGAGGGACGTGCCGGTGAATCAGTCCGCGGCACTCTTTGGGCGTCGCTTGGTTCAGCGATTCGTTCCACCGACGTCATCGGCTGGTACGAAGAAGAGCGAAGCGCCGGCTTGCTGTTCATCGACCTTCGAACCGCTCAAATCAGCGCCGCGGTCGAGAATGCCAGCCAGAAGATCGCTTGTGTTCTGCAGGGCGCGCTACCCGCCCATGCCCTTCAACAGATACAGGTTACGTATCACCTGTTCCCGGAGGGAGCGTGCAGCGCGTCGGGCCATGTGTTCTACCCCCAGCAGGCGGCGGCTCCCCCGGCCGCCGTGATTGCAAAGCGCGCGATCGACATCGCGGGCAGCGCAATCGCTTTGGTCGCGCTCGCTCCCCTTCTCCTGGCTACTGCGCTGGCGGTGAAGCTTACATCGGAGGGTCCGGTGTGGTGCAGGCAGAAGCGAGTGGGCAAGGGCGGCCGAACCTTCACCCTGCTCAAGTTTCGCTCCATGTTTCAGAATTGTGACTGCAGCCCGCATCACGACTACGTCCGGCGAATGATCGCCGGCGAGGATGTGGCCCAGGAAGGGAAGGGCCATGTGTTCAAACTGGTAAATGATCCGCGCGTAACTCCGCTGGGAAGAATTCTGCGGCGTACCAGCCTGGACGAAGTTCCCCAATTCCTCAATGTCCTGCTGGGGCACATGTCCCTGGTTGGGCCGCGGCCCCCGCTGCCCTATGAGTTTGATCAGTACTCGAGCTGGCATCGCCGGCGGGTGCTGGAGGTGAAGCCAGGACTCACGGGGCTCTGGCAGGTTGAGGGCCGCAGTCAGGTCCGGTTCGATGACATGGTCCGGCTGGACCTGCGCTACGCGCATGAATGGTCGCTCTGGCTTGACCTGAAGATACTGCTTAAAACGCCGGCTGCGGTTTTACGCGGCACCGGCGCCTACTGATGCTCACGCGGCGTACGGACTCACAGTCTGGATTCATTCCCACGGAACTCACATGATCAGAATCGGCATCATCGGTTATGGATATTGGGGCCCTAATGTCGCAAGAAACATCTGCACCCACCCCGGCTTGAGGCTGGCGGCGATTTGCGATCAGAACCGCGAGGCTCTCCGGCGTGCCGGGCAGGCCCATCCCACGGTCGAGTTAACCACCAATGCGGAGGACATAACGGGTTCACCGCAAGTTGACGCGGTGGCCATCATTACACCGGTGTGGGCACATTACGATCTTGCCAGGGCCGCGCTGCAGAACGGCAAGCACGTTTTCGTGGAGAAGCCCTTCACCTCAACCGGGTCGCAAGCCGAGGAATTGATCGCGATCGCCGAACGCAGGGGCCGCATCATCATGGTGGATCACACATTCCTGTTCACCGGCGCGGTTCGAAAAATCCGCGAACTGATCGATGCCGGTCATCTGGGAGAGCTCTATTACTACGATTCACTTCGGGTAAACCTGGGCCTTTTTCAGCACGACGTCAACGTAGTATGGGATCTCGCGCCTCACGATCTTTCCATCATGGAATACGTCATCAATGACGAACCCGAGGCCATCATCGCCACCGGGGAGAAACACGTCAATGGCCATGAAGACGTGGCATTCATCACTGTTTATTTTCCCCGGCAGGTGATCGCGCACATCAATGTGAACTGGCTCTCGCCCGTTAAAGTGCGAACCACCCTGATCGGCGGCACGAAAAAGATGCTGGTGTGGAACGATCTCGAGGCTGATGAAAAAGTTCGGATCTACGATAAGGGCGTTCAGGTGACTAGCCAAGAAGGCCTCTATAACCTGCTGGTGAATTATCGTTCCGGCGACATGTGGGTACCTAAACTGGAGCAAGCGGAAGCTCTGCGCCTCGAACTCAACTACTTTGTTGATTGCGTGACCCACTGCGAGACTCCCTTCAACGATGGCATGGCAGGCCTTCGCGTCGTCCGCATGTTGGAGGCGGCAAGCCAGTCGCTTCGTCAGCACCGCTCGCCGGTAGAGGTCAAGGACCCGCTGCTCAACGTAGT
>JAFAIN010000094.1 GCA_019236695.1 Acidobacteriota bacterium | reverse complement strand
GGCCGAGCAGCGGCCGAATGCCAAGCAGCGGAAAGAAACCTGGCGTGACCTCCTGCCCTTCCAGGCGCAGGGGCACTCCGGCGCCTGTCAGATTGGAATCGTGTCCCCGACCGCGCATCGCCGCCATTTGCTCGAAGACGCTATTCTGCTCCGTCAGGTCAACGTAATCGGGAGGCGCAACACCAATGCCGGCGCGATTGCGCGCCGGCAGCGACTCGGAGACGGCAAAGATCCGCTCGAGGCCGGGAAAGGCCAGTGGCCGCAGCACCATGGCTTTCAGGGTGCTGAACATGGTTGTGTTGGCGCCGCTTCCCAGAGCCAGCGCCAGGATGGCCACAGCCGCAAAACCAGGATTCTTGCGCAACATGCGCACAGCGTAGCGCAAGTCTTCAGCAAGCACGCTCATCGGCCTTCTCCGTGTGCTTCGTGCGGCCTGCAGGTCCTTTGACAATCTCCATGACAAGGGCGCGGTTACACGAAGACCCTGATTCGCGATACGAAGGGAACGGGCTGGATGTTCATCCATTCCCGGCCAGGGGACAGGCTGGCCAGAGCATGGAGGTGAATCTCCAGCCCCGTGTCCGCGGTGTCGGCTGCCGCTGCCGCAGGGTCGTCGGCTCCGAATCCGCAGCGGTGCTGCATGCCGCCCCCCGCCTACGAGAGGATTTCCGCGGACTGTTTCATCCTCAGCCCCCGCCACCGGCCATTGCCGTGACCGCAATCACCCTGGAATGTGATGGGGAGAGGGCAAAAGGCTGCAGGCTAAGGGCAAATGGCCCGGATGCGCTCCGCGCGTTCCTGGTTTCGGGGCCCCGTTATGGGAAGAACTGCGAACCGCTGAATTGCTCCACTCACTTCAGGCCGGAACGATTTCCCGGGCGGCGGGTTTTTACTGGCAGCCATTTCGTCATCTCACATTGTTGTGCTCTTGGCGGTGTGAGCGTAACAATGAGGACCGTATGAGGTGCACTGTGAAACGTCTGCCCTGGCTGCGATCCGCTCTTCTCCTTCTGCTTGTTCCGGTTGCTGCGACTCGGCTGCGAGCCGACGCCGATGATCCTCCGGGCCGCGTTGCGCGCCTGAGCTTCCTGGCGGGAAATGTCTCGTTTGAGCCTTCAGGCGAAGCCCAGTGGAACCAGGCGAGCCTTAATTATCCGCTCACCACTGGTGACCGGCTGTACGTTGAGCCGAGCGGCAAGGCTGAATTCGAAACCGGAAACATCGCCGTGCGCCTCTCTGGTGGAACTGATGCATCGGTCACCAACCTCAGTGACCAGCTCTTTCAGCTTGGCCTGGCCGAAGGCGTGGTGCGGTTGCACGCGTACAGCCTGCTTCAGGGGAATTCCATCGAGATCGATACACCCAGCGCCGCGCTCAATATCCTGGCGCCCGGAAGCTATCGTATCGAGAGCTATCCCCAGGACAACGCCACCTTTGTCAGCGTGAACAGCGGGGAGTTGGAGATCGATAGCTCCGATTTCACCCAGACACTGCATGCGGGCCAGGCGGCAAAGCTGAGTGGCGCGGGTCCGGTTCAGTTCGAATGGGTGAACCTTCCGGGCGGCGACGATTTCGATTCGTGGTGCAATGGCCGCGATGAACGATATCAATCAGCGCAGTCGCGCACCCGCGTCGGCCCCTACGTTCCCGGTTACTACGATCTCGATTCCTATGGCTCCTGGGACAGCGTGGCAGAGTACGGCTATGTGTGGTACCCCACCGCCATTCCGGCGGGATGGGCGCCCTATCGCTTCGGCCGCTGGGCCTGGGTTGAGCCCTGGGGGTGGACATGGGTGGGCGCCGAACCGTGGGCGTTTTGTCCGTTTCATTACGGCCGCTGGGTATTGGTCGGCAATCGCTGGGGATGGGTGCCAGGCCCGGTGCTCGCAACATATCCCATCTACTCACCGGCCCTGGTGGCGTTTGTTGGAGGACCGGGACTGATGGTTTCGGTTGGGGGACCGCCGGTAGCGTGGTTCCCCCTGGGCCCGCATGAGCCCTATTTCCCCTGGTATCACCACAGCACTAACTATGTTGAGCAGGTAAACATCACCAATATCCGCAACGTGAACATCACCAACATCCGGCAGATCGTCAATGTGCAGAACGTGACGCAGATCCAGTATGTGAACCGGTCCACGGCGACCACGGCGGTTTCGGCTTCGGTAATGCAGCGCGGCGAACAGGTGAGCCGAGCCATGGTCAAGGTTCCACAGCAGGTTGCCGAGCGGGCTGAAGTGGTTGCGCACCCCACCGTGGCGCCGAGCCGGGTGGCAGTGGCGGCCGGAGCGCCGCCCGCGCATCCCGCAGTGGAGGCCGTCCGCCCGGCTAT
Organism: Acidobacteriota bacterium; assembly: GCA_019236695.1. Lineage (GTDB taxonomy): Bacteria > Acidobacteriota > Terriglobia > Terriglobales > Acidobacteriaceae > JAFAIN01. The sequence goes on along the minus strand of JAFAIN010000094.1, from coordinate 1,773 downwards.
CGAGTACCGGGCGCCAGTAGGGCCGGGGCGCATGGTGCGCACGGCGCCGGGAGAGCGCGCGCGCACGCCAGGCGAGCAAGAAACCCACCCTGAACCCGCGCAGCAGGCTGAACGCACGCCCGCACCGCCCCAGGCAGCGATGCGGCCTGCGCCTGAATCATCGCCACGCCCGTACCAGCCGCCGGCGCGTGAGCCTTCGCCAGTTCCGCAGCCCCGCCCGGTTGCTCCCTCGGAGCGGCCAAACCCGCCGCAGCATCCGGCCAGTAACGTGCCTCCGCTGGTGACGCACTCCGAACCGCCGCCCGGGCCGCCACCGTTTGCGCAGCGCCAGCCTGCACTCGAGCAGCATCCGGGACGGCCGCTCGAGCCGGAACAGGTGCAGAACATCCGCCGCGGCGAACCCGCCGGCCCAACGCATGACCGCGAAACTCCGCCACATCAGGAGAACGCACGGCCTTCGGCTCCGGCTGCGCCTTCGCAGCCTGCAGCGAGGCCTGGCGGAAAACCGCCTTCCATGTGAAATGTGCAATGTAGAATGTGAAAAGTCCAAACCGCCCATTCCCGGTGGACTTTTCACATTTCACATTTGACGTTACACATCTTCTGGATTGCTTCACATTCGAACACTTGCGTCCCACAACCGGACAACAACATGGATTTCTGCGTTTGTCGTCAGCCACTTACGCGGCTCACGGTGGTCATCGGCGTGCACCTCTACAGCCACGTTGGAGGGCTGAATGAGATATCTATATGGATTCGCGGCGGCAGCGCTGGCGGCGTTTTCCCTGACTTGCCTCGGTCAGAATGTGGTCAGCACCGACGATCACTACGCGTGGAGCGGCAGGCTGGCTCCCGGCAAGCTGCTGGAAATTAAAGACGTCAATGGAGTAATCGAGGCTACCGGCATAGCCGGCGATACCATTGAGATTGCGGCCACCAAGACTGGCCGCGACCGCGATCAGGTCAGGATTGAGCAGGTGGAAACCTCTGAAGGCATGACTTTTTGCGCGGTGTACCCCGGCAACTCCTGCCGCGAGGGCGACCACGGCAGCAACGGGACCCACAACGTGAAAGCCGGCGTCGATTTCGTTGTCAGGATACCGCGCAACCTGCGTTTCAGCGGCTTCAACGTAAATGGCAGTGTGCGGGCAGAAGGGTTGGGCGAATCGGCCGACGCGCGCAGCGTAAACGGCAACGTGGAGGTTTCCACTTCCTCCTGGGCACGCGGTTCTTCAGTAAATGGCAGCGTTCGCCTGACCATGGGCCGGGCCGACTGGCCTGACCGGCTGAAGATTTCTTCCGTCAACGGCTCCATCGAGCTCGAGCTTCCTTCCGATCTGAACAGCACGGTCAACTTCAAGACGGTGAACGGCCGCATTGACAGCGAGTTCCCGCTGACCATCCAGGGCGGTTTCCTGGGCCGCCATGTTTCCGGAACCGTAGGCAGCGGTGGAAGCCGCGAGCTGGAAGTGAGCACGGTGAATGGAAGCATTCATTTGAGGAAAGAGAGCCTGTAGCTACGAAGCAAGCCGTGGGGCGTCGGGCGTTCGCCATCGGCCAAGCGATATCGCGCATGCCGAGGCCCGGCGCCCGATCACCGGCAAAGAACGCTGCCGGCGTTGGTGTATTTCTTTCGCCCGCGCTGCGGGCTCAGACTGTTTCCGGCTCCATTCCCTGGGCTTGCGCCCAGGGCTATGATCTTCCGCCCGCATTCGCGGGCTCCGGCCAAAGCGCCAACGTTTCAACCGATACGCGGCTTCACTTCGGCGTCTA
>JAFAIN010000159.1 GCA_019236695.1 Acidobacteriota bacterium | reverse complement strand
GGTCCTGTGAGGCTGGCTGACTGGCTAACTAGCTGACTGGCTAACTGGTTAACCGCATCGAGCATGTCCCCCGAGCACCCACGGCAGAGAAGCCGCCGGATCACTCAGCAAAAAAAGCTATGTCATCCTGAGCCCGCCTCGGCGGGCGAAGGACCCCCGCAGTGCCTACACCGCGACATCGCGCGCAGACCCAACCGCCGCGCCCGCCTCAGCCAGTCAGCCAGTCAGCCAGTCAGCTAGTCAGCCAGTCAGCCAGTCAGCCATCAAGCCATCCACCCTCAATAAGCCTTCGCAAAAATCGCCACCTGGCTCGCTTCTTCTCCGGTGTAGAAGCATTTGCCCTTTCCGCCGGGCTGCTCCAGCGGAATGCAGCGGATCGTAGCCTTGGTTTCTTCCTGAATTCTCTCTTCGTCATCGCGTGACCCGGCCCACCAGGCGCGCACGAACCCGCTCTCGATGCCCTGCTTGAGCTCGTCGTAATTCGAAGCCTCAAACGTGTGCTCATTGCGAAAGCGCAGTGCGCGGTCGTACATGGTGCGCTGCAACTGCTCGAGCAGGCTCGAGATCTGGTCCGCCAGGCCCTGCTGCGGCACGAAGGCTTTCGGCTTCCTTCCGCCGGCGGCGGCGTTGGCGTTGATGTTGTCCTGGGCAATGCGCGGAGCAATGGCCACGCTTTTCTTCTCGATATCTTTCGGCCCCACCTCAACGCGCAGCGGCACTCCTTTCAATTCCCACTCGTTGTACTTGAAGCCGGGCGTCAGGTGGTCGCGTTCGTCAATGTGGAAGCGGATGCCGCGCGGCCGCCAATCGGCCGTAATAGCCTGCACCGCCGCCATCACGGCGGCGCGCTCGGCATCGTTCTTGAAAATCGGCACTACTACCACCTGCACCGGCGCAAGATGCGGCGGAATGACCAGGCCGTCATCATCCGAATGCGCCATGATGAGCGCCCCGATCAGCCGCGAACTCACCCCCCAACTGGTGGTCCAGGCCGGCTGCATCTGGTTGTTGCGGTCGGAATACTGGATGCCGAAGGCTTTTGCAAAATTCTGGCCAAGGTTATGGCTGGTCCCGGCCTGCAGCGCGCGCCCATCCTGCATCATCGCCTCCATGCAGTAGGTGCGCAGAGCTCCGGGAAACTTCTCTTTTTCCGTCTTCAAGCCCTTGATGACGGGCAGCGCCATCTCCTTTTCCACGAAATCGGCATACACCTCGTGCAGGATCTTCAGCGTCTCGCGCTCCGCGTCCTCATGATCGGCATGGACGGTGTGCCCTTCCTGCCACAGGAACTCAGTGGTGCGCAGAAATGGGCGCGGGCGCATCTCCCAGCGCATCACGTTGGCCCACTGGTTCCCCAGCAGCGGCAGGTCGCGCCACGAGCGTACCCATTTGGCGTAAAAGTACCCAATGATGGTTTCGGAGGTGGGCCGGATCACATAGGGCTCGGCCAGTTTTTCCCCGGCCGCGTGCGTCACCTCCGCCACCTGCGGAGCAAAGCCTTCCACGTGCTCGGCCTCTTTCATGAGGAAGCTCTTCGGAATGAGCAGCGGGAAATAGAAGTTGACGTGCCCCGTGGCCTTGATGCGGTCATCCAGCCCGCGCTGAATTGCCTCCCAAAGCGCGTACCCGGTCGGCTTGAACACGATGCAGCCGCGCACCACCTCGGCATAATCGGCCAGGTCGGCGCCGCGCACGATATCGAGATACCATTGCGCGTAATCCTGCGCCCGCGGAGTGATTCCTTCTTTCGCCATTTTCTTTCCTCAGCTAAATGTAGCAAAGGGAGATGGATTCAGGTGGGAGCACCGGCCTTCAGGCCGGTGGGGAGCACCCGCCCCAATGTCATTGGGAGCCCGCCTTGGCGGGCGAGCGGAGTCGCCAGCGTCCGGATGAGAAACCGGCGCTCCGGCGTTCATCAGGTATAGTTCCTATTCAAGGTAAAGGGGTGAAGGAGAAAACCATGAGACGTGCAGGCCTTGCGGTAGCAGTTTTACTTGGGTTCGCAGGCGTGGTGGCAGCGCAGCAGCGCCCCGCGCCCACGCCGGCGCAAAGTGTTCGCGGCAACTTCGCCAACATTGACGCCAAGCTGCTCGAAATGGCTAAAGACTTTCCCGAGGATAAATATGATTTCCGGCTCAAACCCGAGATGCGCAGCTTTGGCGAAGTCATGGTCCACATTGTGGCCGGCAACATTTACGCCGCCAAAGTGGCCCGCGGTGACAGCAGCGCCAAGTGGGATGAGCTCGATGCTTCCAAATACAAGACCAAATCCGACATCGGCGCTCTTTTGGAAAAGAATTTTGCC
>JAFAIN010000266.1 GCA_019236695.1 Acidobacteriota bacterium | reverse complement strand
GCCGCCATGGTTTGGCGAAGCGGCTCTGCGCAATTTTCCCAACGGCCGCCAGGTGCGGTTCCCCCATTTCGGGCACCAGACGGGAGGCGCCTGCGTGGCTTCCCTGTTCCAGCAGTTCATCGAGAAGGCCTCGGCGCAGGGGCTGGATGCGAGCTGCGCCTCCGATACACGGCGTCCTCCGTTCGCCATGGAATTACCCTCGCAATTCGCCCTTCGATAGACCTCGTCTTCTGGGTTTGACGATCTGATGGTTGCCGCAATTGCCCGGCGCATGAATGCATTCTGGTCAGCGCCAATGAGAAACATTTTGCCGGCATCGCGGTGGTCAACCCGCTTCGTAGTTTGTAAAGCGAGGAGGAGGCGACAGCAGGGTTCTCGCTCATGAGTTGCGCCGCCCATCAGTATCAATCGAATCGCTCAAACAGCACCGACCGGCGGTCCCATCCCAGTTGCCGGATCAGGAGATCGCGGTTGGCGCTCACCATGTCCTTGAGTCCGCAGATGTACGCATCCAAATCTGTGCGCCCCTGTGCCAGCCCCCTCACGTGTTCCTGCACATAGCCGCGCGCTCCCTTCCATGCGCTGCCCGGCCGGCTCAGGGTTGGCAGAAAGTGAAAATTCGGGTGCTGAACAGCCAGGGCGGCGAACTCATCGGCGTAATAAATATCCTCTTCGGTGCGATTGCCGAACACCAGCCAGAACTCATGGCCGTGGTGGCGGCCGGATTCGGCAAACAGCCATTGGATCATGGCTCGAATGGGCGCAATTCCGGTTCCGGTCGCCAGAAAAATAGAACTGCGGACCGGCTGTTTTAAAAGGAAGAAGCCGTGAGGCCCGTGAAAGCTCACCTCGCCGCCCACCGGCAGGTCACAAAGAAAATTCGAGAAGAACCCTTCATCCACCCGGTTGAGGCAAATCTCGAAGCTGCTGTCGCTGCGAGGCGCCGAAGCGATGGAATACGCGCGCGTGAATTCGCGGGCTTCATCGAGAGCTTTGAACGACAGGAACTGGCCGGGCTGGAAGTCGAAGCGCGAAGCGCCCTTCACTCGAAACTCGAGATGGCGGGTCCTCGGGGAGAGCATGCGCGATCCGGACAGCCGCGCGGCATGGAGACGCTGGTCCATGGGGAATTCTCATCTTAGAACAGGAATTCCCCGTGCGCGGCGGCCACCGGCCGGCAGTTCGTTACAATTACGAACTCGCCAGCTATGCGAATCGCCGTCGATACGGGTGGAACATTTACGGATTGCGTTTTTCTGCGCAACGGCAGGCTCGAGGTGTTGAAGCTGTTCTCCACCCCCGCTGATCCCGGCGAGGCCATCCTGCGGGCAATTCGCGAAATCGCGTCCGGTGGCAACAGCGGCGTGGAGATTCGTCATGGCACGACCGTCGGCACCAATACCCTTCTCGAGCGCAAAGGCGCCCGCGTGGCGTTTATCACCACTGCCGGCTTTGAAGATACGATTGCCATCGGCAGGCAGGCGCGCGCCAATCTCTACGACTGGCTTCACACTCCGGCGCCGCCGCTGGTGCCTGCAGAGTTGCGCTTTGGCGTTCCCGAACGGACCAGCGCAGAAGGCGAGGCGCTCCGAACCCCCAGCGACAGTGAGTTGTCGGAGTTGCTCGCACGCGTGCAGGCCTCCAGCCCTGACGCCATCGCGATCTCGCTGTTGTTCAGTTTTGCCAATCCGGCGCATGAGCGGGCCGTCGCCGAACGCTTCCGGGATATGAGGATTCCGCTGTCGCTCTCGCATGAGATTCTGCCGGAATTTCGGGAATATGAGCGCGCCTCTACGGTCGTGGTAAATGCCTATCTCGCGCCGCGAATGGGCCGCTACATAGCGGGCTTGGAAACACGGGCGAAGGCTGAGTTTCGCGGAGCCGAATTGCACGTCATGCAATCGTCGGGCGGCATCGTCTCGGCCGCCACCGCCGCCCGCGAACCCGTGCGAACGGTGCTCTCCGGGCCTGCGGGCGGCGTGGTTGGGGCATTCCATGTGGCGCGGCTTGCCGGGTTCACTCGAGTCATCGCATTCGATATGGGCGGCACATCCACAGACGTGTCGCTGGTCGACGCCCGAGGCCCAACCACCACCAACGAAGCCCTGGTTTCGGGTCTTCCCATCAGTGTTCCCACGCTCGACATTCACACCGTTGGCGCAGGGGGTGGATCACTGGCCCGCTTCGATGCGGCAGGCGCTTTGAGGGTGGGGCCGCAATCGGCCGGCGCCGATCCCGGCCCCATCTGCTATGGCCGCGGCACTCAGCCCACCGTGACCGACGCCAACCTGGTGCTCGGCCGCCTTGATCCTCGGCACTTTCTCGGCGGGCGCGTGGAGCTCGATCTCGCGCGCGCACAACACTACATGGATGCCGCCCGCGGGACGTTGCCGGATCTACCGGGCTTTGCCGCCGGCGTAGTGCGGCTGGCCGAAGCCACCATGGAGAAGGCCATTCGCGTGATTTCGGTGGAGCGCGGCCATGATCCGCGTGATTTCACGCTGGTGGCCTTCGGCGGCGCCGGCCCGCTGCACGCCTGCGCCCTGGCCCGCAGCCTGCGAATTCCCCGTGTACTGGTGCCGCAGATGCCCGGCGCGCTCTCGGCGCTCGGCATTTTGATTTCCGATACGGTGATGGATTACTCAAAGACCGTAATGCTCACGGGCGCCGGTGCGGACCTCGAGCCGCATTTCGGGGAGCTGGAGAGCCGCGCCCGGCGCGAATTTGCGTCCGAAGGGCTCACCGGCGTCGCCATCCGCTCGCTCGACATTCGCTATGTCGGCCAGGGCTACGAACTGAACGTCCCGGCGGGTCGCACGGCCCTGCAGAACTTTCATGCCGCTCATCAGAAGCGTTATGGCTACGCCGATCCCCGGCGGCCCGTTGAGATCGTGAACCTGCGGGTTCGCATGGCCGCTGCCGCCGAATCCGTCAGGTTCCGGAAGTCTGCAATCAGAAAAGGAAATGCCAGGCAGGCAATCGCCGCTGAAGTGCGTGTGCATTTCGGCGCAAAGGCGGCACGCGCCCCACTGTATCAGCGCGAACAGTTGCGCCCGGGCGACATGTTTGCCGGGCCGGCAATCGTTGCGGAGTACAGCGCGACTACGGTACTGCCGCCGAATTGCAGGGCCCGCGTGGATGCCTTCGGAAACATGGTGATTGACGTCTCATGAAAACCAGCCGCCGCCCAATCGATCCGGTTGAGCTTGCGATTCTTCGCAGCGTTTTTCATTCCATTGCCGAGGAAATGGGAGCGGCCCTGCGCCGCACCTCTTTTTCCCCCAACATCAAGGAGCGCCGCGATTATTCCTGCGCCGTGTTCGATTCTGCCGGGAACGTCATAGCCATGGGCGATCACATGCCGGTGCACCTCGGGTCCATGCCCATGTCGGTGCGCACCGCCATCGACACGCTCGAGCTCGCGCCCGGCGATGTCGCCATCCTCAACGATCCCTATGGCGGCGGCACCCACCTTCCCGACATCACGATGGTGATGCCGGTGCATATCGGCAATGCTCGTTCGCCGCTTTTTTACGTGTCGTCGCGCGCTCACCACGCGGATGTGGGCGGCTGCTACCCGGGCTCCATGGGCCCCTGCCGCGAAATCTACCAGGAAGGCGTGCGCATCCCCCCGGTGCGCATCATGCAGCGAGGGCAAGTGCTCAAAGACGTAATGAACCTCGTGCTGAATAATGTCCGCACCCCGGCGGAGCGCGAAGGCGACCTGACGGCCCAGATCGGCGCCTGCCGCATCGGCGGCGACCGCCTGCGCGACGTGGTTGCCAAATATGGCCGGCCCCATGTGCAGCGCTACACTGGCGCGCTGCTGGACTACTCCGAGCGGCTCATGCGCGAGCAGCTCAAGCGGCTTCCCGCCGGCGTGTTTCGCGCCGAGGATTTTTTGGACAATGATGGCGTGGCCGATGAGCCCATCGCGATTCGGGCCGCCATTACACTCGAGCCGCGCTCCGCAACGGCGCGCGTGGATTTTTCCGGCAGCGACCCGCAATGCGCCGGCAGCATCAACGCGGTTTATGCCATTACCTACTCGGCCGTGTACTACGTTTTCCGCTGCCTGTTGAGCGAGGATGCGCCCGCCACGGCGGGAATCATGCGCCCCATCGAGGTGATCGCTCCGGAAGGAACCATCGTGAATGCGCGGCCGCCGGCGGCGGTGGCAGGCGGCAATGTGGAGACCTCGCAGCGCATTGTCGATGTGCTGATGCGCGCCCTGGCCGAAGCTGCGCCCGCTCGCGTGCCTGCAGCCAGCTCTGGAACCATGAACAACCTCACCATCGGCGGCCTGAATCCTGCAGCGCGGGGCGGATTGCCCTTCGCCTACTACGAAACTACGGCGGGCGGCATGGGCGCGCGGCCGGGCGCTGATGGATTATCTGGCGTTCACACTCACATGACGAATTCCCTCAACACTCCGGTTGAGGCGCTCGAATATGCGTACCCGTTTCGCGTGCGGCGCTACGGTTACCGGCCGGGTTCAGGAGGAAACGGCAAATTCCGCGGCGGCGATGGCCTGGTTCGCGAAATCGAGTTGCTCACCGACGCACAGGTCACGCTCCTCGCCGATCGCCGCAAGCGCGGGCCTTACGGGCTCGCCGGCGGGGAGCCCGGCGCGCCCGGCAGATCACTGCTCATCGGAAAAGACGGGAACACAACAGAATTGCCGGCGAAATGCAGCATTGCGGCCTGCAAAGGCGACCGCGTGCGAATCGAGAGCCCCGGCGGCGGCGGCTGGGGAGACCTGGCGCTGAGCGGCCTTTCAGCCCGCTGAGCCTGTGAAGCAGGCAAAGCCCGCGGAGCGGGCGGAAGACCCTAGCCCAGCGGCGTGAGCCCTGGGTTTGAGTGGCGAAAACAATTAAGCCCTCGAAGAGGGCGAAAGAAACCGGCCATCGCACATCTTTCTTTCGCCCGCTAGGCGGGCTTGAATCGTATATACTGCGATCAACCCCGGGCTTGCGCCCGGGGCTAATGATCTGTCGCCCGTATTCGCGGGCTTTCATTTTGGGGCCTCGCGGAGCGGATGTTGGTCCTACTGCGGCGTCAAACCTAAGGCGGCAGGTATTGGCGCGAGAAATCTGCATTCCTTCTTCACTGAGCGAGATGCAGATCCCTCGATGCCCTCGGGATGACACCCCAAGAATGTCGCTGTAATCCGCGATTCTCAACTGAACTCTCTATGCCGCCCTGGCGGCGGTTGCAGTGTGATACTTCTTCACGGCGTTCTCGATTCCTGACAACGCCTTCTGCAGGTCCTGAAGGTTCATCACCGGGTGGAATTCCACTTTTGCGTTAAATGCGATGAAGAAGGGCTCCGCGATCGCCGGAATCTGCGAGGGCTCCTTCAGGTCAAATACGATCAGCGCGCTCCTCTCGCCGTTATTGGCGAAGAAGTAGCTGGCTTCGGGCTTCAGATCGCTCAGGATTGATTCCATGGTCCGGGGAAGCGTGCCATCCGTAATCCGGGCATTTCCCGCTTCCACCGGAATGGTGACTTTCAACAGTGTTCTCACAAGCGCCTCCTTGCGTGAATTTTTCAGCGCGTCAATTATCCGCCGCTGCTCTCGGAATCCGCAACGGGCGCCCGCAGCAACTCGCGCCGTATCGGAAGAAAACCGGCGAAGAACAGAAGCATTCCGAGCGTCATCCAGTTGTCGAGGTCCCAGAATGCCAGGAACAATCCCGCGCCCAGGACAATGCACGCGATTGCCCATCCCGGAATGCGCCCGGCCAGCGTCAAAGCCTGCGCCCCCAGGCCAATCATGGCCAGCTTGGCCAGGCTTGTCGTCAGCAGGAACGCGCCCTGGTTCGCTGTCATGGCCTTGAAGGTGGCAATTGCTCCTTCCGTGTAGGTGGGATCCACCAGGCCAAGCCCGCGATAAAACGCAGTCCACATCCCAAAGACCCCGCCCAGGTAGATGGTGCCGGTCACCGTAACCACCATGGTGACGGCACTGGCCAGTGGACGAGCACTCCTGCCCACCACGTACAGCGCGAACGAGCACAGCGGAATAAACGGCAGCGATAGATATCCGATCACGTGCGGGTCATGCACGAGGGGCCGGCGGTTTCCGGCCCGGATCAGCGATTTCACTACTCGCTCCGGAGGCAGAGGCTCGTAATGCAGCCGGAAGTGAAAAAAATCACCCGGATGCCGAAAGTGCATGAGAAAGACCAGGACGAAAAGACACGGGAACAGCAGCAGCGCCGCCGCCAGGGCCCGGCGAACGGGATCGTGAATTGTGGTGGCCATGCGCTCGATGGTATAAACCGGCAGTCATGGCGGCCAGAGGAATTCGCCGTTCCCCGGCCGTTGCGCGACATATTTCTGCAAACGTTTCGCAACGGCATGCAGCGGCCGGCAACAAGGATAAACGCGTACGGCGCACCCGAGCCCGCATCGATGCTGCATTTGTTGAACTGCTGCACCGCCGGTCGTACGGCAATATTCGGGTTGCCGACATATGCCGCAAAGCGGATGTGGGCCGCGCAACTTTTTACGCACATTACCGCAACAAAGACGAACTGCTGAGGTCGCAGGTTCAGCGGATTGTGATGCCTATGCTGCGCATATCGCCACAGAGCCGCTGCCTTCTGGACGCAACCACCCTGTTTGAGCACATCTACACTTCGCCGCATTTCTACAAGACCTTGATGGGCCCAGGCTCCGGAACGGCGCCCCGCATTTTGCGCGACTGCTTCGAGGCGCACGCGCGCAAGGCCCTGGACGCCGGAGGCGACCCCAATTCTGGATTCAAGCGCTCCGCCCTCGCCCGGTTCGTGGCCTCCTCGCTGATCGTCATCGTGGATTGCTGGCTGGAGCGAGGAGGCCGCGAGCAGCCACGCGAGTTACAGGATCTCTTCGCAATCCTGGCCGGACCCGGCGTCCGGGCATGCCGGCAGCCATGATCCGCCGGCCGCGACTGGCCTCATACCAGCT
>JAFAIN010000261.1 GCA_019236695.1 Acidobacteriota bacterium | reverse complement strand
ATCGACAAAGGTATCGCCCGGGCGCAGCACTTCGCGCAGCACTGCTTCATCCCGCGCCAGAAACCGGCGGTTGCACCAGAGCGTGGCCGACAGCGCTGTGGGATAAAACCGAAGCCGGTATCCGTTTCCCTCAAACACCACAATCCGGCCGAGCCGCGTGGCCCAAAGCGCCCGCGAAACCACAAAACGAAATGCGGGAGCCTGATGCACCATCACACCAGGCGTCCCTTCCCGTTCGTGCAGCTCGCTTTGCGGAACATGATGAATCCCCCTCATCAGGCTGCAATCTGCTCCGGCACATCTTCGCCGAGCAGATTCCGGTAGAGGGCTTCCATGCTGGAGATAAATCCCTCGACTGAGTAGTTGCGCAATGCGTACTCGCGGCCGGCATTGCCCATCTTTGCTGCGAGGCTCGGGTTGAGCGCAAGTCTTACGATGGCTTCCATCATCGCTTCAGCATCGCAGGGGGTAAGAATGCCGTTCCGGCATTGCACCGAACCGCCGGGGGTGAGGGTTTGTGGTGGCGCTCCCATGTCGCACACCCCGCCCACATTCGTGGACACAAATGGCACAGCCGCCGCCATCGCCTCAATCAGAACGGTTGGCGTGCCCTCATTGTTCGAGGTGAGCAAGGCGACATCGGCTGCAGCCCAGATTTCCGCAACATCGCGGACCCAGCCGGTCAGGACGGCGTTGGAGCAGTTTGTGATCAGCGATTCCAGCGCTTTGCGCCTGGGGCCATCGCCGGCGATGAGGAAGCGAGCCTGGGGCAACCGGGCAGACAGGCGGACGACCGCGGCGAGCAATTCAACATTTTTTATGGGCTCCATGCGCCCAACCCACGCGATGACAAAGTCCGAGTCCCGGAACCCCCACTTGCGCCGCAAAGCGTCGCGGCGATGCCGCAAGCTGCGCAGCTCAAACCCGTTCGGAACGATGCTGAATTTTTCCGGTGCAGCAAGTTTGTAAATCGAGCTGAGCTCCGTGGCTTGCGCCGGCGAAATTGCCACAAGCCGGGTGGTAATTCTGGCCAGAAGCCGCTCGGCCAGCAGGCACAGGCTCGTTCCCAGGCGGCCGAAATAGCCTTCAAAGATATGCCCGTGGTAAGTGTGGACAATGAGTGGAACGCCGGCGAGCCGGGCCGCCACGCGGCCCAGTGCGCCGGCCTTCGCAGTATGCGTGTGCACAATCTGCGGCCGCACGTCCCGCAGCAGCCGGAGGATTTTCCAGAACGCCCGGATGTCCGAGCGGAGGCTGATCTTCCGCGACATCTCAGGCACGTACGTCGCGCTTCCTGCCGGACCGAGCAGCGCGGCCATGGATGCTTCGCCCGGCGCCACACAGCCGTGCACCAGGCCGGTTCCAAAGCTGCCCGAGAGCCGCTCATTCAAGGCGCACACCAGCCGCGATGTTCCGCCGATGTTGAGGCGGGTGATGATCTGCACTACTTTGGCGGGAGGAGATCCTTTCGCGGGCGCCCGGCGACGGCTTGCAGCCGGCCTGAGGGTGACGACGGAACCCCGCGACTTACCTGACGGCAATGGCCCTTCCATCCACAGCTCCGAAACCTCGATTCGGCCCTGCTTTTCCTGTGACTCTAGGCGCAGCGCTCTGCCGGCAGGCCAGGGTCACGAATTTCCGGGCGCAATTCCCTTTCCCCGGAAAGGACTCTGTCGTACAGGTGCAGGTAACCCCTTATCGTTTGTTCAAATGCGAACTGCCGCGCGCGCATGGCCGCACTGGCCCCGAGCTTGCGGCGCAAATCTGTGCTGCCGGCCAATGTTCTGAGATGCCCGGCAAGCGCGCCGTGATCACCGGGATGAAACAACAAACCCGAATTCCCTACGACTTCCTGCAGCCCTGGAACCCTGCTGGCGACGACTGCAAGTCCCGATGCCATCGCCTCGAGCGCCGCAATGCCAAACCCTTCGAACCTCGAGGACTGCACGAATACGTCAGAAGCCTTGAGCAGGCCGGCCACATCGTTGCGAACACCCAGAAAGTGCACGCGCCCCTCCACATTCAGCGCCGCCGCGAGCTGCCGATGGTCCCGCAGATCGGAGCCCGAGCCCACGATCACGAGGTGTGCGCCGGGCACAGCGGCCAGCGCGCGGATGGTGGTCGCGTGGTCCTTCTGATGAACGAGCCGCCCAACCGAAAGTATGGTGAATGCGCCGCGTGGCACTCCGGGAATCGCACTGGCCGTGGCGGCTTGAAAGCGATTCCAGTCAACACCATTGAGGCAAACAAAGGTCCTGGGCTCCACTTCAGGAAGCCATTCGATGAGCGCGCGCGCCGTGTCGGCGGTAACGGCCGCGATTGCGTCGTACTTCCCATACATCCACCGGTCGAGCGGCCGGCACCAGGAATGCCTGCGGTAGTTCCAGGCACAGTGCTCAGTCGTAATCAGCGGCGCAGCGACACTCGCCATCCGGGCTGCCAGTGCGACCCAAAGCTGCGCGGGAAACAGGTGGACGTGGATCAAATCGTAGTGGTGGCGGCGAAGGTGCGCTGCAAGGCGCAATATGTGCAGCGGCGAATAGATGCTGGAAGCGCTCGGCGCATGAACCGGAATGCCGCCGTCTTCCAGCGAGCGGGCCAGCAGACTCCCGCTTCGCCGAAGAACATACACTTCGCACTCAACCTTCATCCGGGCGAGGCCCAGGACCAGATCGCGCAGCAGGACCTCAGCGCCGGCAACCTGCAGGGTATCGATAACCTGCAACACTTTCATGAAACCCAGCCTTCCCGCCACCGTTTGTATTGCGTATAGGAGCCGCGGATTACCGGCATAGGGAGATAGCTGAGCGCCAGAAGAGCCAGTGCAGGAAGCGACATCCTGCGAGCCAGGGTGGCGCGAACGTGCCGGCGCGCGCGCCGGGGTTCGCCGGCCAGCAGGCAGTAAAACGCGCAGGCTGCGCGCCGCCGCATGCAGGCGGCGGGAAAGCGCTCCAGTTCCGCGCCGAACTCGCCGAGGACCGCTTCATCCAGAGCGGCGCGGTCACGTGCATTCGCCAATTGAAACGCCGACGACATCATGCGAAGCCCGCCATCGCTGTGGAGTTCCTGAACCGTGAGCGCCCACGTCGGAATGCCGTAACGGCCGGCAACGCGCCACCAGAGGATCATTTCCGCCCCGGAACGAAATTCCGGGAACGCCAGACCCTCCTCCAGAAAACGCCCGCGATGGATTACGGCTGCAAAGTCACCCTGAATACTGCCGCGAAGATAGTCATCCAGGCGGGCCACCAGGAATTCCGAGGGCGTGCGCGCGTTCGATCGGGCAAATTGCAGCACGGGATAGCGCGCGGCGCCGGCGAACCCGCTCACACAATGCGCAATGCAATTGAGCGCTCCCTCGGTGAATGTGTCGTCGTCATCGAGGAACACAACCCAGGGCTCGCGGGCTTCCCGTAACCCAAGATTGCGCGCAGCGCAAACGCCCCGGTTCCGGGCTGACCGAACGTACCGGATGGCCGGATAGCTTGTCCGGATCAGCTCGCCCGTGCCGTCGGTGGACGCGTCGTCGACGACGATGATTTCCCCCTCGGGATGATTCTGGGCCAGCGCCGAATCCACCGCCCGGCGAAGCAGACCGCGCCGGTTATAGGTAGTGATCACGATGGAGAACCGTAACTCCATTCATTCACCTTCGGGCGTGAGGCGGGGCGATAGAAGCCTCCACAACATGGCGTATGGCACGATGAACATGACCCATTGCGACCACTCGGTGCTGAGCGGATGGAAAAGCGCCGTAATGGCGTACACAATGAGCAGGAAAATTGCGTTGTAATAAATGGCCCGCTCCTGCGGCGCCGCTAGGCGCCGGATTCGCTGTGGAACGCGGCGAATCCACCCCAGCCAATCAAGCATGAGCCAACTGAAAGCGATAAAGCCCAGCAAACCCAGATCCGCCCAAACCTGCATATAGGTCATGTGAATCACCATGGGACCTACAATCGTGTCGGTCTTGGTGCTCTCGAAGCCCGTTCCGAGCCAGGGGTGGGCTCGGATGGCGGCCTGCGCATCCTGGAGCATTTGAAAGCGAATGAGGTCCGCCGCGCCGAGCCCTCCGATCCCTGCTTGCTGCAGGGAGCCGGCGAGCTGCGAAACCCGCTCCGCTCCGGTATCGGACTGCGCGTTGGAATTGAGAAGCTCACCCCCGAAGTGCAGTACGAAAAAGCCCAGCGCAACGGCCGCCGCTGAGCCGGCAATCGCCATGCGGAGCCGGCCCGCCTCCCAGGCGATAACAATCAACGTGAACACCGGAACCAGCAGGAACAGCAGGATTCCGGTTCGAGCGCCGTCGAAATACACCAGCGCCGCACTCCCTGCGAGCAGGCCCGCATATTTCAATGATTTCATCCGGATCGCGCAGTAGGCCGAGTACACGCCCACTGTGATGCCAACGCGCCACAGCACGCCGGGGTAATCCAGCACGGTGCCCCAGCGCGTAAAGCCCGTCATCACGGCGGCCGTTCCGAGCCCAACCGCTCCACCCAGAAGCAAAATCAAGTTGGCGATCACAGCCGCAATGAAGCCGCGGAAGGCATACTCGGCCAGCCGGTTGCCGCCGGCAAACGCGGCCGTGCCCAGAATCAGAATAATGGCCAGCTTTGCTGATTCCGCAAGCGAATACCCGAACTGCGCGCCGTACAGCGCCGGAACTGAAACCGCGATGACCAGCAACCACGCAGGCCTGCGTGCAGGAAAACCGGGCCGCCGCCATGATGAAACCAGCAGCGGAAGCAGGAGGAACCCGGCGAGCAGCGTTGCCATCCAGTGAACGTAAGGCACCGCTCTTCTCACGTCATCGGCCAGCACCAGAACCATCCAGCCAATGACGACCCATTTGTCCCATGCCGCGGCAAACTTCATACTCCAGCCCCCGGCGACTGCAGTTCTCCCGCAGCAAAGGAGCGCTTCACTTCAACGGCAAAAAGCCCATGGCGAATCAGGATGGCAGAGAGCGCGAGCAATTTACAGCCTTCCGCCATCAGGATTGCCCACGCCATTCCAATATGCGCAAAGCGGGGAGCGAGCGCCGCAGCGCCGGCCAGGTTTATGGCGATAGCTCCCATCGTTATGGCCGTCACGCTGCGATCCCGCCCGCTCGGAAGAGCCCAATGCATGATCAATGCGGTGTTGGCCGCGTTGACGGGAATGACCATGGCAAAGATCGCAAGGACGGAAACCGAAGCTGCATACGCGGGCCCAAGGAACTTTGCCGTAAGCCAGGGAGCGGCGAGGGCCAGGCCCACACCCAGGCCAAAGCCCGCGGCCGTGGCGGCCGCGATCGTAAGGCGCACGACCCAGGCTGCGCGCGCCGCGCTTCTTACCGCCAGATGGCTGACGCGTGGATACACCGCCTGGGAAACAGGCTGTGTGAGGCTTTGCACAGCCCTGGCGATTCTTTCCGCGCCGCCAAAGTACCCCACCTGCAGGGGCGCGGCAAACATCCCCAGAATGAAAGCATTCGCCGAACTATAAAAGTTATAGGCGCCCCTGAACAGGAACATGTCGCGGCCAGTCCGCAAGGCACGCAGGGTGTGCCTCCACTCCAGCCGCCGGAACGGGGTCTCCCGGTACATTCTGGCGCTCAACAGCAGGGTGCATCCGCAGCCTGCAATCGCCTGCGCCATGAGCGCCTTCCAGCCGTCATTCTCAGCGCGGACAACCGCCAGAACCAGCAGCGCGCCAAGGGCTCTGCAAACCAGGTCAGTGACCGCGGCGCCGGTCATGCGTTCCCTTCCCTGGTAATACCAAAACGGGCTGAATCCCATGGCCACGGCAGAGAGCAGCGCCCATGCGAGGTATTCCCCATGGTGGCGGAAATTGGGGATGGCCAGCGCCGCCAAGGCAGCCACCAACAGCAGCCCGATCGAAAGCACTGCCTTCGCGCCCTGGACGCCCGAGATCAGTTCCGCCATGGTTGCAGCGTGCTCGCGCGCCCGCGCCATCTCGCGTGTAGCCGAGAGCCCGAATCCATACTCGATGGTGAGAGACGCGGCAACCGCGAACGACTGCGCAAAGACCAGCAGTCCAAAGCCATCCGGCCGCAGCACACGCGCCAGGTAGGGCACAACGGCAAGTGGAATGACGTAGCCGCCGAACTGAACCGCATACAGGCCCATGGCATTCCTGGCTACGGGATGCGCAATTGCGCGCCGCAGCGCCGGTACGGGTTCACGAAGGGGAATCTCGGCGAATGGCATCATGGCAGCAGTGAGGGTCAGGCCGCGCGTTTCCAGTTCCGAATGTGGAAGCGCAATACTTCCATACGCGTGACTACCTCCGGGTCCTCGCGGGCTCGCCGTGCAGCTTCAGCCCAGAACGCCGCGCGCAGGCCGAGAATCAGGCCGAGCAGGGCCGCAATAGAAACGATAATGGCGCGCTTCGGCCAGGCATGGCGCTCGGGAGGAACCGCTTTGTCCATGATCTGCACCAGCGGAACATCGCGCGCTTCATCAATCCGGGCCATTTCATACTGTTTCCCGAGAGTTTCGTACAGCGCTTCGTAGTACTTAACGTCGCGCAGCTTTCGCATGTACTCCAGCGCCGCGGCAGGAACCTTTTCGGCAGGAACCTCGCCAAACCACTGGCGGGCGCTGCCCGATTCCAGCCTGGCAAGCTGTTCCTTCAAGGCGCCAAGCTCGCGGCGCGCCCGCAGCAGGTCCGGATTGTCGGGAGCCGCGTAGGAATTCATCATCTCCACCGCGATCTCCTGCTCGGCAATGCTTGCCCGGACGGAAGCCACCTGTTCGACGATGGCGCGCGCCTGGCTGTCGAGCATCACCATTCCGGTGCTTTCCTGAGTCTGCTTCAGAGCAGCTTCGGCGCCGGCCAGGTCGTTGCTTGCCAGCTTCATTTCGCGCTGGAAGAACACCCGGCGACGCGAAGCATCGGTTACGGCCAAAGTCTGCGAAAGGCGCAGGAGTTCCTCGAAATAGCCGTTCGCCAGGTCAGCGGCCCGCCGCGAATCCGTGTCATCCACCTGCACCGTGATCACGCCGTCGCGGTCGGCCGCAATGTCGGTCCGGCTGGCCAGCTTTCGTTCCGCATCAATCCTGAGTTTCTTGTGATAGACGCCGAGCAGCGAAAAACGATCAATCAGGGCGTCGCTGACGGTCCGGCTCTTGAGCATGGAAACGTAAATGTCGCTTCCCGTCCGATTCCCCAACTGCTGCGCGGCCAGCCCGCCCAGCGACCCGAGCTGGCTCATGAGCGCGGAGGTCACCATCGACTGCCCCTGCTGCGGGGGCAGCATGCGGGCCATGGCGCGGTACCGTTTGGGAATCAGAAAAACCGTCGCCAAAGCCAGCAACGTGATGGCCGCGGCGATCTTCAGCACGAGCCATTTGTGCTTGGCGACAACAATGAAAAACTCGAGCCAGCGCCCGCTTTCGGGCTGCTCGGTAAAGGAATTGGAAACGGCCAGATCGCTCATTGGGGGAACAGTCCTTATACCTGGCGTTTAATTACGAACCGCGGGGCCGCCTTACCGGCCACAAAAATGTGGCCCTAAAACTCATTCTGCGCCTCCGGGCGTGGTTTGGCTTCGGCGCGAAAAGCCAGCGAGACGCCCCCGCCCACCGCCGGCTTCAGCAGTTCGCGAGCCTGGGGAAACTCGGTTACGACCGCGCGACGCCTGGGCTGAGCCATAGAATTGCGCAAAAGATTGTCAAGGATGTGGTGGGATGCCCGGCACGCGACCAGCAACACAGATGCAAGCGCCATATCAAGAACAACGGTGAGAACGCCGGGGTCCTTCGATTCGGGCAGCAGGGCTGAAATCGCAATCAACCCCACGGCCGAGAGGGCCATGGCGCCGGCGATTCGGGAAACGTCAACACTGCTCGAGATCTCCCAGCTTTCGCGGTAGGCGCCGCAAAGCACCAGGGCCGTAAGCTTGATTGCTACGAACAGGGCGCCCGAGAACAGCCAGCGGCCCAGCAAGGCTTCGTCCAGGCGGCCGAACCGGATCACGTAGGCAAAATAGAGCGCCAGCAGGATCAAAAAGCTGTCGAGCGTAACTGCCGAAATGCGCGTCACAAGCCCTTCCAGAAGCTGGGGCAGCGCCACCCTCCTGGCCGAGGCGTCGGCAGGCACCTGCAGCTTTGCCAGGTAGAGCCACAGCAGGGTGGAGGCCACCAGGAACA
The DNA here is from genome assembly GCA_019236695.1 of Acidobacteriota bacterium. GTDB lineage: Bacteria > Acidobacteriota > Terriglobia > Terriglobales > Acidobacteriaceae > JAFAIN01. The sequence continues at coordinate 2,725 of JAFAIN010000261.1, read as the reverse complement.
ACGCCACAATTCCCGCTCCCAGGGTTCCCCAGGAATACTTCCAGAGAACCGCCATCATTGCCGCGACCAGCGAGATGGCATACAGCAGCAGGACGGCGCGGCTTTCGCTCATTCCAATCAGCACCAGGCGATGGGAGGTGTGGTCAATGCCCCCCTGCGAGATCGGCTGCCCCCGCAGCCTGCGGGTTACGCTCACCAGCAGCGTATCGAACAACGGCATGAAGAAAATGAGCAACGGAACCAGAAGAATCGAGCTGAGGCTCGAGAGATGTGCGTCGGCGGAGATGGATGCGCAGGCCAGGAAACAGCCGACCGCCAGCGAGCCTACGTCGCCCATGAAAACGCGCGCGGGATAAAAGTTGAAGATGAGAAAGCCGCCGAGCGCGCCCGCCAGGGTCAACGAAAGCATGGCCGTTATTCCCGTACCATCCAGCCAGGCGACCTGCGCAAGGGCAATGATGGCAACGCCTGCGGCCAACCCATCCATATTGTCGAGCAGGTTGAATGCATTCGTAATGGCCACGATCCAGAAAACGGTGAACGCCACGTTGACGGCATGGCTGGCGGTCAGCGGCTGCACGACTCCCGCCCACACTGCGGCGCCGGCCACAATCAACTGGCCAACCGTCTTCAGCGACGCCCGAAGGTCAACCAGATCATCGACCATGCCTACGGCGCCCATGGCCGCTGCCAGAAGCACAAGCCGCAAATTCGAGATGTTGCGAATCAGCAGAAAGGAGACCAGGAAAAAAGCCAGCAGTACAGGTACCCCGCCAAAATGCGCCACGACCCTGCGGTTCCAGCGGTCGTTGCGCGGAACAACGGTCCAGCCCCGCCCTGGGGCTGCGGCAATGAGCGCGCGAGTGAGCAAGGCGGCTCCTCCGAGCGCGGCGCAAATGGGCACCGCCCACGCCAGCAAATGTGGTTCGTGCACAGGCCAACTCGTCACTGTGTCTCCTTGTGAGTGCGATGTGCAATGCTTTGGCCTCGCTTCCCCCAGGCGCGTCCGCCTCTGGCAATCAGTTCAAAACCCGAACCGTTTTGAAGTTTCGGACCCGGGGCCCAGTTACGCCTGCATCGGCTGCGGCAGTCGGCTACCACAACAATTCACAAGGTATGGATGCAAAACTGGGCAGTAGTGTTCGACGGAGTCTCTGAGCATGCCGAGTCCTGGCTGCGTGAGATTTGCCTGTTTTTTGAAGGGAACGCAGTCGAAAGGGCCTAATCGCCGCCGATGGCGAGTTCGCCGCTGCGAAGAAGCTTGCCGTCTTTCAGCACGAATTCATCTCCGCGCCAGTCAACCGTATGCCCGGTGTAGCTGCCGATCCACACGGCCAGGCCGGCAAACTCGCGGAGCGGAAGGAGAAAGAGATAGCGCAAAACCTGGCGGTCGCGCAGCACCCCCCAGCCCACAACCAACGCCACCAGGACTCGCATCGCAAGGGCCAGAGCGAGCATTCCCCAACTCCAGGGGGCGCCGCCGGCCCCCAGCACCGCCAGAACGCTCCACGGCAGCGCAAACGTAAGCCCCACGCCGGCCCAGCCCCACTGCCGCGAATGGCGAGTGCTGCGCGCCCAGCGGAGCTGGTGGCGGAAAAATTCAGGCAGCGAATATGCCGGCAGGTAGGTATCGACCACGACAGTCGAGAGTTCGACCTGGTAGCCGGCTGCGGCGATTCGCGCGCCCAGTTCATAATCATCGGCGAGGTAATCGACCAGGGGCCGAAAACCTCCAATGGCGTTAAGCGCCGCTCTGGTAAATGCAAGGCTGGAACCGAGCGCAAAGCGAATGCCGCCCTCGAGCCGGCGCGCCGCCAGAACACCCGCATGAAATTCAGTGCTGATGCCGAGCGCCTCCAGTTTCGAGCCGAGCGTTCGCCGCGCCTCGCCCCGGTACAGGCACGTCACCAGGCCTATATCGGCCCTCCGCTCGCCTGCGCCCCCTCTGCGGCTGCCCGGCGAAAAGCCGGCCATCAGCCGGCGCAGGTACTCGTGAGGCACGCGAATGTCACTGTCATTTACCACGATGTGCTCGTAGCGCGCCTGAGGCAGCATCTGGATGAGGTTGCTCACCTTCATGTTGGTGCCCAGCACCTGCCGGCACACCACCAGGCGGATGGCGCGGCCCGGAAATTCTTTTTGCAACTGCTCGACCAGCGGCACCGCGGGGTCATGCGGGTCGCTAACCCCGAAGATCACCTCGTATTCCGGATAATCCTGAACACAGTGGCTGCGAAAGCTTTCGAGCATTCCCGGATCCGTGCCCTTCAGCGGCTTCAGGATCGAGAGAGGCGGCAGCGTGTGAGCAGGGGGCAGGGCGCGGCGCCCCATCTTGCGGAATGTGGCAGCGCCAGCCATGCAAAGAACGTAATAAGCCATGGCGCTGCACGCTCCGAAAGCGCCCGCTGCAGCCAGGATTTCTCTCCAGACATGTGTCATGGCGTTCGACCCGCCCCGAGGCAGATCCCTGCTTCTCTGATTCACATATCTTCGCATACGCTGCTTTGCCGTTACATGATTCCGCCGGCATCGCGCGGTAGAGGGACTGCCAACGATCTTCCTGGAAGGCGAAGTACAAGCGGAACGTGCACGGCCGCAGTGCACGGCTGCATTCCCCCGGATGGGTTAACAAAATTTTGCAATTGGTTGCTCCGGATTTGTTTGCAGATGGCGGGCGGGTGAATTAGGCTTCGCATTCACTTCTTTCAGGAGCATGCAATGATCC
>JAFAIN010000098.1 GCA_019236695.1 Acidobacteriota bacterium | reverse complement strand
GTCATGCCCATGGAAACATAATCTTCCTTGTTTCCCGAGGTGGTGATGGAGTCCGCGGAAGCGGGATGGGCCAGCACTTTGTTTTCGCTGGCCAGGGCCGCCGCGGTTACCTGCGCCATCATGAATCCGGAATTCAGGCCGGCTTCGGCGGCAAGAAACGGCGGGAGTTCTTCGTTTAAAGCCGGATTCACCAGGCGCTCAATTCTGCGCTCGGAGATGCCGGCCAGCGAGGTGAGGGCGATTGCCAGGTAGTCAAGAACGAAGGCCAGCGGCTCGCCGTGGAAATTGCCGCCCGAGAGGATCTCCCCGCCGGTTTCCTGAAGCCGGGAACCCGGCGGCGGGGCCGGCGCCGGGAAGACGAGCGGATTATCTACAGCGGAATTGAGCTCGATTCCCAGCACTGCGGTGGCATGGTCGATGGCCTGGCGCACGGCTCCATGAACCTGCGGCATGCAGCGGAGCGAGTAGGCATCCTGAACGCGGGTGCAGGCGCGATGTGATTCGCGGATGGCGCTACCCTCGAGCATGCGCCGCAGGTTTTCGGCGGTGCGCACCTGTCCGGGATGCGGCCGTACCTGCTGGATTCGCGGATCAAAGGCGACATCGGTGCCATGCAGGGCGTCAAGGGTGAGAGCGCCGATGACATCAGCGGATTCAATGATGTTCTGAATCGCAAGCAGCGCCAGCGAGCCGGCGGCCAGCATGGCCTGCGTGCCGTTGATCAGCGAGATCGCCTCCTTGCTCTCCAGCGCCAGCGGTTTAATGCCTGCGAGGCGCAGCGCCTGCAGGCCGGGCATGCGGCCGCCTTCGCCCGATTCTCCGGCGCGGCGCGCCTTGCGCCCGCGGCTGCGTGGAGAATATATGGCTTCGCCTTCGCCAATGAGCACCAGAGCCAGGTGCGCGAGCGGGGCCAGGTCGCCGCTCGCTCCCACGCTGCCCTGCGAAGGAACCACGGGATGAACGCCGTGGTTCAGCATCTCGCATAACGCATTGATCACCGCGGGGCGAACGCCGGAATGACCCTTGGCCAGGGAATTCGCACGCAGCAGCATCATGGCGCGCGCTTCCGGCTCGCTGAGCGGCTCGCCCACCCCGGCGGCATGCGAGCGCAGCAGGTTGACCTGCAACTGGCGCGATTGGTGCGGATCGATGCGCACGTCGGCCAGTTTGCCCACACCCGTGCTCACGGCATACACCGGCTGGGTGCCTTCCATCAGGGTTTCGACGACCTCGCGCGCCCGCTCGACTGCGCGGCGGGCATCGGCGGCGAGAATCACCGCACGGCGCTCGTAAACCACGTCGCGGAGATCCGGGAAGGTAAGGTCGTTGCCGTTAAGGTGAAGGGGCTGCATAGTGAATTCAGAATCCAATGTAATCGAGCCAGGCCCCCCGGGCCGAATTACTCACTCACTGCGGCTTTTCTCCAGGGCGGCCAGGTACGGCTCGGGCATGCTCCTTCGCTGCATTCCCGAATCGGTGACAATGTGGATGGTTTCGCCTTCCGCCAGCAGCGCATTGCCGGCCGTGTTCAGCACTTCATAAGCAAAATGAACCAGCGACGCGCGTACGTTCCGGACCCAGGTGCGCACAATCAGTTCCTCGTCGTAGCGAGCCGGCATCTTGTAGCGGCAGCGCGCCTCGGCCACGGCGATGTAGCACCCCTCGCGCTGCTCCATGTCCTTGTAGTTGAAGCCGATGGCCCGCATCAGCTCGACCCTGCCCACTTCAAACCAGATCAGGAAATTGGAGTGGTACGCCACGCCCATCTGGTCAGTCTCGGCGTAGCGCACCCGGATGCGGGTTTCATGGACCATGGGAAATCCGAAAGGCAGTTGCGGATTTCACATTCTACATTTCACATTCCGCGGTTCAGGCTTCTCGCCAGTTTGGCGTGCGCTTCTCGAGGAATGACGCAATGCCTTCGCGGAAATCGTGGGTGGTGCGGATGCGGGCATTATCCATTACGGCCTGCGCCACCTGGCGGTCAAGCGCCTCTCTGACATAGCCGAGCAGGAGAGCCTTGGTCGCGGCCACCGACGTGGGTGAGTTCTGCATGATCTCGCCGGCCAGCGCCCGCGCTCGCGGAAGCAGTTCGGCGGCAGGCAGGATCTCGTTCACCAGGCCGAGGCGGTGGGCCTCGGCGGCTCCAATGATACGGCCGGTGAGCAGCAGGTCACGAGCTCGCTTTTCACCGACCTGCCAGATGAGGAAGGTCGAGACGATGGCGGGCACGAAGCCGATGCGGACTTCGGTGTAACCGAACTTTGCGCCTTCCGCCGCCAGCGTGAAATCGCACATGGTGGCAATGCCGCACCCCCCCGCGATGGCCGGCCCATTTACGTCGGCGATGGCGGGCCGGGGGAATTCGTATATCGCGCGGAACAGCCGGGCCATGGTTTCGGAATCTTTCAGATTCTCCTCAGGCGTGCGGCTGGTGATGGCGGCCAGATCGTCGAGATCCATTCCCGAGCAGAATGCCTTACCCGCTCCGGTGATGATCAGCGCCGCAGCGCCCGACTGTTTGGTTTCTTCGAGCGCATCGAGCAGCTCAGAGATAAGTTCGTAGCTGATGGCATTGCGCTTCTCCGGGCGGTTGAGGGTTATGGTGGCAATGCCTTCGCTGTGCTCGATCGTGATGGTTTTCCGGGCCATGGCAGGTCCTTCCCTTCTGAACTCGTCTCCGGGCCGCCTTTTCAAGGTTGGGCGAACCGATTTGCCCGCATGGTAAGCGAGGCCAGATGCTGGATGCGCGGAAGCTCTGCACCGCGGCTATCGAGCGCCTGCAGCACCGATTCAGTGGGAATGTTACCCACCAGCTCATCCTGGGCAAATGGGCAGCCGCCCAGGCCGGCAAGCGCGGAATCAAAGCGGCGGCAACCGGCGTCATAGGCGGCGAGAATTCTTTCGGCGGCCTGGTCGCGCCGGCTGTGCAGGTGAACACCGATTTCCAGGTGGTCGAACTGCCGCAGAACGGGCCCTACCAGCGCCGCAACGTCGTGTGCGGAAGCCAGCCCGACGGTATCGGCGAGCGAGATCATGCGAACATTCACTTTTTCGACCAGGCCCACGGCTTCGAGCACTTCATCCACGCTCCACGCATCGCCGTAAGGGTTGCCGAAAGCCATGGAGATATAGACAACGGTTTCGAGGCCGCGGTCGTCGGCCTTTTCCTTTATGTTTTCCAGCATTTCATAGGCCTGCTCGATGGTTTGCCGCTGATTTTGCCGCAGAAATGTTTCCGAAACGGAATAAGGAAAGCCGATAGTGTTCACCTTGCCGGTCTGGGCAGCACGCTCCACTCCGCGCTCATTTACCACAATGGCAATGATTTCGGCGCCTGCGGGCACTTCCACGAGCTTCAGCACGTCCTCGGAATCGGCCATCTGGGGAACGGCGCCAGGCGAGACAAAAGACACGGCGTCGATGTGCCGGAACCCGGCCTCGAGGAGTGCGCGCAGGTATTCGGCCTTTGCCGCCGCGGGGATGTGAGCCTTCAGCCCCTGCCAGGCATCGCGCGGGCATTCAATGAGCTTGATCTCGCGTTGCATCATTCTTCACCGCGGAGGCGCAGAGGCGCGGAGGAAGTCATTCTGGTGAGCGCTTTTCGAACAACGCCGCCACGCGTAAGAACCTCAGTGTGAAAATTGAAGATGAGGCCAACTTCTTTTCGAGCAAGCTTCATGTATGTGAGCAGTTGAGCATCATGGACCGGCAGCAGGCGCTCCACGCATTTCAGTTCCACGATCACCGCTTCCTCTACCAGCAGGTCGATGCGATAACCACAGTCGAGCTTCACCCCTTTGTACTCGACCGGGAGTTCGACTTGCCGCCGGAACGAAATCTTTCGCAGGCTAAACTCGTGACAAAGGGATTCCTCGTACGCGGATTCCAGCAATCCAGGGCCCAGCACCCGGTGTACCTCGATTGCCGAACCGATGATTTGCTCGGTAAGCTGCTCGTGAATAAGCCGCCTCCGCGCCTCTGCGCCTCCGCGGTTCAATTCCACTGAGTCTCCTCGCGATCAGGTTTGCAGGACGCCGACCTTGAATTCCGGCACGTCGGGATTGAGGCTGGCGGCGTCGAGAGCTGCCGTTACGGCATCCCGGGTATCGATGGGATCGATAATGCGATCAATCCACAGGCGGGCGGCGCCATAGCGCGGATCCATCTGCTGGTCGTAAGTGTCTTTCACCTCCTGGTAAAGCCGCTTCCGGTCGTCATCGCCGAGCTTCGCTCCGGAGCGCTCGAGCTGCTTGATCTTGATTTCGACCAGGGTGCCGGCGGCGGATTCCCCGCTCATGACGGCATAGCGCGCGCTCGGCCAGGCAAAGACAAACCGCGGGTCGTAGGCTTTGCCGCACATGGCGTAATGGCCGGCGCCGAACGATCCTCCAACGATGACGGTGATCTTCGGCACCACGGAGTTCGATACGGCGTTCACCATTTTGGCGCCCGCGCGGATGATGCCGCTCCACTCCGCATCGCGGCCCACCATGAAACCGTTCACATCGTGAATGAAGACCAGCGGCACCAGGCTCTGGTTGCAATCCATGATGAAGCGCGCCGCCTTCTCCGCCGATTCGGTATAGACGACCCCGCCGAATTCCATCCGCTTACGGCCTTCATGGTCCGTCTGCTGCTGGTGCAGCTTCTGATTGGCCACGATTCCCACGGCGTAGCCCCCGATGCGGGCATAGCCGCAGAGCAGCGTCTTGCCGTATTCCGATTTGTATTCGTCGAAGCGGCTGCCATCGACAATGCGCGCCAGAACCTCGCGCATGTCATAAGGCCGCGCGGGATCCGCCTCAAAAATGCCGTAGAGTTCCTCGGCGGCATACAACGGGGGCTGGGCCTTGCGGCGATCGAAGGGAGCGGCAGTGCGGTGCCCCAGTTTTTCAACCAGGGAGCGAATGCGCGCAATGCAGGCTTCGTCCGTAGGCTCGCGGTAATCGATGGTGCCGGCAATCTGCGCGTGCATCGAGGCGCCGCCCAGCTCTTCCGCCGAGACTTTCTGCCCGATGGCCGCCTGCACCAGAGCCGGGCCGGCGAGGAAAAGGCCGGAACCATCGGTCATCAGAATGTGATCACACATCACCGGGAGGTAAGCGCCGCCGGCTACGCACATCCCCATGATCGCGGTGATCTGCGGGATGCCCATCGCCGAGATGACAGCATTGTTGCGGAATACGCGGCCGAAATCATCCTGGTCGGGGAACACGTCTTCCTGCAACGGCAGGAACACGCCCGCGGAATCCACCAGGTAGATCAACGGGATGCGGTTTTCCATGGCGATGTTCTGGGCGCGAATAACTTTCTTCGCGGTCATGGGGAAAAATGCTCCGGCCTTCACGGTGGCATCATTCACGATAAGCATGAACAGCCGCCCGTGCAGGCGCCCCAGGCCGGTTACGACTCCGGCGGCGGGCGCGCCTCCCCACTCCTCGTACATGCCGTGCGCCGCGTAGATTGCCGTTTCGAACAGCCGGGTGCCGGGATCGATGAGCAGCGCAATGCGCTCGCGGGCCGTGAGGCGGCCCTTCTGATGCTGGCTCTCAATGGCTTTGCCGCCGCCGCCTTCGGCCAGCCGCTCTTCTTCATTGCGCATGCGCGCCACCAGTTCGGCCATGGCGCGCATGTTTTTTTCAAAGCGCGGAGAAGTCGGATCCACGCGGCTTTCCAGTTGGTTCTGAATCGCTTCAGCCATGCGGGCAACCCATCACGGTATATCAGAATAGTGCATTGCGGGCATCTGCTTTGCCGATGCGCTTCTGCGCTGTGTCAAAATAGAGCGGCGTGGCCGAAGACCGCAAAATACGCGTGCTGATCGCCAAGCCCGGGCTCGACGGCCATGACCGCGGAGCCAAGGTAATTGCGCGCGCCCTGCGCGATGCCGGCATGGAGGTCATCTACACTGGCCTGAGGCAGACGCCTGAAATGGTGGTGAACGCCGCGCTGCAGGAAGATGTGGATGTCATAGGACTCTCCATCCTCTCCGGCGCGCACAATGCGATTGTGCCGCGGGTGACCGAGCTGATGCGTGAAAACCGGATGGATGACGTGCTGGTTCTGGTGGGCGGCATTATTCCTGACGTGGATGTGGCCAGAATGAAGCAGGCCGGGGTCGCCGGCATATTCCAGCCGGGCACGGCTATGGACGACATTGTGCAGTTCATTCGCCAGCACGTGAAGCCGCGGGAACTGACGTAAGCCTCACAGCGAAGACGCGGAGGGGCGGAGGCGACAAGTGCGAAATTGCGGAAGTGTCCGCCGCGGCGGACGAAATTTTCCTGGGGCCATACCGCCCGCCCATGCCTGACCGCGATCACCTCATATCGATTGTCGATTCTTCTTTCTTTGTGCTCCTCCGGCTAAGTTCTCCAGATGGAACCAACCGCTTGACGCAGGCCACGCTGGGCGCGCTCGAATCTGCGCTTGGCCGGCTTGCTTTAACGCCCAAGCCTGTCATCATTGCGGGCAATGAGCAGTTCTTTTCCGCCGGGGCCGACCTGCGCGAGATTGCTCGCCTGAACCCTGCCGCAGGCTACGAGTTCTCGCGAGCCGGCCAGAAAGTGATGACCCAGCTCGATGAATTTCCCGCCACAACCATCGCGGCCATCAGCGGCTATTGTTTTGGCGGCGCGCTGGATCTGGCGCTGGCGTGTGACATACGGATCGCGGCGCGCGGCGCGGTGTTCGGACATCGCGGCGCCGCTCTCGGGCTGATTACCGGCTGGGGAGGCACGCAGCGCCTGCCCCGCCTGATCGGCAAGGCGCGTGCCCTGCAGATGTTCTGCGCAGCCGAGAAGCTTGGAGCGCAGGAAGCGTTGCGCATCGGGCTGGTGAGCGCCGTGGCCGATGACCCGGTTGAGGCGGCTGCCGTGAGATGTGAAATGTTGAATGTGAAAAGCAAAAAGTAAGAAACAGGGAAGACCCCGGGGAAGACTTTTTAAACTGCAGATGATTCTAGATTTCGATAGGCAGCGGCACGGGCTGCTGCGCCGGCTGATCGAGCGAGCGCCACAGGTACCAGCAGGCGATGGAACAGTATGGGTGCCAGCTTTTGGCCAGCTTCTGCATGGGGGCGGGCCCCGGAAGCACACGCATCCGGTAGGCGCGCTGCATGGCGAGGCGAATTCCGTAGTCGCCGGTAGGCAGCACGTTGGGCCGGCGCAGCGCGAACATCAGGAACATCTGGGCGGTCCAAACCCCGATGCCTTTTACGGTGGTGAGCGCGGCGATGACGTCAGGATCGGCCAGCGCCGCCAGGCTTTCGAACCGGATTTCGCCCCCCAGGGCGCGCCGGGCGAGATCGCGCAGGTAGCCGGCCTTCTGCCGCGAAAGGCCGATTTTGCGCAATGTGGGCATGCGCAGCTTCAGTACGCCCTGCGGCGTTACGGGCGCCCCGGTGCGTTCTTCAAGGCGATTCCAAATGGTCAATGCGGCCCTGCCATTGAGCTGCTGAAAAACGATGGAGCGGGCAAGGGAAGCGAACTCCGGCTCGCGATAGCTCATGCGGAAGGCGCCCACGCGCTCGATGATGGCCGCGAGCACGGGGTCGGCGTTTCGAAGATGGAGAAGGGCCGCTTGCATAGCCTCTATTTCACCACGGAGACGCGGAGGCACGGAGGCAAATACCCTGGGGCGGCATAAATCACACGACGTGGGACCGGCCGCCCCCGGCCGGTCCGCCGCCGCAGGCGGCGCCTGTTGGCTTTCACTGTGGATGGTTACCGCGGGTCACGAAAGTGTGCGCCATCGGCGTTCATGCGCCCAATGGCAGCGGCTGTGACTTTCCACCATGTGCAATCGCTTGCATCCATGGCCCGCGCGCGATGGCTGAAACCCGCATAAAATCAAGGGTTTTGCGCATTCTGCCCTGGCATGGCAAGTGCATTAACCGGGGCATGCGGAACGAAATTATCTGGATGGTGTGCGACCAGTTGGAGACGCCCCGGACCGAGTATGGGCCGTACTTCACCCGGATTGAGGCGGAGGTTGCGGCCATACGGCTGCATGCGTGCTACCTCCTGCGCTATGAGCAATCCATCAATGCGGATTCCGAAGTGGTTTCGGAACAGGTCAGCACAATACGCTTCCCCGAACACGGCACGGATGTGCGGCTCACGCTGGTCTATACCCGTTGCGCCTCATGCGGCTCGGCCGAGCGCCACGATTATCTCTGGCAGGCTGAAGTGTGGGCCGATATCCACGAGTTCGAAAACACCAACCACAAAGTGCGTTTGTTCGTGCGCACCACTGACAACCAGCTCACCGAGGTGAATGACTGGCGGAGCACGCATGCCGCAGGCCAGCGCACCGTTTGATCAGCGGTCACCATAGAGCTTCAACGGCAGCACCGCGGCGTAGCGAACAAAATCGCCGTCCGTGGTGAAGACGCTCCAGTTGCGTGAGATCCCCAGCGCGCACAGGAAAGCATCAGCCGGACTGCTTGCGATCCCCGAGGATCGCAAGCGGTTGCTCGCTTCGGCTGCGGCTTCGTAATCTTCCGCGGTAAGCGGGATATCGGGAAAGCGGCGCAGATGGTCACGCAATTTCGCAAACTGCGATCGGTCGCGCACGCCGGATAGCAATTCCTGCCGGACCACACCCGCCAGCTTCGCCTCATCACGCTGGATGAGTTCGGCCAGCGCAACCCGGATGGGGGCGTCATTCTCGAAATTGGCGTTTCGTCGGAGAGCCAGCGACCATATGGGCGTATCCACCAGAACCATCAGGCCGGCCTCGAATTCCCGCGCTTTCTTCCGGCCATGGATCGCCGGGCGGGCCGGGCGGCGATCGGCGAGCGCTTAAGCTGCCGCGCCGCCTTGTAGTCGTATGCGGGATCGAAGTCGATGGAGCCGAAGAGATCGATAATCTTCATCTGCTTTCGGCGGCGGACAAACTCCTGCAGAGCCGCCGTCACCGCCTCCTTTTTCGTTTTGTAGCCGCCGGCCTCCCGTGCTTCTTCGATCAGCCTGGGGTCAAGGTCCAGGTTCGTAGCCATGTGTAAAGTATTGCACAAGTACATGTGTGAGGCCAACGCAAAGCGTGGCAAGTTCATGCCTGCTCCGCGTCTCAGCGCCTCTGCGGTGAAAAACCTGCAGGCTCAGGTGATGCTGGTCTCTTCGTAAGTGCCGTAAACTTCGCGCAGCGCGTCACAGATTTCGCCCACCGTGGCATAGGCGCGGACGCACTCGATGATGTGCGGCATGGTGTTGGCGCCCGAGACGCTTCCATTGCTCCCGGCGCCGGGCGATTGCGCCGCGGCGCGCTTCAGCGCGTCAAGGCAGCGGCGGACATCTGGATTGTTGCGCTGCTCGCGCAACCGCTTCAGCTTGGCAGCCTGGTGCTGCGCCACCGATTCATCAATGTACAGGGTGGAAGGCGCGGGTTCCTCCACCGTGAAGTCGTTCACCCCGACGATGATCTTTTCCCGGTTCTCGGCGGCGCGCTGGAACTGGTAGCTGGCCTCGGCAATTTCCTTTTGCGGGTAGCCGCGCTCGATGGCCTTCACCATGCCGCCCATAGCGTCGAGCTTTTCAAAGTAATCGAACGCGCCGTGCTCCATCTTCAATGTGAGATTTTCGAGGAAATATGACCCGCCCAGCGGATCGACGGTGTTGGCCACGCCCGATTCGTACGCAATGATCTGCTGCGTGCGCAGCGCAATGCGCGCCGCTTCGGCGGTCGGCAGCGCCAGCGCTTCATCGTAACTGTCGGTATGCAGCGATTGCGTTCCGCCCAGCACCGCCGCCATAGCCTGGATGGCCACCCGCGCAATGTTGTTCATGGGCTGCTGCGCCGTAAGCGATACCCCGGCCGTCTGCGTGTGGAAACGCATGAGCCAGGTGCGCTGGTTCTTTGCGCCGAAGCGGTCTTTGGCCAGCCGGTACCAGATCTTGCGGGCGGCGCGGTATTTGGCGATTTCCTCGAGGAAATCGTTATGTGCGTTGAAGAAGAAGCTGAGCCGCGGCCCGAATTCATCAAACTGCAGGCCACGCCGCAGCGCCCATTCCACGTATTCCACGCCGTCATAGATAGTGAAGGCCAGCTCCTGCAGCGCCGTGGACCCCGCCTCGCGGATGTGATAGCCGGAGATCGAAATCGTGTTGAAGCGCGGCGTGTAGCGCGAGCCGAACTCGAATGTATCCACCACCAGCCGCATGCTGGGCGCCGGCGGATAGATGTATTCCTTCTGCGCAATGTATTCCTTCAGAATGTCGTTCTGGATGGTGCCCGAGATCTTCCGCCAGTCGGCGCCCTGCTTTTCCGCCACCACCAGGTACATGGCCCACAGTACCGAGGCGGGCGAATTGATGGTCATTGAAACCGTGGTTTTCTCCAGGTTGATGCCCGAGAACAGGATCTCCATGTCTTCCAGCGAATCAATGGCCACGCCGCACTTGCCCACTTCCCCTTCGCTGGCCGGATGATCGCTGTCATAACCCATCAGGGTGGGCAGGTCGAACGCCACGCTCAGGCCGCCGCCGCCGTGCTCGAGCAGGTATTTGTAGCGCTGGTTGGTTTCCTCGGGCGAGGCAAAGCCGGAGAACTGGCGCATGGTCCAGAGCCGGCCGCGGTAGCCGGAAGCGTGAATCCCTCGGGTGTAGGGCGGCTGCCCCGGATAGCCCAGGTACTGCTCATAATTCCAGTCGCCAGGCAGGTCGGCGCGGGTATAGAGCCGCCGGATCGGAACGCCGCTCACGGTGGTGAAGCGTGCCGCGCCGCCTTCATCCACATTGATTCCGGTGGCTGCCCCGATGGGCCGCTCGGGCGTTTTTTCCAGGGCGGGAAGCAGCGTCTTCTCCGCCCACTGGGCTTCTGAAGGTTCCGGTTTGCGGCCGTCAAACACGTCGGCAATGGGCGACTCGGCGGCGCCCTCGATTCGAGAATTATGTTCAGCGGCCATAATCAGAACCAGACTTCATCGATGGGCAGCACGCTGCGGCGCGTGCTCGGATACTGCAAGCTCGCGAAGCGAGCGATAGATCATAGCCCACGGCGCAAGCCGTGGGTAAAAGCGGCGTGAATCCCAGCCCGCGCAGCGGGCGACAGAACCATCATAGAAGATGCGCGCCGCTGTTCGTCAACGAACGGCTGGATTCCGGGCGCTCCCGCGGCGACATGCGGGCATCCCACTGCCAGAGGGAAGCCACAATGGGAGCACCGGCCGGCCTGAAAGAACTCGCACCCGGCGTAGCGTTCATGACCGCCGCGATCGTGAACCTTTACACGATTGACGTTCGCGACCGCCACAACTGGGTGCTGATCGATACTGGCCTGCGCGCGTCTTACGCCTCGATTTTGGGCGCGCTGGAGCGCCGCTACGGCGATGGCGCCCGGCCTCAGTGCATTGTGCTCACCCACGGCCACTTCGACCACGCCGGCAACGCTGTGCAACTGGCCGAGCGCTGGAATGTGCCGGTGTATGCACACCGGCTCGAAAAGCCGTATCTCACGGGCAAGTCGAGCTACCCGCCGTTTGACCCGACGGTAGGCGGCGTGATGTCGCAAATGGCGCGTTTCTATCCGCGCTCGCCGTATGACCTGGGCGCGCGGTTTCGCGAGCTGCCCCAAAGCGGGGAACTCGTCGAACTCCCCGGCTGGCAAATCGTGCACACTCCGGGGCACACTCCCGGGCACGTGTCGCTATTTCGCAAAGCAGATGGCGTGCTGCTGGCGGGCGACGCGCTCTCGACGGTCGATCAGCAGTCGTTCGCGAAGACCCTGGTGCAGCATCGCGAGGTTGCCCTGCCGCCCGCGTATGCGACTTCGGATTGGGGCGGAGCGAAGGGCAGCGTAGAGCGTCTGGCAATGCTGCGTCCGTCGATCGTAGCTGCCGGCCACGGCCAGCCCATTTCGGGCAGCAGTACA